>JBBSFT010000170.1:0-5565 GCA_038254845.1 Gemmatimonadales bacterium | reverse complement strand
GCATTCCTTCCATTAGAATCGGTTGAGCCTCGCGCCTGCGGGAAGAGTTGTTCCAAGCTGGCGGAGCGTTGCCTCGCGCGCGCCGACGGTGGCCCGATAGTACTGATTGATGACCGGATCCTCCGGCGCTTCCTTGAGCGCGTCTCTCATCTCGGTCATGACATTGTCGAGAGCGGCGAGACGCGTGCGATACTGGGATGGACCTGATGGCACCGGATTGCTCGCTCCCGTTGACGAGAGATACGCCGACGCACGCTGGTACTCTGCACCGGACCGGTTGAGAACGTCCCATGCCTGTTCCGGCGACGTGAACGCCGGGGTTTCCGAGGCCAGTGACGCATCTGCCTGCTGATCCGGCATTGATGCCGTCTGGTGCACGGCAACAGGAGCTGCCGGTGCGCCGCCCGTCACTCGGCCGACCGCTGCCCCGCCAACTGCGAGCACCAGCCCCGCCGCAACTTGCAGCCATCGGGTTGATGACGATCTCGACGGCGACGCTGCCGGCTGCATCAGCCCTTCCGACCGTAGCTGCGCGCTCAGCGAGGTCCAGTTGGTAAGTGGTGGCTGTCCACGCTCGCGCTCATGAGCGACCATTTCATCAAGCACGTTTTCAGATAGGGGCAACACTCGTCCTTCCCACGCCGGCAGTCGATTCGCCTACCACGTGCGCCAACAGCCGGCGAAGCTTGGCGCGCGCCTTGAACAATTGAGATTTCGATCCGCCCGACGTGATTCCAAGCTCAGCTCCAATCTCGTCGTGCGTGTAGCCTTCGATGTCGTGAAGCACAAACACCGTCCGCGCTCCCGGAGACAGCTGACCCATTGCCTGCTCGATCGACTCCGCGAGAAACGTCCGGTCGCTGTCGCCTTCGACAAACGCGCTGTCATCCTCGATATCGGTCTCGATCTTCGCAAGTCGCTTGATCTTCCTGAGTGCATTGAGCGTGCGATTCACCGCAATCCGGTGAGCCCACGTTCCAAACTGCGAGTCGCCACGGTACCCCGGCAGCGCCCGGAAGATCTGAATCCAGACTTCCTGGGCGATATCAGCCGCGACGTCGTGGTCGCCGCAAAGGCGGCGGACAACGGCATCGATATGAGGTGAGTGCCGCAGCCATAGCTGCCGCATTGCCGCCTCATCGCCACTCATGGCGCGCCTGAGCTCCAGCTGGTCGGTCTGCATCCCGTCTGAAAAATTAGTCACCGCGGCCGGCCCGAGAGTTCACTCCGTTTCAAAGATCCTTTCTCCCCTCTCGTAACGTAGAAAAAAACAGCAGCGAAACACTCTCGTACGTATTAGTATGGTCGCGTGTGACAACCCGCCACACGGGTCGTCAGCCTCATGGAAAGACACACGCAGAGCTTTTCTCCAGATGTTTGCTCCAAATGGTGGAACCTGGCTGCGTTGTTGCCAGTAGTTATCGGTAGAGAAGGAGCTGGAAATTGTTGAAGGTCATCGTGACCGCACTCTCGCTGCTGAAAGCCGGAGACGGTCTACCCGCAAAGGCACCTGACGCCGTTGGAATGTCGGCATCACGACTCGAGTCGATCGACAGAGTCGTGCAGCGAGGCATAACCGCAGGTGGCTACCCCGGCGCCGCCGTCGTCGTCGGCCGCAAGGGCGCCGCCGTGTGGGAACGCGGCTTCGGCAAGCTCTCATGGGAAAACTCCAGTTCCGCAGTTGACGCCGAGCGTACCATCTATGACATCGCGTCGCTCAGCAAGGTCGTCGGCACAACGACCGCGATCATGGTCCTCTACGACGAAAAGAAGATCGACCTCGACGCTCCGGTCTTCCGCTACATTCCCGCATTCTCCGGTGGCCGTAAGGATCAGGTCACCGTTCGCGACCTGCTCACGCACCGCTCCGGCCTGCCCGCCGGGCGCGACCTGTGGCGCCGCGCGCACAGCCCGCAGGAAGCGCGCGACATGGTCGTCGAAACACCACTCGAGTACGCTCCCAACTCCGGCTACATCTACTCCGACCTCGGCGCCGACGTTCTCGGCATGATCGTCGAGCAGGTCTCCGGACAGCGCCTCGACATCTTCCTCAACCGGCGTGTCTTCGGCCCGCTCGGCATGCACGACACGTTCTACCGGCCCGCCGATTCACTTCGCTATCGCGTCGCGCCAACCGAAGTTCACCCGCCCCGCGGCTATCCACTTCAGGGCGAAGTCCACGACGAAAACGCCTACGCACTCGGCGGCATTGCCGGGCATGCCGGATTGTTCAGCACCGCCGCCGATCTGTCGATCTTCGCGCAGATGATGCTGAACGGTGGTACCTACGAAGGCGTCCAGGTTCTCACCGACTCGACCGTCTCCCTCTTCACGCGTCGCACCGCCGGTCACCGCGCGCTTGGCTGGGACACCGCGGACGGCGATTACGGCTCCGGCCGCTACCTCACCGAACGCGCCTACGGCCACACGGGCTACACCGGCACGTCGATCTGGATCGACCCCGATCGCGAAATGTTCGTCGTGCTTCTCACCAATCGCGTGCACGCCGCGAAGGCAGACCGCCCGGCAAAGGTCATCGCCGACGTTCGATCCGACCTCTCGGATGCAGCGGTTCTCGCAGTGATGGATGGGCCGACTCCTGTTCTCGCAATGCCGGACGCTTTCCGCGCCGATCGTGAGCTCGGCTGGACCCGCCCCGCTCCCGAACCGGTTCGATGCATCAGCAGCTCGAGCTCGCGCAAGTCGCACAGCAAGCGCAGCCGCGTTCGTTGTGTCGCCGTAAGGAGAACAACGCATGGGTCGTCCGCGAGTAGATCGTCATCGTCGAAGAGTTCGGCCAAAGCTCATCATTCGTCGACCTCGTCGTCAAAGAAGGCCGGCAGGAAATCTTCGACAAAATCGTCGCACGCAAAAAAGCGCCGCTAGTATTCAGGATGACCGATAATACTGAAGCAGTCGAACAACCCGCCGCGACGACTGGCATAGTGAGCGAAGACCAGGTGAAGCTCGCCCTTCGCCGCGTGAAAGATCCCGACCTCGGCCTCAACATTCTCGATCTTGGACTGGTCTACGGAATCCAGGTCGATGGCGCGAAGGTCAAAGTGGACATGACCCTGACCTCGCCGGGTTGTCCGTCCGGCCCCGAGATCATGGGTGACGCCGACCGCGAGATCAGAACACTTCCCGGCGTGGAAGATGTGCAGATGAATCTCGTGTGGAGTCCGTTCTGGACTCCGGAGAAGATGGAGCCGCGGGTGAGGGCGTACCTGGGATTCTAGAGGCCTGCGAATCCTCTAGTACGACTCAGTTTGGCCGGATTGGCCGGATCAAATCTGATGACTACGCGAAAAGGATCTTGAGGTTTGTCAATTCCAGCTCCGGCGGATCGTCCCTTGGTAAATGCTCTACGCAGAAATAAAAAAACAAAATCAATTGCGCAGTCGATCCGGCTGATCCGGTTCATCGGGCCAATCCGAAATCCCCAATTCATCGACCGCGAGGAAACGCAGCAGTAGCTCGCTCGGGTTGCCGCAAACGATGCAGGTGGAGTACACTGGCGAGGGCTACGTAGTCAACACTCTGACAAATTCGTCACCCATCTCCGCAACCTGCCATCGGCGTAAACCGGGAATATCGGCAAGATCTGAGATTTTTTCCGGACGCTTCCGCGCGATCGCCTCGAGCCTCTCGCGCGAGCACAACACTCCCGGATCGAGCGACAGGCGCTTCGCCGCGGCATCGCGCACCGACTTGAGCTTCGCAACGCGATCGTCGAAATCCTCTTCGCGATCCCACTTCGGCGCGCGCGGAAAACGGGGTAGATGCTCTTCACCCACCTCGAGCCCGCGCGTAACGGCCGAGAGGATGGCGGTCGCTCCGCGTTCGAGAACGCCGCGCGGCATTCCCTTCATCGTCGAGAGCTCGCGGGCAGTCGTCGGCGCGCTTCGCGCAATATCGAGCAGCACTTCGTTACCCATCACGCGAAACGTTGCGCGGTCGAGCTCTTTCGCAACGGAATCGCGCCACGGAACCAGCTCACGCAGCAGTGCGAGCTCGCGGCGAGTGAGATCGCGCGCGCCCTTGATGCGAAGATACGCCTGCGACCCGTCATCCTCCTCCCACCTCGTGCCTTCGAGCCGCAGAAACTCCTCGCGCGCCCATTCCGCGCGGCCGAGCTTGTCGAGCTTCGCCTTGAGCATATCGCGGAGATCCAGCAGATACCGCGTATCCTGCGCTGCATAGTCGAGCATTCCGCGCGTCAAAGGCCGCAGTGACCAGTCGGCGCGCTGATGCTTCTTGTCGAGCTTGACATCGAAGAACTGTTCGAGCAGAGCCGCGAGCCCGAACGCCTTGATGCCGAGCAGCTGCGCGGCGATCCGCGTGTCGAAGATGTTGTTGACGTGCCAGCCATAATCCTGGTGCAGAAGTCGCAGATCGTAGTCGGCGTCATGAAACACGACCTCGACCTGCGGATCCTGAAGAATCCTGCCAAGCTCCACCGGCATTCCGATGGGGAGCGGATCGATGATCGCGCTTCGGTCGCGCGTCGAGAGCTGGAGGAGATAGATTCGGTCGATGAATCGATGGAAGCTGGCTCCCTCGGTATCGACCGCGATCTCACGAATGCCCGAGATGTCGGTCAGGAAATTGTCGGCCGACTGCTCAGTGTCGATGTACAGCAAAGGCACCCGGGAAGGTTCGCTCATGCTCCCAATCTAGCGTGTACCCATGACGGCGCCCGACGCGCCCGGGCCGCCAGTCGTCGTGCCCGACCTCCAATCGGCGTTTCCTCTTTTCGACCGAT
The DNA here is from genome assembly GCA_038254845.1 of Gemmatimonadales bacterium. Classification (GTDB taxonomy): domain Bacteria; phylum Gemmatimonadota; class Gemmatimonadetes; order Gemmatimonadales; family Gemmatimonadaceae; genus UBA4720. The sequence continues at coordinate 800 of JBBSFT010000170.1, read as the reverse complement.
TCCCTGCCCTCCGCACGATCCCGCGCGTCGAGCTCACGACACTGCCGACGCCGGTCGTTCAGGTCCGTCATCCTGAAACAAATGGGAATCTGTGGATCAAGCGTGATGACCTGAGCGCTCCCGATTGCGGCGGCAACAAGGTAAGGGCGCTCGAGTTTCTGCTCGGCCAGGTGGAACCGGGCGACACGATTCTCACCGTTGGGGGAGCAGGCTCGACGCACGTGCTATCAACGGCGACTCATGCCGGGCGAATCGGTGCGTCGGTTGTCGCGCTCAGGTGGAAGCACGACATGAACGCTGTTGCTGTCGAAGTTGCGTCACGAATATCCGAGGCACTGCCACACTCCGGCGTCGGCCGGAGCGCTGTGCTTTCGTTGATGTCGGCCAGCTATCAGCGGTGGCGCACCCGCGCCCATTACATCCCGCTCGGCGGCAGTATTCCAACCGGTATTCTTGGCCATGTGAATGCGGCATTGGAGCTCGCGCGCCAGATAGCCGACGGAGTGCTTCCCATGCCCGAGCGAGTCGTCGTTCCCCTCGGCAGTGGTGGCACAACGGCGGGACTGTTGCTCGGGTTTGCGATTGCTGGCCTTCCGATCGAGGTGACCGGAGTGAGAGTCGGGCCGAGGGCGTTCGTGAATCGGCGGCATGTGATGTCGCTCGTGCGGCGAACGTCCGCGCTGATCGAGCGATTGACTGGTGAGCGGTTGACCGGCGCCGATCCTCACCGGCTCCGGGTTCTGCATGATTTCTACGGAGGAGCGTACGGTCGCGCGCTGCGCGGGGCCGAACGGGCGGAG
>JBBSFT010000169.1:0-5591 GCA_038254845.1 Gemmatimonadales bacterium | reverse complement strand
GACTACTCGGCGCGTCCCGCTCAGCGTCTCGAGGTCCCATTGGCCGAGCGAATTGCGGAGATCAGGAAGAAGAAGTCGGAGGACAGAGCGAGAGCCGCGGCGAAGGCAGCGCGTCGCTCGGGCGGAGGCGGCGGAGGATCATCGGCGTCGAATCAATCGTCGCGGCAGGCGAGCAAGCCTGCATCGGGGGGTCGCGGGAAATCCGGGGACGAGTCGCCTTATGCGAACTCGCGGCCCGGCGGTCGTTCGGGTAACCGCAACCATGGATCGGGGAGAGGTTCGCGTTAAGGGCGGGAGTTTGTGGAGACCGCCCTAACTACGGACCGGCGGAACTCCAAAAAAATGGGGGAGTTGGGGGAGAAACAGGAGATAGAGGGAGACATTGCTGGCGACGCCAGGTGATCGACCCGACAGGCTCGTGTGTTTGTTGCTAACACATTAGAAAAAACCCACCATCCGCCTCGATAGATCCGAGGAATCGATCGGCGTCTCCCGATTCTCCCGTGCCGTTCTCCCGCCCTGTCTCCACCGTTGGAGGTGACCTTCCCGCCGTTCCGCAGTTGGTCCCTCTCACCCAGCCCCGCAATTCTCCTAATATTCCGCGAGTGCCCGGTACGCCGCCTTGAACGTCTCCACCTGCGGAAGAATCGCGTCCTCGAGCTGCGGTGCGTAACCGACGAACGTGTCGCTCGACGCCACGCGCTGAACCGGCGCGTCGAGCCACGCGAAACACTCGTCGGCAATCGCCGCGGCAATCTCGGCGCCATAACCCCATGACAGTGAATCCTCGTAAGCAACGATAACTCGCGATGTCTTCTTCACCGACTCGAATACCATATCGCGATCCCACGGGCTCAGTGTTCGCAGGTCGATCACCTCGACCGAAATCCCCTCCTCGGCCACAGCGTTTGCGGCTGTCACAGCGCGCTGGAGCGTTGCACCATAAGTCACGAGCGTGATGTCCGCTCCTTCGCGAACTGTCTTCGCCTTGCCGAACGGAATCATGAAGTTCGGGCCGGGGTTCGCGCTTTTGTTGTACGTCTGCCGATAAAGGTGCTTGTGCTCGAGAAAGATGACCGGATCGTCACAGCGAATCGCGGTTCTGAGAAGGCCGTTCGCATCGAGCGCGGTTGCCGGACACACCACGCGCAAACCCGGGCAGTGCGTGAAGAGCGAGGCACCGGTCTGCGAGTGATAAATTGCGCCGCGAATGTATCCGCCATACGTCGTTCGAATGACAACGGGCGCGGAAAAGCTATTGTTCGATCGCCACCGCATCGTCGCGAGCTCGTCGCGGATCTGCATGTACGCAGGCCAGATGTAATCGAAGAACTGAACTTCGACCACCGGCTTGAACCCGCGCAGCGCAAGGCCGATCGCCCGGCCGACGATGTTTGCCTCGGCGAGAGGTGAGTTGTAGACGCGGGCGCTGCCGAACTCCTTCTGAAGACCCCAGGTCACCTTGAAGACACCGCCTTTGCCCTTGACCTTGTCGAGATGCTCCTCGCGTGACACGTCAGCGACATCCTCGCCGAACATCAGGATCTTCCCGTCACGTCGCATCTCATCCCTCATGCAGGCGTTGAGAAGATCAACCATCGTCGTCGGATCGCCCGTGAACTTCGGATCGTCTTCAGTATCGAATTGTTCACTCGTCGGATCGACATCAGGTGAGTACACACCGAAGTAGATGGTATCGGCGGTCGGCTGCGGCTGAGCGAGGGCATCGTCGGTGGCGGCAAGCACGATCTCGTCGATCTCGTCCTGGATCGATTTGATCTCCGCTTCTGTCGCGTGACCCTGATCGATGAGCCACTTCGGATAGACGGTGATCGGATCGCGTGCCGCATCATCTTCGCGCTCGGACGCGGGGCGGTACATCGTCTCATCGTCCGACAGCGAGTGCGAGTATGGACGAATGACCTTCGCGTGGACGAGCACAGGCCCCTTTCGATCTCTCGCGTACTGAACAGCGCGAGTCATCACATCGTAGCTCGCGATGAAGTCGCAGCCGTCAACTTCCTCGATGAGAAAATTCGGGAACGACCGCACCAGCTTCGAGATCGAGCCGCCAGCGGTGTTCACTTCAACCGGAACGGAGATGGCGTAACCGTTGTCCTCGACCAGATAAACGACAGGCAGCTTCAGGTTCGATGCGGAGTTGAGTGATTCCCAGAACTCTCCTTCGCTCGTCGTCCCGTCACCTGTCGTGACGAGGACGACTTCGTCGCTATTGAACCCCTCGGTGATTCCAAGCAGCTTCGCGCGAAGAGTTGCTTCCGCGGACCCGACTGCCTGAAGAAACTGCGTGCCGGTTGGCGACGACGCGGACACGATGTTGAAGTCCTTGTGGCCCCAGTGGCTCGGCATCTGTCGTCCGCCCGATGCCGGATCCTTCGCGGCACCGACGGCTTCGTAGAGCATCTCGGCCGCTGACACACCGAGCTGGAGGCAGAGAGCGCGATCGCGATAGTAAGTGTAGAACCAGTCGTACGCGGGCTTGAGTGCCATCGCCGCGGCCGTCAGCACCGCCTCGTGGCCGGCACCGGAAATCTGGAAGAAGATCTTGTTCTGCCGCTTGAGCTGGACTTCCTTGTCGTCCAGCCGGCGCGAAAGAAGCATATTCCGATAGGCAGCGATGAGCGCGTCGACCGAGAGGCCGGCGTCTGAAGGAGCTGCAGTCTTTCTCTCGTGGAGCGTTCTCGTCGCCATCTCGCCTGCTTTTTGAGGGTACTTGAGCTAATAATAGTAAACGCCCCGGTAGGCGGTCTATGGTGTGACCCTAATCCGGCTGAATCGGGAGGTTCATGATGAGGTTTCGAAATGTTGTCGCGCTCGCCGTTGTCGCAGTCTCTGTTGCAGCATGCACCCGCGGATCCGTCCCGTCTGACACCTCACCAGGCGCAGACCCGCCGTCGAGCAGCGCCGGTGGCAGCAAGACGCAACAGACCGACCTTGCGACGATTCAGCAGCTCGAGTCGCAAGCGAAGGCCATTGCCGTGACCACGGGATGCGACGCATCGTCGCAGTGCCGCTCGGCGCCGGTGGGATCGAAAGCGTGTGGCGGCCCCCGATATTACATCCCATGGTGTGCGAAGACGACTGATTCGGTAGCTCTCTACCGCAAGCTCGCCGAGATCGTCACGGCCGAGCAGGCGTACAACAAGAAGTACCAGATCGTATCGACGTGCGAGTTCAGAGTTCCGCCGGAGGTTGTTGCGTCGGCGGGCGCGTGTACCTCGAAGTAACCCTGCCAAGGTGCGCGGGCTAATAGTCGACCGGCCTCAAATAAGTCTCGCCGATTGCCGTGTGACTGAGCATCGCCACCGTCGGCAGCTTCCGCTTCCAGTGAGTGCCTGCCAGCCGCTTCTGAATGAGACCGACCTCGGCCGACGTAAACCCATTCGCTTCGGCGTCCGCCGGCGAGTATCCGCTGATCAGCCAGTTGAGAATCTGGTCGGCCTTTGCATAGCTGATCCCAAAATCCCCTTCATCAGTCTGGCCTTCGATGAGATCGGCCGATGCGGGCTTGCCGACAATTTCTTCCGGAATTCCGAGATGCCGCGCGAGATTCCAGACCTGCGTCTTGAACAGGTCGCCAAGTGGATTGATCGGCGGCGAATCGTCGGCGTGCCACGTGAAATAGCCAAGCAGCCGCTCTGTTTTGTTGCCTGTGCCGAGCGCGACCGTGCGATGCTTGGCGGCCTGGTCGAAGATCGCAATCATGCGCACGCGAGCCATCACGTTTCCGCGTCGCGCCGCGTCAGCCTCGGGCTCGTTCGCGAGATAACCGTCAACTGCGTCGCTGATGTCGATCGTGCTGCCGGGGATTCCGAGCTGATCGATCACGAGCTGAGCGTGAGAAAGCGAATCAGGACTCGACGTCCGATAGGGAAGCCTGATTCCAAAGACGTTTTCGTGGCCCAGTGCTCGCGCCGCAAGGAATGCAGTGACCGCTGAATCGACACCTCCGGAAATACCAACTACTCCCTTCGTAAACCCGCGGATCTTGAGCTCCTCCCTCAGGAAAGAGACAAGCCAGTCAGCCGTGAGCGCCGGGTCAATTTCGAGAGAAGGGGGGCCGAGAACAGATGCGGGCGCGGCGACTACCGGCATGCGAGATGTCGCTGATTCACGAGCCTTGCCGTTCTCTCTCGCGGAACCAGCGTCGTTCGGCTGCGCGGACACAATGCCGGATAGAGACGCGCCACTCGATGACGCCGGATCGAACGCGAGCGACGGCACCTCGTTCAACTGAACCTGCTCGATCGTGCGCATCAGGTGCGGCAGCATTGTCTGAAGATCCGTCAGCAGCGGCAACTCGACCCGGGCGCGCGTAAGCTCCGACGTGTCGAGCGTCAGCGTCGCAATTGATTCATCCCACATTGGCGCGCGCAGCTTGACGTCACCTCGCGGCCCCGCGACGATGGAGCCACCAGGGAATGTCTTGCCCCCCTCGGTCCCGACGAGGTGCACGATGGCTGTGAACACGCCGTGCTCCGATGAGATGTCGCGTGCAAGCCGCTCCCACCGCTCGAGGCTGGCCGGTCCCGCATGGTCGTCGGTGCGGGGAGACAGTCCGCGTGCTGGAGACGCCGCCGGAACGAAAATGACCTGCGCGCCATCCAGTGCCGCGATCGTTCCCGACAGGCTGTGCCACGCATCTTCGCACACGAGCATCGCCGCTCTTCCCCAGCTTGTGTCGAAGCCGCGAATCTCGAACCCGCGATCCACAAATCGCTCCTCATCGAACAGGCCATAGGTTGGCAAGAAAACCTTTCGATGAATGTGACGAATAATCGGCTCGTCACCGCCCAGCGTGACGTAAAGCGCACTATTATAAATCGAGTTGTTCCAGATCTCGTAAAAGCCGAGGCCGATGTCTATTGGCTGGAGCGAAGGGACGGCGGCGCGATAACGGGCGTCGAGATCGCGAACGAGAGTTCCCGCACTGACAGCCCGATCGCGAACTCCACCTTCGAGGAAGTAGCCACTGACTGCGGTTTCCGGGAAGAACGCGACTTGCGGTCGTGGGCTCAGTGAATCGAGCTGAGCGAAGATCTCACCAAGCCGCGCGAGATTCGTTTCGTAATCGCCTTTTTTCGGCTTGAACTGTACGATTGCCAGGTGCACGGATTGATGCATTACAATGAAGTTGTCATGACCATGACGCTCCGGCAACGGTCGCCCCGGCTCGCTGTCGCGCTCGCAATGCTCGTTGCGACCGCCGCTGGCGCGCAGCAACTCAGACCCACCGGCGAAGCGTGGCAGATCGTTCCCCAGCAACAGGCATCCCAGATCTTCGCTCGTGACGGCTCGCTCATCGGCGAGATGGGAGCACAGATTCGCAGCAGCGTCTCTGTCCGCGCGTTGCCCAGGTACGTCGGCCAGGCGTTCGTCGCGGTCGAGGACCAGCGGTTCTATCAGCACGACGGCGTTGACATCGTTGCCATCGCCGGAGCCATCAAGGACAACATCCTCGGCGACAGGCGCGGCGCGAGCACGATCACGCAGCAGCTTGTCGGCAACATGCATCCGGATCTGATCGACAGGCGCGACCAGAGCCTCTCCCGAAAACTTCGCGAGCAGAG
>JBBSFT010000168.1:0-5627 GCA_038254845.1 Gemmatimonadales bacterium | reverse complement strand
CATTCGGAATAGGAAACGTGAGCGCGTATTGTGAAATCTTCCACGATCCGTTTTTCAGAATGAGCACTCCCGTGCCCCGGCTTGTCCCGTAGGTCTCGCTGTCGAGCAGCTCGTCGAACCATGCGACGCAGTGACATGGAATGTCGCTGACGATCACGTGCCGCGATCTTGGTTTGTACGTCCAGCCTGTACCTCGCGCGAAGTACGGCTCGGCGAACGCGCGGAATTCCCTCAGGGTCCAACGTTCGTTCGCGTCGGTGCCGATGTAGATCGCGTCGTCGGTAAATAGCGAGAAGTACCGCTTACCGTCGGCCTTCGATGCGGCGGAGTGGAGCGCGTCGAGAGTGGAGTTGATCTGTGTTTCACGCTGCGAGGTCTGGGCATCGACGTGAAGCGGAGTGGCCAGTGCGATCAGGCCGAGGATGAGAGAGCGCATTGGAGTGGGGGGATGGGGTGACGGATCGAAATAGACACGCCGGGCCCGCCCCGTGCAATTCATCCGGCAACTGCGCATTTTGGATAATGACTCGACTTCACTCGAAGGTTGCCCTGGTCACCGGTAGTGCTCGGGGAATCGGCGCCGCGATCGCCCGCGAATTCGCGGCAGAAGGAGCAACCGTCGTGCTGACGGACATCCGCGACTACTAGGGGTGCAACGTCGCTGCCTCAATTGGATCAGGCGCGACCTGCGAGCGCCTCGATGTCCGCGATCCTGACAACTGGAACCGCGTTATGCGCACCGTGCGCGACCAGTACGGACGCCTCGACATTCTCGTCAACAATGCCGGCATCACCGGCTTCGAAGATGAACCGATCGCTCATGACCCGGAACACGCAACGCTCGATGCCTGGCACGCTGTCCTCGCCACCAACCTCGACGGCGTCTTCCTTGGTTGCCAGCACGCAATTAGAGCGATGCGCGCCAATCCCGGCGACTCAGCGGGCACAGGAAGCATCATCAACATCTCGTCGCGCTCGGGTCTCGTCGGTATTCCGCTCGCGGCAGCGTACGCTGCAAGCAAAGCTGCTGTGCGCAATCACACGAAATCGGTCGCTCTATATTGCGCTCAACAGGGACTCAACATCCGCTGCAATTCGGTTCATCCCGCGGCAATCATGACGCCGATGTGGGATGCAATGCTGGGAGACGGTCCAGGCCGCACCGAACGCGAAGCCGCATTTGTGAGGGAGACGCCGCTCCGACGATTCGGCACTCCGCGAGAAGTCGCACTCGCCGTGGTCTACCTCGCATCGGACGAGAGTACCTACACAACAGGTGCGGAGCTCGTCCTCGACGGCGGGCTGCTCGCCGGCAGCGCCGCGGCGCCGGGAGCAATCGACGAGTGACGCGCGCCACTTGTATCCCACGATAATAGTATCGTGAAGCGGACCATCCTTATCTACGGATTGATCGGCGGCGCGATGCTCGCCGTGCGACTCGCGCGCATCGGAGAGACCAATGACTGATGTTGGATCTACGGCATTCGACATCTCCAGTGCGCTGGCGGTACTCGAGCGCACACCGGCGACACTGACGGCGATACTTTCCGGCTTGCCGGAGTCGTGGACGGCTCCCAACGAGGGGCCGGACACGTTCAGCGCGTTCGACAATGTCGGACACCTGATTCACGGCGAGCGAACGGACTGGATTCCCCGCGCCACAATCATTCTCGGGCAAGGAGCGATTCGTCGCTTCGAGCCCTACGACAGATTTGCTCAGTTCACCGAGAGCCAGGGAAAGACCCTCCCGACTCTCCTCGACGAGTTTGCCACGCTTCGCGCCGCAAACCTCGAAACTCTGCGCGGCTGGAACCTCACGGCGAGCGACCTCCACCTGACTGGCGAGCATCCAGCGCTTGGCTCGGTCACGCTTCGCCAGCTGCTCGCGTCATGGGTCGTGCACGATCTCGGTCACGTCGCCCAGATCAGCCGCGTGATGGCCAGGCAGTATCGCGCCGCCGTCGGTCCATGGCGCGAATATCTCCCAATCCTCGACCGTCCATGATGATGTGATCGCCCTGATGTCGGGGCGTTACATGCGCGCCTGGAGAAACTCGGCCAGGTAATCATGCCATACCGCGGGCACCGAATGCGTCCCATGCCCGCGCGTTTTCTCGCTCGTTGGAATGAGTACATAACGCCCGTGCGCAACGCGAGGCATCAGTTTCTCCATCAGCCCGAGCTCCGGCGGGTTCACGAAATCATCGGCCGAGTTGATGGCGAGAACGGGAATTGTGATTGTCTCGAGCCTCGCTGATGGATCGTAGTCGCGCGACGCTTCGAACGCGTAGATCACATCGTTGGCGTCGAGTGCGCGGGATAGCCTGTCGATATAGGCAAGTATGGCCGAATCTACCGACTGCCGCGTCGGACCCTGCCTCAGCTGCACAAGCGGCGCCGAGGTCATGATGAAGAGATCGCCCATCGCTCCGCGCATGCCGGCCATGGGCGGCTTCGCGTAATTGCCCCCGTGCCATTCCGGGTCACGCTTGATGTTGTCCACGATCATCTCGCGAATCATGCGGTTCCGCCCGGCGATCGCCGTCGGCGCACACGCCAATGGCACGAGCGCGTCGACGAATCCGGCGTAGCGCTCGCCCCACACCCAGGCATGCATGCAACCCATCGACGTGCCCATCACGAGCCGCAGATGCGTGACTTTCAACCCGTTGGCGAGGAGGCGGTGCTGAGCATCGACCATGTCATCGTAGTTGTACTTCGGGAAATTCATTCTCATTCCGTCGCTCGGCTTGCTCGATTTGCCGTGGCCGATGCCGTCCGGGAAAATGAGATAGTATCGGCTCGTATCGAGCGGCTCTCCGGGAGCGAACAGCGGTGACATCGGCGTGACGAGACCGCTCCCTGTGCCAGTCGTTCCGTGCAACATCAGGACGGCGTTGGTGACGACCCCTGCACTGTTTCGTTGTGCGCGGCCGAGTGTGACGTAATGAATGCGAAGAGACGGAAGGTATTCTCCGCTCGCAAACTTGAAATTCGCGATGGAAAAATCGGATTCAACACGCTGGGCGGAGGCGTGTTCGACGCTGATCAACATCGCGGCGCTGGCGACAAGGAGCGTTTTGAGCATTCCTGATTCTATCGACTGGGCCGCGGTTCGGCTTCCTCGGCAGCGAGGCGGAGCGCATGGAACATCTCGGTGAGCTGCGGAAGCTGGTGATTCGCGTTGAGACCGCTCGGGTTCGGCAGGACCCATAATCCGGCGCCTCCGATAGTTTCGAGCTGGCGTCCAACGGTTGCCCTGGGACGATTGAATCCCGTTCGATAGGCACCGAGGCCGAGCACGGCGACCCATCGCGGACGATACAGTCTCACCTTGCGCTCGAGTGCCCGACGGCCGGCGACATATTCGTCATCGCGCAGCTCCGCCGCTGTTGCGGTGGCTCTGCGTACCATGGCGGTGATACCGTAACCGGCGTCGAGCAGCAGTTGTTTTTCGGATGGATGAAGAAGCCGGTCGGTGAAGCCGCTCGCGTGAAGCGCAGGCCAGAACCGGTTGCCCGGATACGCGAAGTGATTGCCGGTTGCACCGGAATAGAGTCCGGGGTTTATCCCACAGAAAAGCACTGAGAGATTCGGACCGATGAGGTCCGCGATCCGGCGGCCTTCAGCGACGAGAAGCTCGTCGCGCGTCGGCTTGTCTCTTCCCGATAATTTGCGGCTCGCCAGCGTTAGCTCCGGTCAAGGAGGAATAATATGGCAATCACTCGAACGCATGCGAGTCGGTTAATCACTCGTCATGATGAACAGCGGCGCGCCATCGAAATCGTATATCGGCCGCAATCTGTCCGTGCTGTAATACTTCGGCACATCGACGACTTTTTTCTGAGACGTCACAGTCGTAATCGGCACGCTGTCGTAAAAACCGCGGTGGATGCTGACGAGCTGGCCGAACTGCTTCTTCAGAATCAGGTCGAGCGCGAGATTGCCGAATGCCATCGGCACAATCGAGTCGAGCGCGTCGGGATTCCCTGATCTGACGAGGTAGCCGAGACGCTGATTGACCACATCAATGCGGCGACCCTTGTTGAACTTCGGCGAATACTCGCGCAGCGCAGCCGCAACCTTGTCGCCAATCCCACCGAGCTTTCGATGACCGAACATGTCGGTCTCCGCACCTTCGAAGCTCATCCCCTCCTCCCCAGTGAGCGACGCGCCCTCCGAGACGAGAACGACGGAATAGCCGCTCGGATTGCGATTTCTGTCGAATGTCAGTAGCTCAGCGAGATGCTTGACGTCGACAGCGTGCTCGGGGATCACGCACCTGTCCGCCGCGCCGGCCATCGTCGGAAGAAGCGCGGTGAATCCGGCATACCGGCCAAACACCTCGACCACGAGAAAGCGTTCGTGGGATCCGGCCGATGTGCGGAGACTATTCGTCAGCTCGATGGTGCGGGTGACGCACGTGCTGAAGCCGATGCAGTAGTCAGTGCCGTAAACGTCGTTGTCCATCGTCTTCGGAATCGCCACGACGTGAACGCCCTCGTCATGCAGGCGCCGGCCGTAGCTCAGCGTGTCGTCACCACCGATTGGAATCAGGACATCGACGCCGAGTCGGTCGAGGTTCCGAAGGACGTCCTTGGTGACATCGTTCACTTTTTTGTCGTAGCCGCTCATGTGCTCGGGGACGCGAGCGCGAGGCAGGTGGCTCGGGCGCGTGCGGGACGTGTGCAGGAAAGTGCCGCCGGTGCGGCCGGCGCGATTGACAATCGCTTCGCTCAGCACGACAACGTTCTCGCTGTTGTCAGACTTGGGGTGCGGAATATAGTCGACGAGTCCGGCCCATCCGCGACGAATGCCGATGACGCGGTATCCCTCACGGAGGGCGCGGATCGTGATCGCTCGAATCGCGGGATTCAAGCCGGGCACGTCGCCGCCTCCGGTGAGAATGGCGATCGTGCCTTTCTTGCGCGGCATCTGCAAAATCCTTTTTACAACGTGGGCCGCCGGCTCATGCCGACTGGATTCTGGTAATATCGAAGGTTCGTGCTTGCGGGCGCCAGCGCGGTCCGTGAACCTGCCGTGCGACGCCATCAGAAACCAATGGGCACGACCATCCGTATCGAATCAATGGCCGTTCTCGGAAAAGGAACCAATGAGTCACATCCTTCCCCGCTCCGCAGACAACTCGTATCGCGGTTACCGGGCCGCGCTCGGGATCTTCGTCTTCGTCGTGATTGTAAAAGCCGGCATCAGCCTCGGCACCATGTTCAATGGACACACCGCCGCCGCGTCGGCCGATGGAATACCGCTCGATTCTTACGGCCCAGCCGCCGCCCAAACCGTGCTGTCGCTGTTCGCGCTGCTCGACCTGGCTCAGCTCATGATCTGCATTGTCTCTGCAGTCGTCCTGATCAGATACAGAACGCTCGTGCCGTTGATGTTCGCCGTGCTGCTCGTCTACCAGCTCGGCTGGGCGACGACGCTGCATTTTCTTCTGATTGCGCGAGTCGGCAGCCCGCCGGGGTTCGGAATCAACATCGTTCTGCTCGTGCTGATGATCCTGGGCTCGGACTGTCGCTCATCGAACGCACGGGCGGACGACATCGGCTTGATTGATTTGCGGCCGATAGATTGATCTGATGAACAGTTCAGACTTCTATCGGCTG
>JBBSFT010000167.1:0-5787 GCA_038254845.1 Gemmatimonadales bacterium | reverse complement strand
GAAGGATTTGTCGTTCCGGCGTCCGGCAGTCGTTGGATATGTCGATCCGGGTATCTCAATGACAACCGGAGGCAATACGTTCTACGTCAATGTTCCCACCCGCGCATATCAGAACTTCCGGAACGACTACTCATACAAGCCGGGTGATCGCGTGAATGGCGGCGACCTCGCCCGGTATCTGGTGTTCGTGGGGTACACGCATCGGTTCTAGGCAGACGACAGGCAAGTGCATAGCGTTTCGTCGAAGAACGCAACACCGGCTTGCGGTCGCTGACGCGCAGACGCAGTCTATCCCACCTATGACCGCTGCCCCCGATGCGCTTCGCAACGCCCTCGCCGATCGATATCGCATCGAGCGCGAGCTTGGCGCAGGCGGGATGGCGACCGTTTATCTCGCCGAGGACCTGAAGCACCATCGCAACGTTGCGATCAAGGTGCTGCGCGAGGATATCGCGGCGTCAATCGGTGCGGCTCGTTTTCTTCGCGAGATCGAGATCGCTGCACAGCTCCAGCATCCCAACATTCTGACACTGCTCGATTCGGGCACGGTGGACGGCTTTCTCTTCTATGTAATGCCGTACGTGTCGGGCCAGTCACTGCGGGAGCGTCTTTCGCGCGAGCGGGAGCTGCCGGTCCACGAAGCAGTAAGGCTGCTCACAGAAGTTGTCGATGCATTGTCCGTCGCGCACGAGCATGGCGTGGTTCATCGCGACATCAAGCCGGACAACGTAATGTTGTCTGGCCGTCACGCACTCGTCGCAGATTTCGGCGTCGCGAAAGCCGTAAGCGATGCTTCATCGGGCGGCGCGGGAGTAACAAGCGTTGGGCTCGCCGTCGGCACTCCGGCGTACATGTCCCCGGAGCAGGCAGCAGCCGATCCGGGCATCGATCATCGCAGCGACATCTACTCGGTTGGCGTGATGGCGTACGAGATGCTCACCGGCCGAACTCCATTCGCCGGTGCAACGTCGCAGCAGATTCTTGCGGCCCAGGTGACTCAGACGCCTGACCCTCTTTCCCGTTATCGCCCGGGAGTTCCAGCGGCGCTTGAAGCAGTCATCATGCGATGCCTGGAAAAGCGACCGTCGGATCGCTGGCAAAGTGCATCTCAGCTTCATGCTGCTCTCGAGCCGTTCGCTACTGCATCATCGGGAATTACTCCGACCGACACTCCACCGCATGTAAGAAAAACGGCGGGCATTTCCAAATGGATCGGAGGCGCCATCGCAGCTGTTGTGCTCATCGCTGCCGTCGGCTGGTTCGCGTTCGGGCGGCCGCGAGTGAGTACGACCGATGCGCCGAGCTCGATCGCCGTAATTCCATTCGAGAATCTCAGCAATGACACGAGCATGGTCTACTTCGCCGACGGAATGGCGGACGAGATGGCGACCGCGCTCTCGAGCATTCCCGGACTTCGCGTCATGGCGCGGACTTCCGCTGGCGCGTTCGCGGGCAAGCACGCGACTCCGCAGGACATCGGGAAAGCGTTGAACGTCGACGTCGTGCTGATGGGAAGCGTACGGCGCAATGGTGAGCGCCTGCTCGTCTCGGCCCATGTCGACAGGACATCCGACGGATCGCAGATGTTCGCCGAGCGTTATGACACCGCGTACACGAACGTATTTCAGGTGGAGGAGAATCTGGCGCGAGGGGTCGCGAACAGGTTGCAGGCGAGCCTCAAGCCCGCCGCGAAGGCGGATGTGCATGCGTTGCGCGGCACTGACGACATTGCCGCTTACGATTTGTATCTGAAGGGTGAGTATCTGTTCGCAAAGCGCGGCGGCGACAATCTCAAGCAGGCCATTCAGTATTTCGACCAGGCGATAGCGCGCGATCCGATGTTTGCGCGGGCGCACGCCGGCCGAGCGATGGTTTATAGCGTGTTGCCAGGCTGGACGCAGACAGATAACTCCGGGCTCCAGAAGGCTGAAGCAAGTGCGCGGCGCGCTATCGAGCTCGACCCATCGCTCGTGGAAGGACACATCGCGCTTGCAAACACGCTTAGCGATGTTGGACGTTTCGCTGAGGCCGAGCAGCAGTTCGCGGCAGCGCTCGGGATGGATCCGGGCAATGCGACCGGTCACCAGTGGCGCGGGGTGAATCTCGCTTTCCTCGCGAGAATGGACGACGGCATTCGCGAAGGTATAATCGCGACGCAACTCGATCCCCTGTCAGCCGTTGCGTTCAGTGATCTGGAGTTGACGTATGTGGTTGCGCACAGGTGGGCGGATGTGACCGCCGCGTTCCATGAAGTCCTGAAAATAGATCCCACAATGGAGAACACGTATGTGAGCGCCGGCATCGCCTACGCCGAACTGGGAAAGGCAGACAGCGCCGAGGCGGCGTGGGATCATGCGTACAAGACTGGCCCGGACCTGCCCGGCATCCGGGCCTCACACGTCTGGCGTTATGCTATCGAGGGCAAATGGACCGAAGCGCAGAAAGCGTTCGACGATGTCGACAGGCTCGTAACAGGAAGCTCGCGTCAGGTCGATCTCGCGATCGCCAATCTCGCGCTCAGCAATCGCGACGCAGCGCTGCGGGCGCTCGAGTCAGCAGCGAAGGAGCGATCGTTCTATGTGACGCAAGCAGCCCTTGGCTGCGATCCGACATACGCGCTGCTGAAAAAAGAGCCGCGTTTCATCGCGATTGTGAAACAGATGGGCCAGGTCATGTGCGCTGATGATGCGCCGCCGATGGTTCCACCGAGACCTGCTGCGCGATGACACGCGCCATGGACCTCGGAGGACGCGTCTAGAGACGATGCGTTCGAGTCGCACCACCGCGAGTCGACCGAGGGTAAGCTGGTCCACAGGGCGTTACGCCATTTTTTCATCGGAGCGCCGGCACGCGCAGAATATTGACAATCTGCCCCAAGTCGCTTAAAGACAGGGCACTCAGATCACACTTGCGGGCCCATCTTCTTAAGGGGGGTTCCATGGTTTGTCTCGGAAGTCGGCGTTTGACCATCCTGTCGCTGGCGATCGCCCTGTGTGGTACGCTGGCACACGCGCAGACCCCTACCAGCCGGATTACTGGCGTTGTGCGCAGCGCTTCAGGCGGAACGCTTCAGTCAGCGAAGGTCACCGTTACCAACAGCGCGACCGGCGCCACTCGAACCACGGCTGCCTCCGCCGACGGGGCGTACGCGATATCCGGTCTTGCTCCCGGCGCGTACACTGTCACCGCATCGCTCGTCGGCTTCCGCAGGGCGGCCCCTGCCGGAGTGCAGGTCGCCGGAGATGCATCGGTCGACATTGTGCTGGAACCGCTGCCGTTGCAGGCGGTCGTCGTCACGGCAACGCTCCGCGAGCAGGAGCTGCAAGACGTACCCTTCTCGATCGCCGCGCCCACCGCGAGTGTGTTGCGCGACCGCGGCGCCGAGAACATCGAAGACGTCGCGACAAACGTCGTAGGGTTGACTGTGCAGAATCTCGGACCGGGCCAAAGCCAGGTTGCAATTCGCGGGGCATCGTCCGGGCAGATTGCCCGCGATCAACCCGGAGTGAAGGAACAGGTCGGTGCGTACCTGGATGACTCCCCCATCTCACTCTCGCTGTTCACCCCGGATCTCGACCTGTTCGATCTTTCGCGCATCGAGGTGCTCCGAGGTCCCCAGGGAACTCTGTTCGGCGCCGGCTCTCTCGCCGGCACGGTTCGGCATCACCAATCAACCGGAAGTGGGCGTACATAGCACGTTCGGTGAGATTGGCGGCAACTGGATAGCCGGCGGCAGTGGAGGCGCCGAGCTCAAGCTCGGCGCAAACCTCCCCGTCGGCAACGACGCTGCTGGCCGACTTGTTGTCTATCACAACCAGCTTGCTGGTTTCGCCGACGCGGTGCAGCCCAGCCTCAAGGTCAACGACAACGTCAATTCCGGTACGCGAACAGGCGTGCGCGCTGCTCTTCGCTACGCGCCCACCGACCGATTCAGCATAACGCCCCGCGTTGTCTTCCAGACAGTGCGGATGGACGGATGGAACCGCACAGACACGTTCAACATTCTTGCCAATCCCTACACGTCGTCGCGCCCCAAGGTAACATTGGGCGGCCGTCGGCAGTTTACCCAGATACCCGAGCCCTTCACCGACGACTTCGTGATCGGGGATGTAAACGCGCGATACGACATGAACGGGATGAGTCTCTCATCTGTCAGCTCGTACACACACCGTGACATTCTCGTCGTGCGCGATGCCGGCGCGCTGACTTCGAGCATAACCGGCGGCACCATCGGCCTTCCGGAAAAAATCTATACGCTCAACTCTCCTCTCGACGATGCGACCGGCTCGAAGGTGTTCACCCAGGAGCTGCGCCTTGCCGGTGGCGGAGGACGCGCGAGATGGCTCGTCGGTGGATTCTATAGCAAGAACAAGCGGGACTACCACCAGCGGCTGAAGGTTTCAGGCTTCGAGGCGGCATCCGGCATTCCCACCGCTGGACTTCGTGCAGCGCGGGACGAGTTGTTCTACTCCGACCTCGCGTACGACCTGAGCCAGGCCGCGGCCTTTGGTGAAGGCACTGTCAGCGTGACGAACCAACTCGACCTCACCGGAGGGCTGCGCTACTATCACTTCAACGAGGACCGTTCTCAATACTTTGATGGCCTCTTCGGCAACGACGACAACGGGAAGACGATCGTGTCGGTGCCCGGCTCCACGAAGGCCAACGGCTTTGCCCCTCGCTTTATCGCCAGTTTCAGGCCGACCGATGCGATAACCTTCAACGCACAGGCTGCTCGTGGTTTCCGCCTTGGAGGCATTAACGACCCGCTCAATATTCCTTTGTGCACCGCGCAGGACAAAGCCACTTTCAGCGGCCGCGACTCCTGGCGCGACGAGACGGCGTGGAATTATGAGGTCGGCGTCAAGTCCGAGCTGATGGGCGGGCGCGCTTCCCTCAATGTCTCGGCGTTCCAGATGGACATCAGCGACTTGCAGCTCATCGTCACCGCGGGCTCCTGCTCTTCACGGCTCGTTTTCAACGTACCCAAGGCGGTTGACCGTGGTGTGGAGTTCGAGCTCGCCGCAACACCCAGCCGGTTCTTTGACTTCTCGGTTGGCGCAACGTTCAATAACTCCGAGCTTCGCTCCACCCTCACGTCCGTCGACTCAATGGGAAAGAGCAGTGTTGTGGCGGGCATCGAGTCGGGCAATCGGCTGCCAAGCGTGCCGAAATTCCAGGCAACTTCCGCCGCCACTCTGCGCCGTCCGCTTAGCTCGGGGGCACAGGCATTCCTCACCGGCACGGTCCACTATCTCGGCTCGCGCTTCACGCAGATCGACGATCACGCGGCGGGCTTCGGCACCGTCAATCTCAATTCGTTCGGCAAGAACACCATCGGTGGGCCGCTTAACACGTCCACCTTTACCTTCAACCCCGAGTTGCCCACATACACCCTCGCAAATCTGCGTGCGGGTCTCTCGCATGCCACTTGGGACGCGGCAGTCTTCGTCAACAATATCACCGACGAACGAGCATTCCTCGCGCTCGACAGGGAGCGTGGAACGCGCGCTCGCGTGGGCTACCTCACCAATCAGCCGCGCACCGCCGGCGTAACGATGACTTTCCATTACTGAGAGGCAACCTCCAGAGCCAGCGGCCGCCGGCGTAACGCGACGCGCTTTCGTCGGCGGCGTCGCAGCGGTGCCGCTGGCGCTGCGGCTCGGAATCCCTGGCATATCAGACAGGCCGGTCGTAAGTCACGGGTCGGTCACACCGCACACACGCGAACATGTTGTCGTCGTGGGTGCGGGCGCGTTCGGTGGATGGACGGCACTTTCGCTCCTG
>JBBSFT010000166.1:0-5800 GCA_038254845.1 Gemmatimonadales bacterium | reverse complement strand
TCATGAGCTCGTTGCCGAATGTGACCTCACGCCAGTGACCGTCGGCGGTTCCAGCACCGCCCGAATTCTCGACGGGCACACTTCCAGGGCAAACGGTGGCGCCTCCAAGAGCGATGCAGGCCGCTACTCCCAACGCGCCTGTAAACCGCGAGTCCACTGTCTTCGCCCCTGCGAGCAGTCCCTTGATCTTCCACAGCGTGCCGATACCGACAACGTGGAGCATCTCATGCTGGACCACATCCTTGAGGCGACCGCTATTGATGAGGGTCTGAATGTCGTCGGTGTCGAATTGCATCACTCCGATCACAGTGAGGCCAGAGTTAGGCGTAGGAACCGCAGGCGGGGCAGGGGTGTTCCTGATCAAGCAGGGAAAGGCGGATGCGAGGACTTTTCCTGGCCCGTCGATCGGAGCGACAGCCGCGTAGATAATCAAATCATCGATGATTCCAGCAGGCAACGTAACTCCAGTTATGCCGCACTCTTTTTCCAGATCGACTGGGGCGCCGACGTTGACGTCGGAGATGTCCCCAACAACGCTGCCCCTTATCCGGGCAGCAGCGGCTGTAAACGCATCGCTCGCCTCATCGGGCATTGGAGGACCGTAAAAGCGAAGGTCGATAGCGTAATCAGAAATGACAATTGCTGTGAGCAGCGCGGAGAAGCCGGCCGCCGACGCTCGCAGAGACTGCGGCACCACGCTCTTGCCAAGCTTGTAGGAACTTGCTGATGCGTTTCCGGCGGCGTCAGTCGTAATCGGCAGGCCAATGACAGTACCGTCTCCATCCGCGATAGTAAACAGCACTGGAATACCTGGCACTCCGTTTCCAAACTGATCCCTCACCTGCGCGACAGGCGCAACCGGCAGGCTGGTGCCAGCGAGACCGGATTGGTTCGCGCCGCTGATGAATACTATCGACGCCGGGGGGCCCGGCTTGCCGTTAACGCTGATCGTAATTGGCGACAGCCCGGCCGCAGTGATGGTAACGGTGTTCACTCCCGCGACCTTGCCCAAAGTCCACGTACCGATCGGGGTTGGAGAACCGGCTATTGTCTTAGTCGGGGCGTCCGGAATCGTCCCGCCGCCCGCAGTCACGGTGACCGTCACGGAAACGCCGCCGAGAATATTACCGTTGTCGTCCTTGACGACAAACGTCGGGGAAGCGGGCACTGGCAGGCCGGCCGTGCCATCGATGGTGACGGCCTGCGTCGCTGCAAGCAATGCCGGCTTCGGCGGCGACGTCGTGTCGCCGCTGCATGCGGCAAGTACTCCAATAACGCCTCCGACGGCAGTCCTGCGAAACGAAGATGAGAGAGTCACGATCGGTGGGCTGGAGATAAACGTGTGTCGCGGTGGCCTGAGTATACCGGAAATTAGCCCTCTCGCAATGCGCTCATTGGTGTTTCGCGGAAAACGTCTTGCCCCGCGAGCAATCCGATGGTGATCGTGAGAGCCAACATCGTACCCGCGATCGCGAAGGCGGGTCCCAGAGCAGGGGAGAATTTTCCGTCGAACACGAAATGGGTAAGCGCCCAGCCGCCGCCGATCGCAAGCACCATCCCGGTGAGACTTCCCAGCAGCCCCAGCAGGGCATACTCCGCAAGCAAAATCTTCATAATCTGCCCTCGGCTCGCGCCAAGCGTCTTCAGGAGAACTCCTTCACGAATCCGATCGCGCCGGGTGGCCGCCACGGCGCTGAACAGCACCGGAATTCCCATCGCCAGACTGAAGAGCGCCATGAACCGGATCGCGGTCGATACCTTGTTCAAAATCTTTGCGACGGTCTCTTTCACGAGAGACAAATCGAGACTCGACACGTTCGGATACTTCTTCACGATATCGCGCTGGAGCGTCGCCACGGTTGTCGCTCCCGCAACATCGGCGAGAATCACGAATTGCTTCGGCGCGTCGGCGAGTGTGGGCGGAGAAAAGACAGCAAAGAAGTTCGGCTCGAAGCGCGCCCACGTTATCTCGCGGAGACTCGTCACCCGCGATGGGATCTGAACGCCTTCCACGTCCCACGTGACGACGTCGCCGAGCTTGATGTGGAGCTCCTCGGCGACATCCTTGTCGAACGAAACTTCGCCGGTATCGCTTCGCTGCGCCGTCGCGCTGAACCACTTGCCGGCGACGATTTTCTCGCCGGACGTGAGCTTGTCGCGATAAGTGGATCTGTACTCCCGCCGAAGCGCCCACCCTGGCCGTCCCGCCTGTTGCCGTCCGCCAGTAGCGGGGGCGTTGCGCTGGTTCTCGCGACGTTGCTCGCGTGATAGCGGCTTCTCGCCGCGTCTGGCGCGCGCGAGCGAATCGGCCGTCTCGCGGGCGCGGACATCTCCAATTATCTGCTCGACCGTGCGGTCGTTGATGGATGCGATCCGCATCGTCACAACAGGTGCCGTCTGCAGCACTTTCCCCCGCGCGCGGACGAGGGAATCCACAGGCAGGAACTGGTCTGGCTGGATATCGAAGAAGACAAGATTGGCGTTCGATTGGTCGACCTTCAGGTTGAATTGCTTGAGAAGATTCGACTGCACGAGCACGAGAGTGGTGATGAGAAAGGCCCCGAACCCGAGTGATAGGATGACCGATCGGGTCTGATTTGCGGGTCGATAGAGATTTGCGACGCCCTGGCGCACGACGTACGGCCAGCGCTCGCGCAATGATTTGCGGGCGGCCCACGACAACAGAATCGCGCTCAGCGTGAGAATCGCGATCACGGCGAACGTCGCACCGCTGATTCCCAGTCCCTGGCGAACTGTTCCCGCCCTCAGGAGTGCGATGGCGATCACGCTGACGGCGAGCGCGATGTCCACAGCCACGCGCGGCACGTCGTTCCATCGCATTTTCAGAATTTCCGAATCCGCGTCGCGTCTGAGCGTTTGAAGCGGTGAGACGTTTCTGAGTGCGAGCAGCGGACGAAGCGAGAAGATGAGCGCAATCCATCCACCGATTGCGACCCCGGTGAGAATCGCTGCAGGCTCGAGCGTCACCTTCACGTCAACCGGAAGAAAATCGCCGAACACGGAGGGCAGTCCGAACTGGACAAGTACTCCGAGGGCCGCTCCGGCGATTGCGCCGAGCAATCCCATCGCCGCGGCCTGCGCGACATACATCGCGAGCACCTGGCCGCTCGACGCGCCGAGGCAGCGAAGGATTGCGACGGTGTCGATCTTTAGCGAGACGAATGCTCTTACGCCGCTCGCGACGCCGACACCTCCGAGAAGAAGCGCGACGAGACCAACGATGCCGATGAACTGGCTGAGTTGCCGGATTGCCTCGGTGGTGTTCTCCTCGCTCTGCGTGACCGTGCGGGCGCGGAGCTGCATCTTCTCGAGTTTCGGGCGTTCCGGCGCAACGATCTTGTCGGGGTTGGCCTTGGCCGGCAGCTTTGCAAGCGTCTCGTAGGTTGCAGTACTTCCAAACACAAGGAGCTGCGTCTCGGGGAGATACCTCGCCGGGATGAACACGCGCGGCCCGATGATCTCGGCCACACCGGCACTGCCGGGTACGTTCTGCAGTGTCGCGCCGATGATAAATCGGCCGAGTCCGAGGGTCACTGTGTCGCCGATCTTCGCGTTCAATGAGATGAGGAGCGACGGATCGACGAGTGCCACTGCATCGGTGCGGAGCGAGCTCCACTTTCCGGCCGGCAGTGTCGTGATCTCGCCGTAGAACGGGTAGTTGTCGCTGACTGCTCTGACCTGAACGAGCCGCGTGCTTCCGGTTCTTGGAACGAGGGCCATCGAAGGGAATGTCACGGCAGTCGAATATGCGGCTGATGTCTTTCGCGCGAGCGTGTCGAGAAATGCTTGTTGAATGGGAGTGTACGCCCTGCCCGACGCAAACGAGATATCGCCGCCAAGGAGCGCGCGTGATTCCTCGCGGACCGATCGGGTGACGTTATCGGCAAATGAGTCGATTGCGACGAGGGCCGCGACGCCGAGTGAGATCGCCGACATGTAGAGGAGAAGACGGCGTCGTGCGCTTCGGCTCTCGCGCCATGTCAGTCCGGCGATCTGGCCGAAGGATGCGCGTCCTGCAGACGTTGCCTGCGGGATTGTCACGCGGCGGCCTCGGTATCGTCGACGACGTTGCCGTCGGCAAGACGAATTGTGCGGGATGCGCGTTGGGCGAGGATCGCGTCGTGGGTCACGAGGACGATCGTCGAGCCCGATTCGCGGTTGAGAGATTCGAGGAGCTCGAACACGCGCGCCCCGGTTGCAGCGTCGAGATTTCCTGTTGGCTCATCGGCGAAGAGGATGCGCGGATTATTCGCGAAGGCGCGGGCGATGGCCACGCGCTGTTGTTCGCCTCCGGACAGCTGCATCGGAAAGTGATGGCCGCGCGCCTTGAGACCGACGCGGTCGAGAAGATCATCGGCGCGGGCGGCGGCGCCGTCGGCTCCCTGAAGCTCGAGCGGAACCTGAATGTTCTCGCGCGCGGTGAGAGTCGGAATGAGCTGAAAGCTCTGGAATACGAATCCGACTTTTTCGCCGCGCAGCCGGGCGCGCTCATCCTCGCTCATCCTGGTCAGGTCGTGTCCGTCGAGGATCACCTGTCCGGCGCTCGGTGTATCGAGACCGGCGAGCAGGCCGAGGAGAGTGGTTTTGCCGCTGCCGGAGGGTCCGACGATTGCTACGAATGCGCCCTGCGGTATGGTGAACGAGACATTTCGGAGAACTGCGATCAGTTGATCGCCGCTTCGATACTCTCGTGTAACTTCCTTCGCAATGAGCATGAAGATTCTGATGACTGGGTTACTGGGCGTGCTGGTCGCGTGTACGGCTGCGTCACCGGTGGAAAAGGTGCCGAGCCAGGCGCGCGCTTCACGCGAGTCTGATGCGCCGATGGGAAGCGCGGCGCAGACCGATGCCTATGGTCAGGCCGGAGATCCGGATTCGGCGCGCGCTAAAGTTACTGTGCTGTTCTTCGGAACGAGCCTGACGGCAGGTTATGGATTGGCGAGCACGAGCCAGGCATTTCCGAATCTCATCTCGGAGAAGGCGGCGGCGGCGGGGCTTCCGATTGTCGCTGTCAATGCCGGGTTGTCCGGCGAGACTTCCGCTGGTGCGGTGCGACGGATCGAGTGGACGTTGAAGCGGCCGGTGGACATCGTGGTTCTGGAGACGGGAGGGAACGACGCGCTGCGTGCGCTCGACCCCGACACTTTGCGCAACAATCTGGCGAGTATTGTCGCAAAGATTCGCGCTGCTCAGCCAGCGGCGCGTGTTCTCGTTGTGGAGATGCAGGCTCCGCCGAATCTTGGGCGTGCGTACACGACCAGATTCCGCCGGGCCTATGCGGATGTTGCGTCGCGTGACAATCTGACGCTCGTGCCGTTCCTGCTTGAGGGAGTGGCGGGCAAGGTGGAATTGAATCAGGCGGACGGCGTCCATCCAAATGAGCGCGGCGAGCCGATTGTTGCTGGCAACATCTGGCGGTCGCTGGAGTCGGTTGTGAGGGAAGTGATCAAGGCGAAGGCCGGCAGGTAGTATTCGTTGAGAAGGGGTAGGTGGGCCGAGGTAGGTGGGCCAAGGTAGGTGGGCCTAGGTGTTGTGCACCAGTGATAATGTCCCCTCGTGCCACCATTAGAAATGTCCCCTGCTAACGTGCCATTCTCTCTTTGGAGCGAGTGGCGTGACGGAGCGGACAGCGATGAGCAGAAGGGAATTTGAGCGCTCGGCGATAATGGCGCGGGTTGTGTCGGGCTCTATCATTTTGACTGAGGCGACACCGCTTCTCTGCATTTCGTATCGCCAGGCGAAGCGACTCTACGCTCGCTACAAGGCGCGTGGGGCGAGT
>JBBSFT010000165.1:0-5922 GCA_038254845.1 Gemmatimonadales bacterium | reverse complement strand
TGACAGTGGACTTCGGGAGCGACGGGTACTCGTTGCACGAAGGCACGCAGGATTACAAAGCCACCTACGGGCAACCCGTTTCGATCGAAGGAGTAACGTTTACGATCGTAGGGCGGCCGGCGCATCGAAGCGCCGCCATTGGGGTACTCCCTCCCGCCAACGCGGTCGGTATGCTGCTGGACGGCGTCGACGCGCGCCCGCGCAAGAGCACGGACGTCGTGGATGTCTCGTATCGGGCATCCGATCCGTACGTTGCGCAACAGGTCGTCAACGCGATCGTCACCTCGTACAAAGCGGTGAACGCCAACGATGCGCAGCAGCAATCGCGCCGGCGCAGGGAGTTTATTCAGGAGCAGCTCAAGCAAACAGATTCGCTCTTCGCGGACGCAACGATGTCGCTGAGCAGCTTTCGGAGGCAGGAGCAGGTGTACGGCTCCGACGCGCGCGTCGATGCCGAACAGGTGGGGCTGATGACGCTCGATGTGACCCGCGAACAGCTGGCGGCGGATAAGACCACACTGCAGTCGCTGCTCGATGATCTGCAGAATGCGGGATTGGGAAAGCACAACGAGAAGCTCGATGCGGTGCTCGCTTCTCCCAACATTGCGAGTAATCCGGTGGTGTCGACGTTGTTCGGGGAGCTGTTGCAGCTGCGTGCCCGCCGAGATTCGCTCACTACCGGCGGTTGGGCGTCCGCAAGCACCAATCCCGACATCCAGAAACTCGATACGCTGATCGTCACCACACAGGGCGAGTTGCTGTCCGCCGTTCGTGCCAATGTCGATGCACTAAGCGCGCGGCTGGCTTCTCTCGACGGACTTCGCTCACGCAATGCCGGCCATCTCCAAAAGCTGCCTCTCGTGCAAGCCGTCGAGGCGCGTCTTCTCCAGCGCGTTGAGACCGCGCGCAAGATGGCCGACCAGCTGCGCGAGGAGTATCAACGCGCACGCATTTCGGAAGCGGTGGAGGTTGGGCAGGTGGAGATCGTCGACTACGCCGTTCAGCCGGATACGCCGATCGGCCGGGGCGCGCTTTTCCAAGTCCTCAGCGGTCTCATTATCGGCCTGATGCTGGGGAGCGGCGCCGCCGTACTGATCGAGCGGCTGAACACCACGATCCGCCGGCGTGACGACGTCGAATCGATGCTGCATGTGCCCGGACTCGCCGTCATTCCGCAGATTACCCCGCCAAGCAAGCTCGGAGCGCTTGGCCGTGGTCTCAAGCTTCCAGGTATGAGTCCGCGAAGAGATCGCGGTGGCAATGATGCGCTGGTGACCGTCTCGGACTTTGGCTCCATCAGTGCCGAGGCATTTCGAACGTTACGCACGAACTTGATTTTTTCTCAAGCGATCCAGGCGCTTCGTACGATCGTCGTCACGAGTCCGTCGCCCAAGGATGGCAAGACGACGACGGCAGCCAATCTGGCAGTGACCTTCGCGCAGCAAGGCATGCGCGTGCTGCTGATCGATTGCGATCTGCGAAAGTCGCGGCTGCACACGATTTTTCAGCTTCCCCGCGAGCCCGGCTTCTCGCAGTTGCTGGCGCGACAAAACACCATCGAAGACGTCGTGCGCCCCACCGCGATCGAGAATCTTTGGCTTCTTTCGGCGGGTCTCCTCCCGGCAAATCCCTCGGAGCTGCTCGGAAGCGCCATTGCGCGTACGACGATCGAATCGCTCGCGAAAGATTACGACATCGTGATCCTCGACACGCCGCCGGTGCACGTTGCCGCTGATGCGCTCATTCTTGGCAGCATGGCGAACGGTGTATTGATGGTCCTCCGCGCGGGACATTCGGAACGCGCCGCGGCGCAGGAAGCGCTGCAGCGGTTGAACAACGTCGGCGCGCACGTGGTCGGTGCGGTACTCAACGATCCTGATCACAAGGTGCCCGAGTACGGGAGCTATTACTACTATTACGACTACCACGACGACAAGGTCGAGGCGTAGCTCCGCGCTCGATTCGCATGATGCGCGGCATGAGGCATCCTCGGAGATCGCACTGCTTCTCCGTTGCGCGACGAGCGATTACGCACCCTTGGCGCTTGCCAAGACGCGAGTGTTGGCGACGCAAGTAGCGAATTGGGAATCGGTGTTGAGGCTTGCAGGCCGCCACGCGATCGTCCCCTTGGTGGATCACCATCTCGCGCGCGTGGCGCCTGATATCGTTCCCATTCCGGTCAGAGACTCGCTGCGAGCTGCCGCGCAGCAGGGAGCGGTGGAGAGTCTCCAGCTCACGGGAGAGCTGGTCGCTGTGATGCGGGCCTTTGAACAGAGCGCGATCGATGCGATGCCGTTCAAGGGACCCACCCTCGCCGCGCTGTTATACGGTGATATTTCGCTGCGACAATATCAGGATCTCGATGTTCTGGTGCAGCGACAAGATCTGAGCGCTGCGCGCGCGATGCTCCTGGATCTCGATTTTGAGCCGGCTGAGCCAATGAGCGACGCGCAGCGCGCGTCGCTCCTCGCTTCTGGGCATCACGAGCGATTCGTGCACCCCGCTAGCGCGGCGACCGTCGAGCTCCATTGGTCGCTTAACGACAAGACGCTCACGCATCGAGACATCGAGCATTGCTGGTGGCGGGATCGCCAACCGGTCACCATCGGCGGTGTGGCAATGCGCACTCTCGGCGCGGAGCGAATGCTCCTCTATCTCTGCATGCATGCGGGGAATCATTCCTGGGCGCGCCTCAGCTGGATCTGTGACTTTCAGCGCGCACTTCGCGCATACACTTCAGTTGACTGGAGCGCTGTGTGGCGGATGGCCGCGGAGAACGGTGCGCAGCGAGCGGTTAGCGTGGGACTGGCGCTCGTCGACTTCTTGTTCGAAGGAGAGACGTTGACCGTGACGGCCGCTGGCAGCCGTCCACGGGATCGAATCGCGACGGAGCTCACGCTGACGTTCGCGCATCGATTGTTTGCCGGATCGGAGATCGACTACGGGGTCGATTTCAGAGTTCAGCTGCGGTCGCGCGAGCGACTGCGCGACAAGATCCGTTATGCTTGGCACGTGCTAGCGGAACCGCATCCAGCCGATGTCATGCTGGTAGGACTGCCGCGCGCGCTGCACGGCGCGTACTACGTATTTCGTCCCATACGACTCGCGTGGAAGCACTTGGTGCGCCGGCAGCAGCGGACGCGAACGGCGTGATCCGGTCATATCGTTACCTCAGCCAATGGCATAGTGAATTTCATGAGAGGAACACAGATCCTGCGCATCGTCGTCGGCGCCCTGCCGATGGCGTGCGCAATTCACCAGGGGAAACGAACCGCGCTTCCAGCGGATGCTCCCGCCGTCCTCAGGCCCGGCGACATGGTGAAGATCGCCGTCTGGCGTAATCTGGAATTGAGCGGAGAAATTCCCGTCGCCGACGATGGGACGCTGCAGCACCCGCTCTACCAGGTCGTTCACGTCGCCGGAATCCCGATCGATTCCGTTAACGCGCGCGTCAGCGGATTTCTTGCGCAATTCGCCACCAATCCGCAGTTCGTCGTGCAGCCAGAGTTTCGCGTCGTCGTACGAGGTGAGGTTCGCACCCCGGCAGTCTACACCGTTCCGCTCGAGACAACGTTGGGGGGAGCGATTGCCGCCGCGGCCGGGCCAACCCCGGAGGCGCAGCTCCGAAAAGTGACGCTCGTTCGGAACGGCCGCTCGTATCTTCTCGACCTCTCCGATCCAGCCGCACCATGGACAGCATCGCCCATCCGCTCCGGCGATCAGATAATCATCGGCCGAAAGAGCAATCTGTTCTTCGGCACCATTCTTCCGCTAGTCACTGCGGCGGCGGCACTGGCGTCGCTCATCAGCGTTCTCCGTCATTATTGAGTGTTCGTTCACCCACCGCGCGTGCCGGGCAAACGCCAATCGACGAGTGTTCACGCCGGCCCTCATCTTTCCGAATAAGACGCCCGTACAGTCCAGTACGTAGCGACAATGTCCGCGCGTGCTAGTGACCTCCGCGTTCCCGGCGGTGTTATCCCGGCCTATTCTTTGCAAAACTATCTTCCAGGGGTGGTAAAGTAACATTCCATATGCCCCGAACGCTGCTCGCCTCTGAGCGTATATTTAGAACAGCAGATCGATCCACTACTCACGTTGGAGAACTCGCAGGATGCCGAACAACTCCGAGAGCCAGAGTCGAAGCAACCGCGGTTTTGCCGCGATGGACGCCGAGCAACAGCGCGAGATCGCCAGCAAGGGCGGACGCGCCGCGCATGAGCAGGGCACCGCTCACGAATTCTCCCCCGACGAGGCTCGCGCCGCCGGTCGCAAGGGCGGTGTGTCGGTGAGCAAGAATCGCCAGCACATGTCCGAGATCGGCCGAAAGGGTGGCGAGGCGCGCGGTCGCAAGCAGGGTCGTGGCAACGGCGCCGATTCCGCTTCGAATGATTCCGCTCCGGCGACGGAGAAGCAGGAGGGCGCAATCTTTGGTCCGCCCAATCCGCTCGACGCGATCAACGAGCTCTAAGCACATAGCCGATTTGCGTCGCGCCGGCGCGAACTAATAAATCAGTATGGGGCGGGTCGGCGACGCGCCCCGTTTTGATTTTGACTGGGATTATCTTCGGAGTTCTGAATTCTACCGGGTAATTGACCTGCGAATTGGGTGCTTGGATGCAGTTGGATCGACCGCCGCAGCTCAGCGACCGACCGGCTTGAGAGATTCCCTTGGGATCGCTATGAGGTCGGTCATTGACGGTAGCGTATGGCCTTCGACGGGCAGCAGGGAAACACCTTTACCTGCCAGGATATGCGTTGCCCCACCGCGGCAGTCGAAATCGCAAGGGCGGCAGAAGCACACCTCGAAGCCTGTGGCATCCAGGAACTTCAGAAGCTCCGATGGTGGGGCAACTCGTTGTAGCCATTTCTCGAAATATTCGAAGTAGACGGCATGGACGATTCGTGCCTTCAACGCTCGACTGGCGCCGCGCAGCGCGGAAAGCTCATAGCCCTCGACATCAAGCTTCAACAGTTCAACGCGAGTGATCCCTGCCACCTCGAGGTAGTCGTCCAAAGTAATGCTCCGAACCGGAACGCCTCTACCCTCTGCACTGATATGAGAAGCCCCGGTCTGATCGTGATCAATCTCGAATGAGACCACGCCAGACGCATCAGTGACTGCGACCTCGTTCACGGTCAGACGCATGGCGGGGTAGAGCGCCCCAGTCTTTTGCATCGAGTGAACAAGTTCCACGTTTGGCTCGAATAGATGGAAGTCGATCGCGCGGCCATGCCTTCCGGCGAGTCCAAAGCTCAAAAGGCCGTAGTTAGCACCCACGTCGAGAAACGTTCCACCTTCCGAAAAGATTGCGTCTGCTATCGTAAAGAAATCCTTCTCGAAGCCCTGATCGATGACGATGAGCCGCAGAAATTTGTCGCGCATATCTGCGTAGCCGAAAATGTCGTCACGAATACGTACGAGCTGCAAAGCAGGTTCGCCAGTCAGCTTCATCCAGCCCGTCATTAGTCGGTGCCGGCGCAGAGCCCTGGGTAGCTTCTCGAAAATAGCAGCGGCGGTAGGTAGCATTCGAAGGGCGGCGTCGTGATTGATTGCGACCGTAGAAGCACGGGAGCCAGATTTGCGCGCCACTCGCGCCGGAGACTCAAGGCTCACCCAGCGAGACGTTAAGTAGCGTCGTCGACGAGCCATCCTGACTTCCAAACACATGCATGTGACGCACGGCGGAAGCGACTAATCGCGAATGTACCCGTCGGCTTTCCCTTGAGCAACTCGACATTGTGCGTTCTCTAAAAGATGTCACCCATTTTCTCTAAATTCTGTCACCTCTGAGGGCCTCCCTGTTTCGTCAATGCTTCCGCGGTGGGATGAAAGATCCCGATCACTGGAGGCGAGAGGAGGATGCTCAGAATGCTGGATCGACATGCAGTCCAGGCGTTGGTGCGTGCAAAGGTCACGGC
>JBBSFT010000164.1:0-5935 GCA_038254845.1 Gemmatimonadales bacterium | reverse complement strand
TTACGCTTGCTCGAGCGCTGGGAGGCTCGGGCAAGCTATCATCGGGGCGTAGCGTAGCCCGGTAGCGCGCCTGCTTCGGGAGCAGGAGGTCGCTGGTTCAAATCCAGTCGCCCCGACTACTTAACTGCTGGCTCCATCGTCGTTTAGGCGGGGGCTTTTTTCTGCCGTTCATCCCTTTACCCGTTTCGCGGGAAATCACCCGGAAACGGCTCTCTCGGTGATCTTCTTCGGTGATTCCATAACAGCCAGCATCGTGTCGGCACCCGCCTGGGTGTAGCACTTCAAGAGAATGCCTATGTCCTTCCAGCCGCCGACTGCTGCAACGTCGGAGGGCGGAAGGTGTTTCCGGCTAGTTGCCCATCCTCTCCGGTACGCGTGCCATAACGCCCCATCCAACTTTGGAAGTTCTGCTTTCTGTTCCGCGATTTTGCAACCAGTTGCGAAACTCGTGACGATTCGTTGCCACGGCATGGTGAAGGAATTCGTAGTCAACTAACGATTACGAGCGATACAAATCGGTGCTGAGATACCGCAGCCCCGAGTCTACCATTATCGTGACCACAGTTTTGCCCGGCCCGAGCCGCTTCGCGACCTGAATCGCAGCGACCACGTTCGCGCCGGATGAAGTCCCCGTGAAAATCCCCTCCTCGCGCGCAAGCCGCCGCGCCATCTCCTTTGCGTCGTTCGTCGCCACCGGAATGATTTCGTCCACCTGACTCGGATCCCAGAGCGGCGGCACGAAGCCGATTCCGATTCCCTCGATCTGATGCGAGCCGCTCGGCTTCCCCGACAGCACCGCTGATTCGGCAGGCTCGACGGCGGTGACGTGAAGCTTCGCATGCTTCCTCAAAGCGGCCGATGCGCCGTGAATCGAATGCGCGGTGCCGACCGCCTGAACGAATGCGTCAACCTTTCCGCCGGTCTGCTCCCAGATCTCCTCACCCATCGAGTAGTAGCCGGCGACCCCGTCGTGATTGTTCAGCTGATCGGACCACCAGTGGCCGGGCCGCCTGCTGATCACCTCCGACGTCGCGATCATCTCCTTGATCAACTTCTCGTTGATCTTCTTGTTGTCGCTCTTGACCAATGTGATCCGGCCGCCAAGCGCCGCGATCGTCCTCAGCTTCTCCTCGGCGAACGCATCGGACGAGACGATCTCAAGGTTGTAGCCGAGAGCGGCGCAGGCGAGGGCGAGGGAGACGCCGGTGCTGCCGGCGGTGTACTCGACGACGGTGCCACCGGGTTTGAGAAGACCCTTTGCCGCGGCGCCCCCGATTGCCGCGCGCGCCATCCGGTCCTTCATGCTGCCCGTCGGGTTGGCCCATTCGATCTTCGCCAGAACTGTCGCGCAGCCGCGTGGGACGATTCCGCGGAGCTGTACGATCGGAGTATTCCCGATGGCGGAGAGGATATTCTCGGCTATATGCATGGAAGAAACTGGACCTCCGGCATCCAATTTAATTGTTCGCCATGAGCCGGTAGCTCGGTTCGCTGCGGCCGAGGCTCAGCGAGCGACCGCCTCGCCGATTCGAGTGTACACAACACCAGATCGGAATGTCACTTCAGGTAGGCGTTGACGATCTGAATAAGTTCCGCGGCTGAATCAAGCTGATCGGCGCTCGGTTTGCGCCGCGGATCGATGATATGGTGCCTGATATGGCCCTCGATGACTTCAGCCATCAGGCCGTTGATGGCACCGCGGCAGGCCGCGATGTTCTGCAATATCGAACTTGCCTCCCACTCGCCCTCCAGCGCCTGTTCAATGGAGGCGACCTGTCCCCGGATGCGGCGAACCCTGTTCAGCAATTTCTTCTTGTCGCGAATGGTGTGACTCATTGTATCGTCCCTCCGGGAATTGTGGGATAAGGTTGGTCAAGGTATACTCCGGTATAGTATTTTGTCTTACTGCCGATCCGCGGATCCGAAGATGTAAACGCATGGATTCGTGTCACCCAACCGGAGAAATGAGAGTGGCGATCACCGACACCGTGAGCCCGAACCCGCGATCTGATGACAAGTCCTCGACGACCGGATTGGCGGCTCTCATGACGCCAGCTCGCTGGTTCGAGCTGGGCCGCATTGCGGCAGTCGGAATTGTCATTCTCCTGTTCAAATTCGCTGGCGCGCCGCTCTGGCTGCTGTTCGCGGCGGTAGTGTTCGGTCTCTACCCGCTGGCCAGGAAAGGTGTCGAGGACCTGATCAGCGACCGGAAGATCGGCACAGAAGTATTCGTTACGATCGCAACCACGATCGCCATGGCGGGCCGCGAATACATCGCCGGTGCGGTGTTGATGGGGATCATCCTCATTGCTGAATTTATCGCCGAACTCAACACTGAGCGGGCCCGCGCCTCGATCAAGTCGTTGATCGGAAGCGTTCCGCAGACAGCGCTCGTGCGCCGAGGTACCGGGGACGTAACGATTCCCGTCGCAGAGGTCAAGGTTGGCGATGTCGTGATAGTCCGCGCCGGGGAAAAGATCCCCGTGGACGGCACCGTCCGCTCCGGAAGTGCCTCGGTAAATCAAGCTCCAATCACAGGCGAGAGCGTTCCGCAGGAGAAGAACGACGGATCTCAGGTCTTCGCCGGAACAGTGGTGGAGCTCGGTGCAATCGACATCGAAACCGGCAAGGTCGGCGGCGACACGATGTTTTCCCGCATCGTCGCTCTCGTCGAGACGGCCGAGGAGTCACAAGCGCCTGTTCAGCGGCTGGCGGACAAAGTGGCGGCATGGCTGATCCCGATCGTCCTCGCCTTTCTTCTTGCCGTGTGGTTCATCACGCACGACCTGAGAATGATAATCACCCTCCTCATCTTCACGTCTCCGGCGGAGCTTGGGCTGGCGACGCCGCTGGTGGTAATCGCCGCAATTGCTCGAGCAGCGAAGGCTGGTATTCTGCTCAAGGGCGGAGTTTATCTGGAGCAGCTGGCCAAGGTGAAGATTCTTGCGTTCGACAAGACAGGGACGCTCACTGTCGGCAAGCCGGCTGTTACGCGGATCGAGTTGCTCGACAGGTCGACCACCGAAGCCGAGCTCCTGAAACTGGCCGCTGCCGCCGAACGACGCTCGAGCCATCCCCTCGCGAAGGCTGTTGTCGAGCGTGCCGAGGCCGAAGGAATCGAGATTCCGGAGCCATTGGAGTTCGCGGTTGTCAGTGGGCGTGGAGTCACCGCGACAATCGACGACCGGAAGGTACTTGCGGGTAACGCGGCATTCATGACTGACAATGGATTGACTGTTCCAGGCATCGGCGAGGGCGAGGCGCAGACTGTCGTCATCATCGCCGCGGATGGAAAGGTCATTGGAGTTCTTCATCTTGCTGATCCGCTGCGGCCCGACGCCAGATCTGCGCTGGCGCGACTGAGGGCGACCGGAATCGAGCGGATTGTCATGCTCACGGGCGACAACGCTGCAACCGCTCAACGTATCGGAGCCGAGCTGGGCATAGATGAGGTGCGTGCCGATCTCCTGCCCGATGACAAGGTCAACGTGATCCGCGAGCTCCAGAAGGAGGGTGATCTCGTGGCAATGATTGGCGATGGAATCAACGATGCGCCGGCGCTTGCCGCCGCCGATGTGGGAATAGCGATGGGTGTTGCCGGAACCCAGGCAGCGATCGAAGCCGCGGACATCGCCTTAATGACTGACGACATCGGCAAGATCGCCGATGCGCGGGCGATCGCTCGCCGGGCATACCGCACCATTCAGCAGAATCTTTTTGTCGGCGTCGGGGTCGTGCACGTACTCGGCATCACGGCGGCATTACTCCGGCTGATCGGACCAGTGCAGGCAGCGATCATTCACCTGGGACCGGACATTCTTGTTTTTTTGAACTCGGTGAGGCTGCTGCGGATGAAGCTCGACCGGCCCGCGTTGAGTCCCGGAGCGGAGAAAGTAGATCGTGCGGCGTGAACGGCATTGACCTCGATCGCAGGTCCAAGGCTGGTCGCATCAGGCCAATCAGTGATTTGCCCACGACCGCAATACCGTGACGAGGCCCGGGGCGGCCCAAAATAGCCTTTCGTGGCGCTCTCCAATCTGGTTGGCGCAACCTGGCCGAATTTTTTGCGCTACGGGGCGGGTGTGGCCTCAGTGCAGCCAATCGGAAGTACTTTGATTTTCTCTTCGGAGGCGCCGGTGAAACGGGTTTTGTCCTGATCTCCGGCATAGGGGCCCTGCTTGACCTCGATCATCTCAACTTCTTCCAGCACGTGAAATCCATGTCCTGCGGTGGCGAGGAGGATCAGGTCACCCGCCTCGAGGATGCGGCTTTCCAGGTAGATCTGGTGCTCATCGTAGAAGTCGACCCGCAGACGGCCGCGTTTGATCAGCAGCACTTCCTGTGTGTAATGAACCGTCCTGCGGACCGGATTATGAATGTGCGGATCTATGACCTTGCCAGCCGGATGTCGCATGTACGCCATTTGCTGGGACAGGTCATTCGGCGTAAAAAAATGAATTCCCCGCTCGCGGAAGTCGCTCGTGACGATCACTGCAGCGAGGCGTCCGTTGGTGTTGATGGTCTCAATCATTGATGAATAATAGCGGAAACCCGTCGAACTTACTCCGCCGATGACCATTGCCGATCGCGTTGCAACGGGCCACAGCTACGCGCTCACTTTTCCGACTTTGCGCGATGGTCTGACCGATTTTGTGCTGGCAACCGAGGACGAAATAGTTGAAGCGACGCGCGCCATGACACGGTGCACTCTCAACCCTACCGGGCTGCGGGTGGGGTGGGCTTGGCCGGTTTGCGCAAGCTTCGCGCGAATCTCGACGGCAAGATAGTGTGTGTGGTTCTCTCCCGCGGCAACGCTGACGAGGCGAGACTAAAACGCTTGTAATCGAATTAGAGCTCGTGATGCCGTAAGTAGTGCCGGCTTCGTCGCATCCTTCGTGCGCGGCCCTGTGCACAGCTCCATCGGTAGGTGACTGCGGAGTGGAACTTGCCGTTACCTGCATGTGTCTGTCTGTCTCGCTTGCTCAACGCTGCGGTGTGCGACACGAAATTCGCCGACGAGCACCGCTGAAATGAAGATGAACTGAGGTCTGGGCATGTCGGACCATGAGAAGTTCACGAAATTTTCCGACCGCTCGTCAAAGCCGTGCGACCGCATATCCGATCAACGCACCGACGACGTTGAAGATCACGTCGTCCACATCACTCCAGCGAGGATTGGCGACAAATCGTCCAACCCACTGGAGGGTCTCGATCACCACTGACGCGACAGCGGCGACAGCGAGCACACTCCACGCCGAGCGCATTTTCCAGAACGCGAGCAGGACCAGGAAGCCGAGCGGAACGAACAACGCGACGTTGCCGAGAATTGTGTGAAGACAGAATGCAGTCGTTGATGGCTGCCCAGGGTCTGGAACGAAACATCGTGCCGAGTAAACGAGCGGAACCAGGTTGAGGCCGGAGTAGCCATTCGATCTCGAGATCGGAGGAGGCGCGAGCGTTACGGTCGCCAACACTGCGAGATACGCTGATAGAATCAGGAGGACTGCGCGCCCTCGTCCAACCGACGCGTGGATTTTCTCGCGCAACCTGGGCGGTGAACGCGAGAGCGAGTGCCAACGGACCGATGTAGATCGCAAATGCGGTGATCCTCGCGATCAGAGTGGGGGTCAGAATCTCAACGCTCCCGGCACACGATCGCGACCGGAGTGTTCAGGCATGCAACACTCACATGGCACCTGCCTTGCCTTTCCAGGACGCATCAACGTCAACTTGGAGACACTATGGATATGGAAACCCTCAAGGACCTTTACGTCTCGGAACTAAAGGACCTTTACAGCGCGGAGAAGCAGATCCTTAAAGGCCTTCCAAAGATGATCAAGGCCGCCTCCCATCCGCAGCTCAAGGCTGCCTTCGCCCAGCATCGTGACGCGACCGAAGGTCACGTGCAGCGCCTCGAGACGATCTGCTCCGAGCT
>JBBSFT010000163.1:0-5958 GCA_038254845.1 Gemmatimonadales bacterium | reverse complement strand
AAAGATGTCGATTGCCATGAGCTTTTCTTCGCCCTTGGCAGTCGTCAGGATTCTTCCCTCTTTGGGAAACCGCTTTCGGCTTTGCACGTAAAACTCGTGCTCGTACCGAAGGCAGCACATGAGACGGCCGCATGCTCCCGAGATCTGCGCGGGATTCAGCGATAGTTTCTGGTCCTTCGCAACGCCCAGATTGACCGGCCGAAGCTCGGGAAGCCACGACGCCGAGCAGTATTGGCGGCCGCAGCGGCCGACACCGTCGAGTCGCTTGGCCTCATCACGGACTCCGATCTGCTTCAGCTCGATTCGTGTGCGGAACAGCGCTGCAAGGTCGCGCACGAGATTGCGGAAATCCACGCGCTTGTCGGCCGTGAAGTAGAACGTCAGCTTTTTTCGATCCCACTGCCAATCCGCATCGGTGACTTTCATCGCCAATCCGTTGGCGCGCACGCGCTCCATCGCTTTTCGGCGCGACTCTTCGTTCAATCGCTGAAGTTCGTCGGCGCTCGCGCGGTCGGTCGTTGTTGCGGGACGAAGTGCGTTGCGTGTGGGCGCGGAAGTACCGCACCCGTGAGCGCAGCCGCCGTTTCTGATCTGGGCGAGCTCGCCCAGTGAGTGCACGTAACCGAGATCCTCACCCCGGTCGGCATCGACGATGATGGCAGATTTAAGCGCGGGCGGATCGGGGTAGTCCCACAGAAAGAACTCTTTGCGGTTACCCCTGAATGCGACTTCGACTAGATGGGCCAAGTACGGTCACCAAAGGCGTGCAATGACACCTTCATTCGGCCCACTGGCCAAGGCGGAGGAATTTCTGTCGCCGCCGGCGCACGAGCTTCTCCGGACGGAATTTCCGAAGTTCCTCGAGGTGCCTGTTCAACGTCTCCTGGAGCGATTTCGCAGCCGCCTGATGATCGGTGTGAGCACCACCCGGTGGCTCGGGAATGATTTCGTCGATCACGCGCAGCTCGAACAGGTCGGGCGCGGTGACGCGAAGTGCAGTCGCCGCCTTGTCACGCATCTCGGGACTCTTGCCGTCCTTCCAGAGAATCGTGGCGCAGCCCTCGACACTTATCACGGAGTAGACCGCGTTCTCCATCATGAGGACGCGGTCAGCGACGCCGAGGGCGAGCGCTCCGCCCGATCCGCCTTCGCCGATTACCGTGGCAACGATTGGGACAGTGAGTGAGCTCATCTCGATCAGATTACGTGCGATCGCTTCTGATTGCCCGCGCTCCTCGGCTCCGATGCCCGCCCATGCACCCATGGTGTCGATGAATGTCAGCACCGGGACGTGGAACTTCTCCGCCAGCTTCATGAGACGAAGCGCCTTTCGATAACCCTCCGGATGCGGCATGCCGAAGTTCCGCTTGAGCAGCTCCTTCGTATCGCGGCCGCGCTGCTGGCCCATCACCATCACCGTCTCGCCGTCGAGTCTAGCCCAGCCGCCAATGATCGCGGGGTCGTCGCGGAATGCGCGATCGCCGTGGAGCTCGACGAAGTCGGTGAACACGAGCTCGATCAACTCGGAGGTGAACGGTCGCTTCGGGTTGCGCGCGACCTGCACGCGCTGCCATGGCGTCAGGTTCTTGTAGACCTGCTCGCGCAGCTCGACCAGTTTTCGCTCGAGAGGCGCGATTTCCTCGACGACGCTCATCTGCCGCTCACCGGCCATTCTTTTGAGCTCTTCAATCTGGTGCTCGAGCTCGACAATCGGCTTCTCGAAGTCCAGCGTTTGTCCAGACGTCGCCACCTATCTGCTCCCGCGTTGCAGGCGAACCGAGTCGTTACCCAGCAGCGAGCGCAGCTCGCTCATCGCGCTGGTACTGACAGCGAGTGTCAAACTGCGGGAACGAAGGGTGGCCCGCAACCCGTTGCCGTCACTGTATTGCACCTCGAGTGGTACCGTCCCCGGATACGATTCAACGATCGATCTGACTTCAGTCATTATGGCCGGCGTCCTTTCCGGATCGCGCCTTAGCTCAATCGAGATCATGACCTGCCCGTTTGCGCGCATTTCCGCAAGTTTCGTCACAGACTCGACGACGAACGACGGATTGTCGGCGTCCTGGTCGCGCCGTGCGTATCCGCCCTTGAGAAGGACGGGCACATCGGTCTTCACCTGGTCAGCCAGCGCCGACCACTTTTCAGGAAACACCAGAACTTCGGTAGACCCCGAGAAGTCCTCGATCGTGAGCCGCGCGAATTCTGCACCGCTTCGTTTACTCGTCTGTCGCTTGATGGCGGTGACAACGATCGCGAGCGCCATCGGATCCGCACTCCACTCGCCGAGGTCGGCGACCTTGTGACTGGCGAACAGCTCGCATTCAGTCGAGAACGGCTCGAGTGGATGCCCGGATATATAGAAGCCGAGAATCTCTTTCTCTTTCGCCAGGCGGATCGACTCGGACCATGGAGCGAGATTAGGTAGCGTCTGCTGGGCGTGCTCCTGGGTGCCGCTCGCTCCGTTCGATGCCGGCTCGCCGAACATCGACACCTGGCCCGAGGCGAGCTCTTCCTGCTGAAGCGACGCTTCACGCAATGCGGTATCGAGCACCGTCATGTATTGCGCCCGATGCCCGCCAAGACCGTCGAGGGCGCCCGACGGAATGAGCGCTTCGAAAACGCGCTTGTTGGCCACGCGAAGATCCACGCGTGCGGCCAGGTCGAAGATCGACTTGAACGGGCCGTTCACGCGCGCCGCGAGCAGCGAATCGATCGCCGACTTGCCGACACTGCGGATGCCGCCGAGCCCGAAGCGAATCTTCTTCTCGCCAATCACGGTGAACTTGTAACCCGACTCATTCACGTCGGGTGGCAGGAGCTCGATTCCGATCTCACGTGCTTCATTTATGTATTTCACCACACTGTCCGTGTCACCGATCATGGCCGAGAGGAGCGCAGCCATGAAGTCGGCCGGATAGTGCGTCTTGAGCCAGGCGGTGTGGAACGAGATGATCGAGTACGCCACCGAGTGCGACTTGTTGAAGCCGTACCGGCCGAACGTCTCGATCTGCCTGGAGATGTCGTCGATGATCTTCGGGTCGTATCCGCGCGCCACAGCCTTCTCCACGAACTTCCCAAGCTCGAACCGGATCAGTTCGGCGTCCTTCTTTCCTACCGCTTTCCTGAGCACATCAGCTTCGGCGAGAGAAATTCCCGCGAGCTTCTGCGCGATGCGCATCACCTGCTCCTGATAGGTGATGACGCCGTAGGTCGTGTTGAGAATCTCTTCCAGCTCCGGAAGCTGATACGAGACTTTCTCTTCGCCCTTCTTGCGGCGGATGTAGACCTTGTGCATTCCCGCATCGAGCGGCCCCGGACGCATCAGCGCATTCGACGCGACGAGATCGTCGAACCGGTCGGCGCGCATGCTCTTGAGCAGGTCAGTGCCGAGATTCGACTCGAACTGGAACACGCCTGCCGTCTTACCCGCGCGCAGCATGCGATACGTCTCGGCGTCTTCGAGTGGCAGCGTATCGAGGTCGGGTGCGGTGCCGGTACGCGCGCGAATCGATGCGAGCGCATCACTGATAACCGTCAGTGTCGTGAGGCCGAGGAAGTCCATCTTGAGCATCCCGGCTTTCTCGAGCGCATTCATGTCGTACTGCGTGACCACCGTACTGTCGTCACTGCCGGCGCCAGCGCCTTTCGACCCCTGCGTCATTGTCGGGACGTAATCGTCGAGCGGTCCGGGCGCGATGACAATTCCGGCTGCGTGGACGCCGGCGTGACGCGAGAGACCCTCGAGTGCCATTGCGAAGTCGAGCAGCTCGCGGTATCGCTCTTCGTCACGGTACAGCTTACGCACCTCCGGAACCTTGTCGATCGCTTCTTTCACCGAGAGAGAGAAGTTCGGCATGTTCGGAATGAGCTTCGCCAGCGAATCGGTTTCGGCTGGCGTGAAGCCGAGGGTGCGGCCAACGTCCTTGATCGCGGCGCGAGATTTGAGGGTTCCGAACGTGATGATCTGGCCGACCGAGTCGCGCCCGTACTTTTCTCTCACATAATCGATGACTTCGCCGCGCCGCTCGAAGCAGAAGTCAACGTCGATGTCCGGCATCGACACGCGCTCGGGATTGAGGAAGCGCTCGAACAGAAGATCGAAGCGAAGCGGACAGACATCGGTGATGTGCAGGCAATACGCGACGAGCGAGCCCGCTGCCGAGCCGCGGCCGGGACCCACCGGGATGCCTTTTTCACGAGCGGCTCTGATGAAGTCGAAGACGATCAGGAAGTAGCCGGCGTATCCCGTTTTCGTAATGACTTCGAGCTCGTACTTGAGGCGGTCGCGAACTTCTTCAGACAGCTCGGCGCCGTAACGCTCGTGCGCGCCTTTTTCGGCCAGCGATACGAGCAGATCGTTTTCGCTCGTGGCGCCGGGAGGAAGGGGGAATGCGGGAACCTGATACTTCTTGGAGAGGCTGATCGACGAGTCCTCGCCAATGCGCAACGTGTTCTCGATTACATCGGGCCGGTCAGGGAAAGCATCCGCGATTTCGCCCGCATGCTTGAAGTACAGACCCTTGTCGTAATGCATGCGGTCGGGATTGTTGTAATCCTTGCCGAGTCCGATGCAGAGGAGGACGTCGTGCGATTCGTGGTCCTGGGCGCGGAGGAAGTGCGCATCGTTGGTGGCGACGACCGGCAGGCCGAGCTCGGCAGAGAGCTGGAAGACTTTCCGATTCAGCTCGGCCTGGTTTTCCGAATTGTGGGCTTGTACCTCGAGGTAGTAGTCTTTGAACGTGTTGGCGTACCATGAGGCAGCTTCGCGGGCACCGTCCCAGTTGTCGGCGAGCAGGTTGGTGGCGATTTCCCCGGCCATGCACGCTGACGAGACGACAATGCCTTCGTTGTAGCGGGCCAGGAGCTCGCGATCGACTCGGGGCTTGGAGTAGAACCCCTCGGCGTAGCTAAGCGACGAAAGCTTGATCAGATTGCGGTAGCCGACCTCGTTCTTGGCGAGAAGCACGAGGTGGTAGTATGGCTTGCGGGTGCCTTCCCGTTCTTTTTTTCGGCGGTCGCCAGTGGCGACGTACGCCTCCATGCCGATGATCGGCTTGATGCCGGACTTGCGCGCCTTTTCCTGGAATTCCCAGGCGGCGTGCATGTTTCCGTGATCGGTGATTGCGAGCGCGGGCTGCTCGAACTCCCGCGCACGGGCAATCAGGTCATCGATTCGGTTAGCGCCATCGAGGAGTGAGTACTCGGAGTGGCAGTGGAGGTGGACAAAGGACACCATTCATAATATGCGTGGCGACTCCGCGAAGATAGCGCGTGCATTTGCCTCCCGAGGGAGCGGGTGCGCCTTAGTTTTGTGGACATGCGATCGCGGAAAAGAATCTGGGCCCTGATGGTCGTCGCGCCCATTGTTTGCGTGTCACT
The DNA here is from genome assembly GCA_038254845.1 of Gemmatimonadales bacterium. GTDB lineage: Bacteria > Gemmatimonadota > Gemmatimonadetes > Gemmatimonadales > Gemmatimonadaceae > UBA4720. Next base: position 576 of record JBBSFT010000163.1, on the reverse strand, counting down.
TGCGCCCACAGCCTGCTACCTGAGCCGAGGGGCGTGGGAGGAAGGAAAGATCCTCGCGCGGCGGCAGCCGATCGCGACCCTCGTGAAGGACCATACGACAGATCCGCTAATTCGCCGCAAGCTTGCAATCGTTCTTGCCGCGCGGCAGTACGCGCACGATTCGATCAAGCTGCGAACGAAAGAAAGCTTTACGACTTACTCGAAGCTCGATCACGACACTCTCGTGCTCGTTCTCTCCGCTGCTTATCGCGACAGGCTCGAGGCATACACGTGGTGGTTCCCGATCGTCGGGCGCGTGCCGTACAAGGGGTTCTTTGATTTCGACGCGGCGCGGGCCGCGGCGAAGTCATTCCGTGACGACGGTTACGACGTTTCCCTTCGCCCGTCGGCGGCGTTCAGTACGCTCGGATTCTTCAACGATCCGCTGACGAGCACGACGCTCGCGGTTGACAGCCTCGATCTCGCGAATACGGTGATTCACGAAACAACTCACAACCCTTTCTATGCTGCGGGTCAGGTGGCGTTCAACGAGTCGTTCGCGAGCTTCGTGGGAGCGCGTGGTGCTGCGGCATTTTT
>JBBSFT010000162.1:0-5982 GCA_038254845.1 Gemmatimonadales bacterium | reverse complement strand
GACACCAGCCCGAGCACGGCCGCAGCGATGAACAGCGAGATCGCCGTCCGCTGAAAGAGCGCCGGCATCTCGGCGATCTTCTCGGGATCGACGTGCCCGCCGACCAGACCGGCGATGAGATTGCCGAGGGCCGCGGCCATGAACCACACGCCCATCATCTGACCGACAAATCGCCGCGGGGCGAGCTTGGTCATCGAGCTCAACCCGACCGGGCTAAGCGACAGCTCGCCAATCGTCTGCAGGAAATAGCTGAAGACTAGCCACATCATCGACACGCGAATGGCGGCACCGCCTCCGGCGATAACACGGTTCGCCGCGAACACCATGATCATGAAGCCGAGGCCGGCAAACAGCAGCCCGAACGCGAACTTGGCCGGGCTCGACGGATCCTTGTGTCGCCGTCCGAGCGCGAGCCAGATCGCCGCGAACACAGGCGCAAGCAGGATCACAAACAGCGAGTTGGCTGCCTGGAGCCATAGCGTCGGGACTTCCCAGCCGAACACCATTCGATCTGTGAAGTCGCGTGCGAAGAGATTGAGCGATGTCGGCGCCTGTTCGAACGCCGACCAGAAAATCGTCGCGAAAATAAAGAGCACGACGATCACCGCAATTCGCTTTTTCTCGTCGCCGCTCAGCCCCGCGCCAATGAATAGATAGAGGAAGTAGATGATCGCCATGCCAAGTATCACATTGCGCATCTTCGTGGCGACGCTGACCGGGTCGATCGTGAAGAAGCCGAACATCGCCATCGCGACGACAAGCGCGATAATGGCCAGTCCGATCATCGCGAATGTGCGGACGCGATTCTGCTGCTCCGACGTACCGGACGGCGTCGCGCCAAGGGGGCCGAGCGTGTCGTTCTGTCGTGCGCGGAAAGTGATGAGACCGACCAGCATGCCGAGACCGGCGGCTCCGAAGCCCCAGTGCCAGCCGACGCGCTCGCCGAGATAGCCGGTGACGAGCGGCGCGACGAGCGCGCCAACATTGATGCCCATGTAGAAGATCGAGAAGCCGGCGTCGCGCCGCGAGCCGCCTTCCGGATAAAGATCCCCGACAATCGCGGAGATATTCGGCTTGAGCAGGCCGGTGCCGATGACGATGAAGACGAGACCGAGGAAGAACGCGCGGTGGGCGAAGACCGACGAGAGCGCGATGAAGAGATGCCCGATTGCGATGAAGACTCCGCCGTACCAGATCGAGCGGCGCAGGCCAAGCCACCGATCGGCGATCCAGCCTCCCGGCAGGGACGCGAGATACACGCACGCCGCGTAGATGCCGACAATCGACGACGCGGCCTGCCTGTCAAAACCAAAACCGCCGTTGGCAAGGGCGGCGGTCATGAAGAGGACGAGAAGCGGTCTTATGCCATAGTACGAGAACCGTTCCCACATCTCTGTAAAGAAGAGTGTGGACAGTCCTCGCGGGTGACCGAAAAAGCCACGGTCGCCGGTCCATTTCTCCATTCCCGACGGAGCTTCGTCCGCGGTCAGAGTTGCCGCCTGTGGCTGGTCGAAAACCGACTTGTCTCTATTCATGAGGAGCCGCCTGGATGTGAGTCGCCTGTCTCTCGCGATATCTGTTCAACCACGGGAAAGTACGCCTGTGGCGGGTTCACGCCACCCGCTTTCAGTTGTTCCTCCCACCCGATCGAGGTCGGAGGCTGTTTGATACACGCCGCGAAGTGGGAGGGTGCCTTCTCTTCGAGCGGTGGATTGATCACCGTGCACGCGGCGTCCCTCGCCGGATGATGACAGCGGGGATTGAAGACGCATCCGGGAGGAGGCGAGGCGGGCGATGGCACATCGCCTTCGAGCAGGATGCGCTTTTTCTCGACAGTCGGGTCCGCAATTGGCACGGCCGATAGAAGCGCCTGCGTGTACGGCATCGTCGGCTCGCGATACAAGTCTTCTGCTTTCGCCAGCTCGACAATCTTGCCGAGGTACATCACGGCGACGCGATCCGACATGTGCCTCACGACCGAGAGGTCGTGCGCGATGAAGAGATAGGTGAGACCGCGCTCGCACTGGAGATCGCGAAGGAGGTTGATCACCTGCGCCTGGACAGACACGTCGAGCGCCGACACGGGCTCGTCGCAAACGATGAAGCGCGGCTCGACGGCGAGGGCACGAGCGATTCCGATTCGCTGGCGCTGTCCACCCGAGAATTCGTGCGGATAGCGCGTCGCGTATTCAGCCCGCAGGCCGACTTCGTCGAGGAGGTGCTTGACGCGCGCATCGGCAGCAGCGCCCTCAGCGATCCTGTGGATCCGGATTCCCTCGCGAATTGCATTACCGACCGTCATCCGTGGATTCAGAGACGATACCGGATCCTGGAAGATGATCTGCATCTGGCGTCTGATCGCGCGCAGCTCGCCGGCATCCATCGCGAGAATGTCCTTACCGTCGAAGCGAACTTCACCGGAAGTCGGCTCGATCAGCCGGAGAATCGCGCGCCCCGTGGTGGTTTTGCCGCACCCCGATTCTCCCACGAGTGACAGTGTTTCGCCGGCGGCGATGTCGAACGATACGTCGTGCACCGCTCGCACTTCACCGACCTTTCGCCCGAAGACTCCCTTCGAGATCGGGAACGACTTGCGGAGGTTGCGAACAGAAAGAAGCGGCTCGGTCACCGGCTTGCTCCTGTCTGCTCGACGAGCGGAAGATGCGGGTGTTGCCGTCGCTCGGGCTCGACCGCAAGATGGCAGCGCGATGTGTGGCCGTCGGCGATTTGATAGAGCGGCGGATGCTCTGTCTCACATCGTTCCCACGAGTACCGGCAGCGATCGCGGAACCGGCATCCGGACGGCCACGCAGTCGGCGCAGGCACTGTCCCAGGGATCACGTTCAGCCGGTCGCGCGCCTGAGTGAGGTGCGGCATCGCATTCATCAGGCCTTCAGTATACGGATGATGCGCTGTCGCGAAGAGGACTTTGACATCGGCCTCCTCGACTATTTCTCCTCCGTACATCACGAGCACTCGCGACGCTGTCTCGGCGATCACCCCGAGATCGTGAGTGATCATGAGAATCGATGTGCCGAGCTTTTTCTGAAGGTCGGTGAGGAGATCGAGGATCTGCGCCTGGATCGTGACGTCGAGCGCGGTTGTCGGCTCGTCGGCGATGACAAGGGCGGGCGTCATCATGAGAGCCATCGCGATGAGCACGCGCTGGCGCATTCCTCCCGACAGCTGATGCGGGTACTGTTTCGCTCGTTCCGCCGGCGACGGAATTCCGGTGAGCGCGAGCATCTCGACGGCGTGATCCCACGCCTCTCCGCGCGAGCCGTCGCCGTGAACGCGGGCGACCTCGGCCACCTGGTCGCCGACGGTGAAAACCGGATTCAGTGCCGACATCGGTTCCTGAAAAATCATCGAGATCCGGTTGCCGCGAATGTCGCGCATGGCAGCGTCGTCAAGCGTGACGAGGTCCTTTCCCTCGAACTCGATGCGGCTTCCCGGCTCGATGCGGCCCGGCTGCTGAATGAGCCGGAGAATGGAAAGCGCGGTAACGGACTTGCCACATCCGGATTCGCCGACAATCCCGAGGGTTTCGCCTGCGCCGATGTCGAACGACACGCCGTCGACCGATCGGGCGATGCCGGACGCCGTGTGAAACCACGTTGACAGGTTTTGAACGGACAGGAGTGGTTGGCTCATTCCATTATCGATTGGCTTGGCTGAAGCGCTCGCAACAATGCGTCACCGAGGACGTTGAACGCCATCACCGTCAGCACGATCGCGATCCCGGGGAAAAATGAAATCCACCAGTGAAGGGCAATCTGATCCGATCCGTCCTGAATGATGTTTCCCCAGCTCGCCGCCGGTTGTCTCACGCCGATTCCGAGGTACGACAGTCCGGCCTCCAAAATTATCACGTGACCAATACCGAGGGTCGCGGCAACAACCACCGGTGAGACAACGTTCGGCAGCACATGACGGAAGAATATTCTGCTCCGCGTTGCTCCCAGCGCGCGCGCCGATTGCACGAAATCCTGACCCTTCAACGCAAGAACCTGACCCCTGACCAACCGCGCAACTCCATACCATCCCGTAAGTCCGAGAACGAGCACGAACAGCGGAAGCGGTGCATCACGCCACGCGGCGAAAATCGCGATCAGCAGTAGCAGACGCGGAATCGAGAGGAATGCGTCGAGGAGCCGTTGAAGAGCAGCGCCGGTCACGCCGTCGGAGTAGCCGGCGGCGGCGCCGTAAATCGTGCCGAGCCCAACGCTCAAGATTGTTGCGAATATCGCGACAGTGAGCGACAACCTGCCGCCGTACATCACCCGGCTGAGAACATCGCGGCTGAACGGATCGGTTCCGAACGGATGAGCAAGGGATGGCGCAACGCTTTGAAGCGCGATGATATCCGGCTGCACCGACGGGTCGTACGGCGCGAATACCGGTGCCATGAGGCAGGGAATGGCGATGACGAGCAGCAGCGCCGCGGCAAATGCCGTAGAGCGATCGCGAGAGTAGAGGGGGAGTGTCGGACCGACGCGAGGCATGGGCAGCGGAGCGTCAGAGCTCATCGCGGAGCCGAGGGTCGAGGAGGCGGTAAAGAGTGTCGGCGACGATGCTTCCGGCCACCACGAAGACGCTGCCAGCGAGGACCGCGGCAGTGAGAAGCGGATAGTCCCGGCTGCCGATAGCGTTCACGATGAGCCACCCCATTCCGGGCCAGGCAAATACTTTCTCGACGAAGACTGTTCCCGTAAGAAGCGCTGGAAACGCGAGTCCGAGAATTGTCACGACTGGCAGCAGTGCATTGCGGAGCGCGTGACGCGTCACGAGCGAGCGCTCCGGAACGCCTTTCGCGCGGCCGGTGACGATGTACCCCGCCGTCATCGACTCGAGCAGTGCGGCCCGCTGATGACGCGCGATGATGGGAAAGTAGAGAAGTGCGAGCGTGACGGCGGGAAGAACGAGATGCTCGAGCCGGTCTGCGCCGCGCGCGCCACGGCCCATCATCTCGTGCATAACCGGATCAACCGCGCCGCCGATTGGAAAGATCGGAATCCAATACGCAAATGCCGTGAGAATCAGCATCGCGAGCCAGAAATCCGGAACCGAGAACAGAAAAATCGAGATTCCGCCGAGGATTCTGTCGCGCCCCGATCGGTGACGACGAACCTGGGCGATCGCCACCGCAATGCCGACAGCGAATCCGGCCGAAATCGCGATCGTCATCAGCGCAATCGTGTTGGGAATGGCGTTCCGTAGCGCGACCGCAACCGGAACCTGGAGCGAGAACGAAAAGCCGAGGTCCCCGCGCGCCACGCTGGTCACATAGCTGAGAAACTGATCGCCAAGTGGCTGGTCGAGTCCATACGAATGACGCCAGCGTGCGCGAATCGCGTCGCTGACGCCTGGATTTTCCATTGACGCGCTGAACGGGTCGCCGGGCGCCGCATGAATCAGGAAAAAGACAATCGTGACGACAAGCGCGACGACCGCCAGACCCTGCGCGATGCGGCGGGCGAGAAAAGCTGCCACTCGCTACCGTTGCTGGGCGGCGGGGTTACCGTCGCGAGCGATTCTCTTGCCCGCGGGAATCATCCAGTCCGCGACGTTGGCCCACCACGCATCCGCCCGGAGGGCGCCAGGATTGATCCGCCGATTCACCGCCATGATTCTTTTTGGCTCCGCAAACCAGATTGCGGGTGCGTCGTCGTCGATCGTGCGATAGGCCGCGGTGAAATGCGCGCGCCGCGCGACGAATGTGCCATCGGCCAGGGCGCTGTCGATCTGCGCGTCGAAGAGACTGCTCGAGTACGAACCGTAGTTCGACCCGCCCGGCACGACGCCCGCCGTTCCCCAGGTCTGGCGGATACTGCCGGGACTCGCCTCGACGTGCCACTGGCCGAATGCAGCATCGAACGTGCGGCTGTTTTCGCGACTTACAAACGCGGGGAAATCCAGCTGGTCGATGTCCACTTTCACACCCGCCTGCCTGAGCTGTTCCTGCACAAGCACCGCCATTCT
>JBBSFT010000161.1:0-6015 GCA_038254845.1 Gemmatimonadales bacterium | reverse complement strand
GCCGAAAGGACCTGCTGAAAACGCCGGCATCGTCGAGGGCGATCGCATCGTGTCGATCAACGGCGTCGATCTTCGCGTGAATTCCGCCGACGCGGGTGACTCGTACGCCAATGGCCTGCCAGCGCGCCGCCTTACTCGCGAGGTCGCCAAGCTCACGCCGGGACGAGTCGCAACCCTTCGCGTCTGGTCAGGCGGCCGCGTTCGCGACGTTCAGGTAACTGCTGGCCGGATGTCCGATCTGCGCGGAGGCGGAATGGGCTTCATGATGGGTGACATGCCCGGTGCCATGACGCTGCGGTCGATGCCTGGCATGAACTTCGACGCTGAAATGGCCCCCGCAAAAAAAGCCGGGAAATCAAAGGAGTAAATTCGGAGGACATGAAACAGCAGCCCGAAGACGACGACTCCGAACGCCCGGGGCGAGCCCGCCTCGACAAGTGGCTCTGGGCGGCCCGGTTCTACAAGACGCGCGCCCTCGCGTCGGAAGCAATCGCGTCCGGCAAGATCGAGATTAGTGGTGACCGCGCGAAACGCTCGAGACTGGTTCAAGTCGGCGACACAATTCGGCTTCGCATGGGCCCGTACGAGCACGTGATTCACGTGACTGGCGTGTCGAGTGTCCGTGGATCGGCGACGATCGCGGCGACTCTCTACCAGGAAACAGAGGAAAGCAGAAAAGCCCGCGACGCGATGGCTATCCATGTCCGGGCGATGAACGCGAACACCGGCTACGACTCGGGCCGGCCGACAAAAAAAGACCGCCGGGATATCGAGAAAATCCGGCGGCGGGAGAGCTGACGAACCGAGCGACCTCGGTCAGCTATCAGAACACGATCTGCGCGCCGAGCTCAACAACCCGGTTTGGCGGAATCTGGAAAAATTCCGTCGCTGAGCGCGAATTCCGCGACATGAAGATGAACAGCTTCTTCCGCCATCCGGCGAGCCTTTGCTTCGAGTTCGCGTCCGGGATCAGCCTCTCCCTACCGAGATAGTAGGTCGTCTTCATCGGCTCGGCCACGAGACCCTCGGCCTTCGCGCGCACGAGCAGATCCGGAACGCTTGGGTTCTCCATGAAACCGTATCGCGCCTTGACTCTCCAGAATCCTTCGCGCATGGCGACCACCGACAATCGCTCTGACTCCGGAATCTCGGGGACGTTCGCCGTTAGAACCGACAACAGCACGACCTGCTCGTGCAGCACCTTATTGTGCTTGAGGTGATGGAGGAGAACGAGCGGCGCGCCGTCCGGGTCGGACGTCATGAACACTGCGGTTCCCGTCACCCGCACCGGCTTGTGGTCGGCCACCGAGTTGAGAAACATCTCGATTGGAAGCGATCCCCGTGAGAGCAGCTTCAGGACAATTCTCCGGCCCGAGTACCACGTCGTCATCAGCGTGAAGATCACGAGTCCGATAAGAATCGGCACCCATCCCCCATTCAGAATCTTCAGCGCGTTCGAGCTGAAGAACGCGAGGTCGATGATGAGAAATGCGAGGCTTAGCGATCCGGCCTTGAGAACGCTCCACTGCCAGCGCGATCTCGCAAGTACATAGTAGAGTATCGTCGTGATTGCCATCGTGCCGGTGACGGCGATGCCATACGCGGCTCCCAGCGCGCTCACCGACTTGAACCCCAGCACGACGAGGAGCGTCCCAATCATCAGTGCCGTGTTGACCTCGGGGATGTAGATCTGACCGGCTTCTGTTTTCGACGTGTGGATGATGTTGACCCGCGGACTGTATCCAAGCTGGACGGCCTGCTGGGTCAGCGAGAACGCGCCCGAGATGAGTGCCTGCGATGCGATGATTGCCGCCATTGTCGCCAGTGCCACGAGTGGGTAGAGCATCACCCTCGGAGCGAGCACGAAGAAGGGATTCTGGGCGGCGCCGGGATCGCGGAGGATGAGTGCGCCCTGACCGAAATAATTCAGCAGGAGAGCGGGGAGCACGAGATAGAACCACGCGAGTCGAATGGGTCTCGCTCCGAAATGCCCCATGTCGGCGTAAAGGGCTTCGCCACCCGTTACGACGAGAACTACGGCACCGAGGAGAACAAATGCCTGGCGTCCATGAAAGACAAAGAAGCTGATGGCGTGGACAGGATTCACGGCTCGCAGAATTTCCGGCGCCAGTGCCACTTCATAGATCCCGAGCCCGGCGATCGTGACGAACCAGAGCGCCATCACGGGCCCGAAGATTCTACCCACTTTGGTGGTGCCCCGTTTCTGAACCATGAACAGCCCGAACAGGATAACGAGAGTCACGGGAACGACGACGATGTGGAATTTCGGGGTGATTACTTCGAGACCTTCCATTGCTCCGAGCACGGAGATCGCCGGCGTGATCACTCCGTCGCCGTAAAGCAGCGCCGCTCCGATCAGGCCGAGCACGATGATGATCTGCTTCCGGACCTTGTCCTGGGCACGCTGTTGCTGCTGAAGAATCAGGGCAAGCAGAGCAAGCACGCCGCCCTCTCCCCGATTGTCGGCTTTGAGAATGAAGATCAGGTACTTGATGCTGACGACGAGAATGAGCGCCCAGACCACGAGCGATAGAATTCCGTAGACGTTTTCTGGAATAACCGAGAGCCCGTATTCAGGCTTGAAGCACTCGCGAAGCGCGTAAAGCGGGCTGGTGCCGATGTCGCCGTAGACGACGCCGAGCGCGACGAGCGTTAATTGTTTGAGGCGTTTACCGGACGGACGCGCCTCTGGATGAGTGGAGATGTGACGGCCTGGTTCAGTTTTTCGCGGGCCCCGACAAGCGGCCTGATGAGGAGAATCTCAACAGGCGAGTCCGGAGAGGCAAGCCGAGGCACGTTACATCTCGATCTGGGCTCCAAGCTCTACCACCCGATTTGGAGGAATGGAGAAGTATTCGGTCGCGGTTCTCGAATTCCGCGACATGAAGATGTAGACCTTCTTGCGCCACCGCGCGAGGTGGGCACGGCCGGTTGGCAAGAGTCTCTCTCTTCCGAGAAAATAGGTGGTGTCGCGCTTGTCGATGGCAAGTCCGAGAATCTTGCTTTGCGCGAGGATGCGCGGCACGTCGGCCCGTTCCATGAAACCATATCGAGCTACGACTCGCCAGAAATTTTCTCCGAGGTCGGTAACGGTCAGCCGGTCTGCGTCGGAAACCCGTGGGACATTGGTCGTCATGATCGACAGCAGCACAACCTGCTGGAGCAGTGTCTTGTTGTGGCGGAGATGATGAAGGAGCACAAGCGGCGCACCCTCGGGGTTCGACGTCATGAACACGGCCGTGCCGGGGGCACGAAACGGTTTTCGTCGCGCTACATCTTCGAGAAACATGTCGATCGGCAGCGATCCTTTTGCGAGAAGCATCTGTACTATCTGGCGTCCGCTGTTCCACGTCGTCATCAGCGTGAAGACCGAGATCGCGATGGCCAGGGGAACCCATCCTCCATGCTTGAGCTTGAGCGCATTTGAGCCAAGAAAGCTGAGGTCCACAATCAGGAGAACTGTCGCCAGCGACAACACTCGGGCCCAGCTCCACTGCCATCGCGTCCGGGCGAGAGTAGAGAACAGAATGGTACTGATTGCCATCGACCCGGTGACAGCGATTCCGTACGCCGCGCCGAGCGCATCGGTCGAGCGAAATCCAATGACCACTGTGAGACATCCGACCATCAATGCGCGATTGACTTCCGGGATGTAGATCTGGCCATGTTCCGTCTCGGAGGTATGCACGATGGACATTCGCGGCGCGTAGCCGAGCTGAATGCACTGCTGCGTGATGGAGAACGCTCCGGAGATGAGTGCCTGCGATGCGATTACTGCGGCCATCGTCGCGAGCGCGAGCAGTGGATAGAGCATTATCCGCGGAGCCATGAGATAGAATGGGCTCGCCGCTGCCGCGGGCTCACGCAGAATGAGCGCGCCCTGCCCGAAATAATTGAGGAGAAGCGCAGGCAGAACGAGCGAAAACCATGCGAGCCGGATCGGCTTCTTTCCGAAGTGCCCCATGTCGGCGTAGAGCGCCTCGGCGCCGGTCACCGCGAGGACAACAGCGCCGAGAATGACGAACCCGCCAAATCCGTTTCGCCGAAAGAAGTCGACGCCGTGGAGCGGATTTGCGGCGAGAAGGACGTGCGGTGCATGCGAGATCTCGACGGCACCGAGAGAGGCAATGACAAGGAACCACAAGACCATCACTGGTCCGAACACGCGTCCCACAATCGCCGTACCCTTCTTCTGGATCATGAACAGCGAGAACAGGATGATGAGCGTCGCCGGGACCACGAACCCGTGAAACTTCGGCGAGGCAACGTTCAGTCCTTCGGTCGCGCCAAGAACTGACATCGCAGGAGTGATGACGCCGTCGCCGTAGAGGAGCGCGGCGCCGGTGAGTCCGAGCGAGATGATGATGAAGCGGCGACGGCTGTCGGATTGCCGCTGCTCCTTCTGAAGGATCAGCGCAAGGAGGGCGAGCTCGCCGCCTTCGCCCCGATTGTCCGCCTTCATGATGAACACGATGTACTTCACGCTCACGACGATGATGAGCGACCAGACGATGAGCGAGAGAATGCCGAGCACGTTGGCCTCGTTCGCCACGAGACCGTGTTCAACCTTGAAGCACTCCTTGATCGCATACAACGGACTCGTGCCGATGTCGCCATACACGACACCGACGGCAAGCAGGGTCAGCCTGGCAAGCCGGCTTTTATCGGCGGAGGATTCGGCAGTCAATGGAGAGATGTCATCGAGCTCGATTCTACGTCAGGGCGATTGGAGGAATGTGAATGTTCACGCCATCACACCGTATCGCAACGGCTCGACCCCGGGCGGAGGAGACCGTTCGCGCGCGACTCAAATTGCGTGCCGGATACCGTCAAATAGCACGGGCAAGATAGGCACGTCGATTGCAATTGTAACCTGTGCCGCAAATCGCGGCCGACAAAAACCAGACAGATCAGCAGCGGAGGACATATGGCAAAGGACCTCGAGACCCGTGGCGTCGAAAACGAAGTGAAGGGCGCCGCAAAGGAAATGAAGGGGAAGGTGCGCGGTGATGTTGGAGATGCAACCGACAACACCAGCGAGCACATCAAGGGTCGCGTTCAGGAAGTAGCCGGCAAGATCGAGAAGAATTTCGGCAAGACTGAGCGAAAGACTGACGAGAATACCTGATCACCTGATCCTGAAGAACAAAAGAGTCCCCGCCACCCAGCGGGGGCTCTTTCTTCTATATGGCCAGCATCACACACCGACAAGAGGTTTAAGTAAACTTTGCAGACCCATTCGTGTTGCGTTCAGGAAGGACGAGGTATTTCATCGTCGATCTATGGGATTGGTGAATGTCGATCGTTGGTTCCGTCGCGACGTGACCGCATCTCGGCGGCTGCCTTGCGGCCGCGATCGCGCATCTCATCGAGCCTTTTTCCCTGCTCGGGAGTGAGAACGCGCTTCAGCTGTTCGTGCGTGCTGTCGCTGATGACCTTGGCGATCTTCTGAAGCGAATCGATCTGCGGATGGAGAGGCTTGAATACTTCCTTCATCTGTGCACGGCGCCGAGTCATGATCGAGTCCACCCGGGCGCGCTGAGCGGTGCTGAGCCCAAGCTCTGATGACATGCGATCGAGACCAGAATGTGGCCCGTGGCGATCGTGCCGGTCTCGCGTGAAGGCACGATCGGCTGTAATCCCGACGGCGATGCCTGCTATAAAGGCGCCGATCAGGAACATCAATGCGAACCCCTTTGAGCGTTGCATGGCGTGAGTCCTAGTGGGAGAGGACGTAGTCGAGCGTCGCGTCAGTCTCGGCGGCCTTGTCCCGCGCGGAGAGCAATGATGCGGATGCATCGACGTCGGGCGTCGCGGGCTTGATCACCGATTCGTATGCGTACTGCGACTCCGAATCGGCAATGCGTCGATTGATGACGCTCGAGACTGCGAAAATGGCCGTCGCCGCGATGAGGCCTGCCTGCGCCCATGGCGCAAGCACCGACCACCACCGCGTGTCACCGGCGCCATCAGTCTTCACGCGAGCCATGATTC
>JBBSFT010000160.1:0-6030 GCA_038254845.1 Gemmatimonadales bacterium | reverse complement strand
CATCGTGTAGTACAGGTGTGGCCCGGCGAGCCCGGCCGATAGCAGTGGCACGATGTGCGGATGCTGCAGTCGTGCCGCCAGCGCGATCTCCCGCTTGAAACGCTCGGCCGACAGCGACGCTGCCAGCTCAGGGGCGAGCACCTTGATCACGACATGGCGTCGCAACGCGTTTTCGGTGGCGAGGAACACGCGCGACATGCCACCGCGCGGCAGTTCACGTTCGAGCGCGTATTGCTCGCCGAGCGCTGCCTGAACTTCCGCCTTCAGGGAATCGACTGGCATGGGGCGCCTCGTCTCGTCGAGCGTCAGCAAAGGACCTGCGACCGGCCAACTCCGATAGGTTGCATGCTATCGCGTCCCTGCGCCAGTAGCCGCTTCCCTCGGACGGGTTCAATCGCGCATGCGCCGCGGGCGCCGCCATGGAGATTCGTCCTGCACGCGCGCCAAGCGATGATCAAATTGGGTGGCAAGCAATGCCTGATCATCAGGGGAACGCAGAGTCCGATCTCCCTTCCATCGATGCAGGCGTGGTTGACCGGCCTTCCGAATGCACGTCTCGTTGAGTTCGAAAAGGCGGGCCATTACCTTTACGTCGAACAGCCAGATCGCTTCGCAGAAGTCGTAAACTCGTTCTTGCAAGGTGCGGTCAAGTAAAGACGCCCAACGTGCACTCAGCTCACAGTCGTGTGCAGCAGTCGCGCAGGGAACGCAGGGAACGCAGGGAACGCAGGGAACGCAGGCGACGGAGGCCAGCGTTAATGGGGTCGACGGTTCAGCGGCGAAAAACGCCCCACTAACCAACTACTACATTCTGCCGGACTTTAGAGGGAAACCGGGCGTCGGTGCCGGAGTTTCCCGACACCGATGACGTAATCTGCAGGAAGAAACACACCCCCAAACACACCCCGCCCGTAACGTTGGTGTGCTCGGGCAAAGCATGCTAACCATGCGTGTGGCGATGGTGGATGTCCGGATAATGCGGGTGCGAATGTTCCAACCGCTCATGAACATGGGCGTGAGTGTGCGGCTCAGCTGGCGGATCACCAGCCGTGTGAGGATGCTGATGATGTTCGTCATGACGGTGTGAATGCGTGTGCTCTAACGGCCGGTGAAGGTGTGTATGCTCGTGCCGCTCGGTGAAATGGAGAAAAAGTCCCGCACTCATGCAGAGTCCCGCAACGACCAATGGAAGCGAGATCGGCTCACGCCAGATCACGAGTGACACAAGCGCTCCGATAAACGGCGCAATTGAGAAGTATGCGCTCGTGCGCGCTGTCCCAAGCTGCCGCAGAGCTACCACGAAGAGAACGAGACTGAGCCCGTACCCGAAAAATCCAAGCACGAGTGCGGCAGTGACTTGACCTGCAGCGGGGAGTCGCGCGCCCAAAGCTCTTGCAAGAACCACGTTGATGGCGCCGGCAATCAGGCCCTTGATCATCGCGATGCGGACAGGGTCGGAGGCGGAAACTTTTTGCGTAAAGTTGTTATCGATCGCCCAGCATGCACTCGCAGCGACAACTGCAAGCGGCCCCGCCATACCACCCCACGCCAGCCGGCCCTCCCACGAGAGAACGATTCCACCGATTACAATCAGCGCCATGCCAGTCGCTATGCGCCTGTCGACGTTTTCGTGGAAGACAGTCCAGGCAATCAGCGCCGTCAGTACGCCTTCGAGATTCAACAGCAGCGAGGCGGCCGATGCGGGAGTGCGGCTCAATCCGATCATGAGAAGAACCGGCCCGATTACGCCGCCGAACAGTATTGCTCCTCCCAGCCAGGGCCAGTCACGCCGTGTAAGTGCGGCAGTGGAGGCTTTCCTGCGCTGGGCCATGATTACCGAAACAATTGCCAACCCAACACCGGACCCCGCGTACAGAAGCCCGGCGACGAGCTGGGGAGCTGCCTTCGACAGCAATCCTTTCGCGAGCGGAGTGCTGGTCCCGAACAGGACCGCCGCGGCCAAGGCAAGCCACACGCCTGTTGTGATCCGCACGGGGGTTCCTGAGGTGTTGGCTGTCTGAGTCGCGTTGCGTCGGGGCATTCTGTAAATATGTGTTGACCAATGTCAGAGTATTGCGGTGGAATCAGGATCCGGATTCCGTTGCGCGCTGTCGATGGCCTGGGTTTTCCGGACGCCAACGCTCGTGATACATCTTGCTGCTGTCTGAGTTTCGCGAGCACGCTCTATTGGATGTTCGAAAAGAGAACAGTTCGAGGAGTCGGACGAAACTCTCTTTTCTCCGGCTCCGGTTTTGCAACGAGTGGCTCTTGGTTCGACTTGATCCGCCTGGGGGGACCTCGCACGAACAACTCGATCCTGTGCGCCTGTTTCGCGTTTCTGGCGGTAACTGCTGGACTCACTGTCGTGAAAGACGTCCCCCTTTCAGGCCGTCCGGCGAGGTTTGACTACCAAAGCCTCGATACTGTGACGAACAGGCTTTACATCGCACACATGCGCTCCGATCAGCTGATCGTCTTCGATACGAAACTAGAGAAGGAGATCGCGACGATCGATGATATGCCCGGCGCGACTGGAGTGTGGGCCGTACCAGAGTTGCACCGCGTTTTCGTCTCGGTGACCGGTCGTCACAATGTTGCTGTGATGGATGACCGAAACCTCAAGATCGTAGCGCGGCTGGGCAATATTGGCTTCCCGGACGGCGTAGCCTACGCGCCGCGTCAGCGCAAAGTGTACGTGTCAGACGAGCGTCGTGGCCGGGAGTTGGTTATCGATGCCTCAAACGATCGAGTGGTTGGAACCGTCGACGTCGGCGGCGAAGCCGGCAACACCAGGTATGATCCGGTTTCAGGCCACATTCTTGTCGCGGTGCAGGCTCGCAACGACATCGCTGTCATCGATCCTTCAATCGACAGGGTGATAGCGCGCTTCACTTTTCCAGGGGCAAACGAGCCACACGGCATGCTCGTCGATGAGAAAGATGGATTGTTATTCGTCGCGAGTCAGGGCACCGGAACATTGTCCGCACTGGACCTGCGAACGCACCGCCTCATCTCGACACTTCGCGTCGGCGACGATCCCGATGTTCTGGCTTTCGACAGTTCTCGAGGGCTGTTCTACGTTGCAGCGGAGTCGGGAGTCGTGTCGATACTCCGCGTTCGAGGCAAACTGATTACGCTCGAGGGTGATGTTCGCATTCCGCACGCCCACACGGTCTCGGTCGATTCACGGACCGGACTCGTTTACCTCCCGCTCGAGGCCGTCGCCGGTCGGCCGATTCTACGGATCATGCGTCCGGCTGTAGTCGGGAAATTGCATTGAGCGCGAAACGCGGTCGAACACACGATGAGCTATTGTTTCGCCGCCGGTGCAACGCGCATTTCTGCGAGTGCCGCGCGCAGCCCTCTGGCGAGTAACACGGCGTTATCGTTCGCCCAGAAATGCATGAAAAACAATCGCGGCGATTCGCTGATCATATGCGTGTGGAGTGCGGTCGGCTGAATATGGTGGGCCAGAAGTGCCCTGATCACGCGATTCACTTCGCTCGCGGTCAGGACGAAGTCGCCGGTGATTGCCGCTTTCCCCTCGCCCGTCGGCTGAAAGTTGATCGCCGTTGCCAGACCCATTGACGCTGGCACCTCCACGGTGCCCTCGAAAACCCGTTGGGCCCTCGCGACGCTGATCTGGTAGACTCCTCCATTCACCTTTCCCCGATAGCCGAGAGCATTGGCAACTGCTGTGGTGTCGAGATCTATCGCCGCTATTGACGGCGGCCCTGGCATTCCCAGCGGAGTACCCGAAAGCGCCAATGCCTCGTGCACGGTTCGGGCAATCCTGATCTCATCGCCGTGTGCTGATATGTGCATGTACATCACGCGCGGAGATTCGCCCAGCACATGATTGTGAAGGGCGGTCTGCTCGACGCCGCCGGCTTGAAGCCTCGCCATCACGGCCCCGACCTCGGCCTCGCCGAGCACGAGGTCTCCCATCGCCATCGTGTGACCACCGATCCGCTTGAACGCCAGCCATGAACCGAGCGCGAACGCCGGCTTGAGTTTCACCCCGTTTGCGGTCACATCGAGATCTGTTCGCGGGAAGCTGTACTTCATTACGTCGCCCGGCTGGGCCGCGCCCTTGCGGCCAAGCGTGGAATCGACCGCATTCCACCCGCGACCAGCGCTATTTGTCGCGACCGGCGTCTGTGCGTGGAGCGAAACGGAGAAGCAGATCGCAGCGGCCGCGAACGACGTCGTTAAACTCGTGAAGTTCATCATTGTTTTGACCGGTTGGGGTAGATATCGGAATGTTGACGGCTGTTTTCGAGTGCGGGGAGGGTTTTATTTTCGCTCCTCCACCCAGGCGCTTTCGTCGGTCGATTCCTGCTTACTATGTGCTGACTACCGGCAGCGGTAAAGACAAACGCCGCAGCCGCACTAACATTAAGTGATTGCGACTGCGGCGCTTAAAAAGTCGGGGCGACTGGATTTGACCAGCTCGAGTTCGGCCACCGGCTGAGCTATACGGGCTTCACCTACAACAACCTCGTGATCGACGCCTCCACGATCCCACCCGGTGGGCGGTTGACGGCCATCGGTGATGGTGAACAAAACTGGTTCGCGCCATGGCGAGGACGCCGTCCTGCTCTTCCTGCGCCAGCAGTATGCGCTCATCACGCCGCCGGTGCGCAGGCTCCAGGACTTCCAGAAGATCGCGCTCGACCCGGACGCTTCACGACCGCCCGTTGAACGTCCGGCCGCCGCGGCGCCGACTGGCGATCACCGGCCACGCATGCCACCTTAACCGACGAACGGATCGCCACCTCTCTACACCCGACATCAGCGACACCATGACACAGCCCGCCACCTCGCCGCCTCCTCGTTCATTCGGGCAGCGTCTCTTCATGGTTGCGACGGTGGGACTCCTCGTGGCACTCCTCGCCATCGCCCTGGCAGGGCTCGGCAGCAGGTGGGGGTGGTGGTACTTCCGGACGGGCTTCGCGATCCTGAAGTGGGGCGCCTACGCGGCGCTTGCGGCCGTGGTGCTCACGATCGTCGCGGCTCTCCTGCGCCGCGACGCCGGGCGGCGGCGCGCGCTCATCACGGCGGCGGTGCTGTCCGCCATCGCCCTCGGTGTCGTCGCGGTGCCCTGGCAGTCCCGACGCACCGCACGTTCCGTCCCGCCCATCCATGACATCACCACGGACACCGACAATCCGCCTGAGTTCGTGGCGCTCCGCGAGCGTCCCGGCGCCCGGAATCCGGTCGAGTACGGCGGGCCCGAAATCGCGGCACAGCAGCGCGCGGGCTACCCTGACCTCGGACCCGTGGTGCTGCCGATCGCGCCTGCCCAAGCCATCGCACGGGCGGCTGCCACGGCACGCGACCTCGGATGGGCGATCGCCGCGATCGACACCGCGGCGGGTCGCGTGGAGGCAACCGACCGAACGCGGTGGTTCGGGTTCTATGACGACGTGGTGATCCGCGTGACGCCGGCCGACGGTGGATCGCGCGTCGACGTACGATCGCTGTCGCGCGTCGGCGGAAGCGACGTCGGCGCGAACGCCGGGCGGATCCGCCGCTTCCTGGCGAGGCTGCAGCGCGCCTGAGATCGTCGGCACCGGCCCACTGCGGCGAGGCTGCAGCGCGCCTCACACGGCCGACGAGTCGGCGTCACCGGAACTTCCGGTGTTTCCCGCGCGATCCGGGCAATACGCGCGAAGCCGCTTCGGCATCGTGAACACCACCTGCCGATGTGGCACGGGCGCCGGGAGCGTGGTGTCCAGCCACTCCGTCCAGACGGCGTGGCGCTTGGCGGCTCCCGGTCGTTGACGTCCCATCACACGATGCTGGAAGTCATGTCTTATTCGAAGAAGATCTCAGGCGAGGCCATGGCTGGATGACTCGCGGCGGGAGAAACTCACCCCAAGCTCACCCCCGAGCTTGAGCAGCAAAATGCCCCCACAATGCAAAGCATTGCAGGGGCTCTATTTACGAAGTCGGGGCGACTGGATTTGAACCAGCGACCTCCTGCTCCCGAAGCAGGCGCGCTACCGGGCTACGCTACGCCCCGAT
>JBBSFT010000159.1:0-6207 GCA_038254845.1 Gemmatimonadales bacterium | reverse complement strand
TGAAGCGATGGTGATGGATTTTGGAATTGCCAAAGCCGTCAGTGCAGCCTCCAGTGAGACGTTGACCCAGACAGGCATGATGGTTGGAACGCCCGCGTACGTGAGTCCGGAGCAGGCCGCGGGTGAGTTGAACCTCGACGGACAGAGCGATCAGTACAGCCTCGCTTGCGTGCTGTACGAAATGCTCGCCGGCGAGCGCCCGTTCACGGGTGAAAACGCATCGGCTGTGATGGCGAAGCGTTTTACTCAAACAGCGGTACCTCTTCGAAACGTACGCGGTGGAGTGCCGGAGCACGTCGAGAAAGCGGTCACCAGGGCCATGTCAACCGCCGCATCTTCTCGCTATACGACAACAGCGATGTTTGCCCAGGCACTCGGCAGCGAAGTCCTCGCTACCCCGACTGAGACCGCCACCATTCCGCACGCCACGGTGTCGGCCGCAAAGTCAGTCGCGGTTCTCCCGTTCGCCAACATGAGTGCCGATGCCGAGAATGAGTACTTCACTGACGGAATGGCCGAGGAGCTGATAAACGCGCTGTCGAAGATTCAGGCGCTCAGGGTAGCGTCGCGAACGTCGTCGTTTGCATTCAAGGGAAAGAACGAGGACATCAGCGAGATTGGGCGGAAGCTGAAAGTCTCCACAGTTCTCGAGGGCAGCGTGCGCAAGATGGGCAACAGGCTACGCATTGCGGCCCAGCTCATCAACGTTGCCGATGGCTACCAGCTCTGGTCGGAGCGGTTCGATCGCGATGTCGAGGATGTATTCGCAATTCAGGATGAAATATCCCAGGCAATTTTCAACGCGCTCCGCGTGATACTCAGCGAGGGCGAAAAAAAAGCGATCGAACGCGACCGATCGGTGAACGTGCAGGCGTACGAATACTATCTGCGAGGACGTCAGTTCATTCACCAGTGGAGTCGCACAGGCCTGGAATACGCCCGGCAGATGTTCAGACGGGCCATCGAGATCGATTCGGACTATGCTCTCGCCTACGCGGGGCTCGCTGACAGCTGCTCGCTGCTTTACATGAACTGCGATGCGCGAGAACAAAACCTCACCCAGGGTAATGTTGCGAGCCGGAGGGCCCTCGAGCTGGGCCCCGACCTCGCCGAGGCGCATCTCGCATCCGGGCTGGTTCACTCGTTGAGCATGCGCTTCACGGAAGCAGAAAGAGAATTCGAGTTTGCGATGAAGCTCGATCCGACTCTTTTCGAGGCCGTCTATCACTATGGAAGAGCGCGGACTGCGCAGGGTGAATTCGCCGAGGCGGCAAAGCTGTTCGAAAGGGCGTGCATGCTGAGACCCGAAGATTTTCAGGCGCCGTTTTTCCTTGCCCAGTGTTTCGTGTCGATGGGAATGAAAGAGGAAAGCCGCACGATGTACCGCAAGGCAAAACGCCTCATCGATGAGCGGCTGGAACTGAATCCGGATGATGCTCGCGCCTGTCAGCTCGGCGCGTCCACTGCCGCCAGGTTGGGCGATAATGAAGCGGCGGCCGACTTCTCTCGCCGTGCCCTGACGATCAACCCCGATGATCCGCTTCTGCTGTACAACGTCTCCTGCATGTACGCGCTGGTCGGAAACCCCGACGAGGCGCTCGATTGCCTGGAGAAGGCAGTGGACAAGGGGTACGGTCAGAAGGACTGGGTCGCGCACGACACGGATCTGGATTCGTTGCGCGATCTGCCTCGCTTTCAACGCATCGTTGAAGGCATGTAGTCGTCGCAAACGGCGCGCCGCCGCTACCTGATCCGGCCGCAATTGTGGGCCATGGGCACGGGGCCGTATCGACAGGTAGGTCCTTTGGCGGAGAGCGTGAAAGCGCTGGTGCGGCCAACAACCCGCAGACCGACCTTCGCAAGCGCCCCCGTTATTTCCTCGGCCAGACCTTCACCGAAATAATCGTTCGCCCTGTCTCCGCTCAGGTTAGCGAGTGGGAGCACGGCGACCGAATTGTCGATTGGCGGCTTTGCGGTGCCGTTGAAACGCATCGTCGCAGCGACAGCAGTCGCCACCGCGAGAACGGCGACTGTGCCGAGAACCATCCGGCGAGTCGCTGGCCTCAATCGCTCGAGCATCGCGACACCGGCTGACCCCGAGCCCGTAGTCGAAACTGAATCGAGTGCAGTGACAATCTCCGCTGCGCTTGCCGGACGATCAGCCGGATCTTTCTCCAGGCATCGCATGACGATGTTTCCAAGCGCGCGTGGAACATCAGGACGCGCGCTCTCGATTGGCCGAGGCCTTTCGGTGAGGTGAGCGGCGAACATCCGTTGCGGAGATTCTGCTTTGAATGGAGGTAAACCTGCGAGCAGCTCATAACCCATACACCCGAACGCATACAGATCGGCGCGGTGATCGACGTTCGGATCACCGGCCACCTGCTCGGGCGACATATACGCCGGGCTGCCAAGAGACGTGCCCGTTTGCGTGAGGGAGGAGTTGTCAGTGAGACTGCGAGCGTCCGACAAGGCCTTCGCGATTCCGAAATCGGTTACGACCGCTGCTCCGTGCGAAAGCAGTATGTTGTCGGGTTTGATGTCGCGGTGTACGACGCCAGAGGAATGTGCATAGCTCAGCGCGCGCGCGACGTCGCGGAGAATGCTCACGCACTCGGCTATTGAAATTGTCTCGCGTGTCGCGAGCTTTGCGCGGAGCGACTCTCCTTCGACGAACGGCATTGTGAAGTAGGGAAGGCCGTCGGTGTCTCCTGTCGCAATGAGAGGGACGATGTTCGCCTGCTGGAGTTGTGCGGCGAGCTGGATCTCGCGCTCGAATCGCTCAGCGCTGACGCTTGCGGCGAGTTCCGGTGACAGGACCTTCACCACGACCCTGCGGTTGAGTCTGTTTTCGGTTGCGAGAAAAACTCTGGACATGCCGCCGCCACCGAGCTCGCGATCGATCGTGTATGCTGAGCCAAGCGATTCTTGCAGCTGTTCAAGCAGCACCGATGTGGGACCTTGGCTTTGGGGGTGGTGGCCTCGGGCCTAAGCTAGGGTGAGTTGTGTACCGTAGCCAGATGAAACCCGAAGCGTGTGGGGGGTTTCCTTTTGTGTTCTCTGTTCTCGCGCACGGCCCGCCGGTGTTCTGCTCTTCTCGATGCCGATCAGGTCCGGAAGCTTCGTCCATGACGGACGAGCGCTTCGCCATCTACGCGCTGAGGCCAGCATCACCAGGTCAGGGCATCCACCGGGTAACATCCGTGGCGGATCGCCGCGGTTTCGCCGCTGGGACAGTTGCCGGCTCCCCGACATTCACGATCGCGATGATGCGATCTCCGTCGGCGACTCCGATCGCGGCGCGCGCAGCGGGATCATCCATCACCGCGCCCGTCTTGATGTGGGTGCCGAGTCCGAGCGCGACCGCGGCGAGTGAGATGTTCTGCACCGCCATCATCCCGGCGGCGTAGTCCTCCTCGCGAATCTCGAGATTCTCATCCTGAGAAATGGCGACAGCGATCATCAATGGAAGTGCTGCGTGCTCCTCCCCAATTTTCTGGCGAAGCTGCTCGGCTGCGGTTGGATCTTCTATCTTGCGCGCCTTCCGCACGCCGAGTGCCAATCCGAAAGCTCGCCGTGCAACTGGGCCGAGGACGAAGAACTTCCACGGTTGCGTGAGGCGATGATTCGGGACCGTTACCGCATGATCGAGTAAAGTCTCGATCTCGGTGCGAGTTACCTCGCGCGTCGTGAATTCGCGAATCGACCGGCGGCTGGACAGGAGCTCAATAGGATTCATTCAAGCCAATGTAACACTGGACTGGCGGCATACGTCGCAATGTCGCATAGTCCCCGATACCTCATTTACTGTGCTCCTCGGAGCAGCCGAGGCATCTGCGTTACAATTCCCAGACAGGATCCATGAGCATCGATATCGTTCGAACCGGGATCAGCCGAGCCGCGCTCGCAGCAGCGGCGGAAGCGCTTTTCGGAGACATGGTCAAAGCTGTAGTTGACGTCCGACGCAGCCTGATGGCGATCGGTGGAGAGCTTCATTCCGACGAGGAAAGTGTCTTGCTCGAGGATGGTTCTGAACAGAATAATCTTTGGGGGATAAATCTTTATCCAGCCGAGAAGGGGGATGACTGGATCGAGTTCGATTCGATGATCAACGTTCGTCCTTCCCTGAAAAATCGCTCGCGCGATGTCGAGGACCCGTCACTGCGAGAATCGATTCGAGCGGTCGTCCGCGATCTCGTAAAGGAGTGAGGTGTCGGTTGTGACATTGCACGCAGAATTGGCGTCCGGAAGATGGCGTGAAATGACCCTCGCCCAGCAGCTTGCCAACGTCGGCAGCGAGGTTGATCGAGCGATTCGGAGCTCGCAGTCGGGGCAAGCCACGCGATTTGAGAAAGCACTCGATCGGGCTCTCGAGTTGTTCGATCTCACCGCCGCCGACGATCGCTGGCGAGGTCCTCGGCGGCGCGAGGTGTTGCGCGCCCGCGAAGAATTCTGCCGGCTGTTTTTCGACGATGGCGTCGATCCCGAATCAGCTCGTGGCTTGAGCAGGTATTTTCTGCAGTTCGCTACCCTTGCACGCATGAAGTTGTAACCGTGGTGATCACGAAATAGCGGTAGTTGTCGGAACAGTCATCGTCGAAAATTTGTGCACCCGGTGATTGCCATTAGGCAGTGCATCTCAAGATGGTGCTCCTCCTCGCGCGCCTGTTGGCATGGGCGCTGATTCAGCATCAGTGCAGGTTCCGCCGCCGGCGGCACTCGACATTAAGTGGTAGCAGCAGGACTAAAGATACGGCAAGACGTTGTCGATAAAGCGAGGCGCGCTGCAGCGGGAGCGTTCTCGAACGGAGCAACTCTCATGGGCGGTGTTCTCAACAATCAGAGGAAAGGAGATTTGCAGACCCAGATCTTGCCCGGGAATGCAATACGCGGCTACGTGAGTATTGCCGGTCCGGTGGACACGGGCTGGACTGATGCGGATGTGCAGGCACTCATGGGGCCGCCCGAAGGTTGGCGGCGGCTGCGCGCTAGCGGTCGTGTATCACGGCGTGGGCCATGTCGAGATCGTCGGTGCGTTCGCTGTACCTCAGTTGGGCATAGCGCCTATGATGAGGGATGTGCTGGACTTCATCAACCGCGCACGACGATCTGCACAAATGGGCATGGCTGTTGCCCTACTAATGCATCCCAATCAAAGTGAGAAATCGATGGCCGAACAGGGCAGCGGGTACAAGCACGACTCGAGCGACAGAAAGCTCGATCGGTCTGCGGAAGCAGCGAACGAATCAGGTCAGACAAGCGACACGCAGCACTCCTCGGGAGCGGGCCATAAACCCGAAGAGATTGCAAAGCACGACGACGCCGGCAAGGATCGCCTGTTCGAAGGACGGCAGCAGCACGATGACGCAGAGAAGAACAGCGAAAAGACGCGACTGGCAAAGGACGTCGCCGAGCACCATCACCCGGATGAATAAGATGGGGTAGCTTCGAGCACGCCGGCTCGCCAGCGGACGACTATAACGAAAACATTCAAGGTCTGCGCAACCACCACGATCATCAAGCTTCGGTCTTACGAGTGAAGACGAGATGGATATCATCTTCGGCTATTACTATCTGAATTCCGAGCACCAGGATTTTCGTTTTCACGAAGGAGGATGAGGGTGTACGTTGCTCGGCCATACGTGGGATGGATTCGAGCGACCCTGACTATTTCGTCGGTGCGACCCGCGTTGCGAACGCACTTCCCCAATTCAGGATTACCGTCGCCGGCACATCGCTCTGACTCGGCTCGAGAAGCAGAAGATGCTTGCCGTCCGGTGCAATATCGTAAAGCGGATGGAATCGCATGGATGCGTAGTTGCCTTTGGCAACGGTGTCGCGCCTGCTAACCGACGGTGCTGCTGACAATGCGACAGAAGCGGCAAGATAAGCACCGTTAGCCGAATAGAAGATCGTCCGCCCGTCTTTCGACCAGAGCGGCTCGCGTCCGCCGTTCACCGAAATGAGAGTGCGGCCACCGGCACCCGGAAACGGCCTGACATATACTTCATCCTGTCCCGACTCCGCCGACACATACGCCATCCATTTTCCATCAGGCGAAATTCTCGGAGTAAGTTCATCCGCATCCGTAGCGAGCACCGGAGTGATTGTCTTGTCGCCCGACATCGATACCGACAGAATGTCGCGCAGGCGATTGGGCGTATCGACGCGAAACACGAGCGTCTTTCCGTCAGGCGTTATGACGCC
>JBBSFT010000158.1:0-6208 GCA_038254845.1 Gemmatimonadales bacterium | reverse complement strand
TCGCGAGGGGCCGGCGCCGTTCAACATCTACGAGTTCGAGGGATTCAAGCCGGTGGTTCACGAGTCAGCGTTCGTTCATCCGAATGCGACCGTAACCGGGAACGTCATCATCGGCCGCGACGTGTACATCGGTCCGGGGGCGGCCATTCGCGGCGATTTTGGCGGGGTCATTATCGAGGATGGCTGCAACGTACAGGAGAACTGCACGGTGCACATGTTCCCGGGTGTAACCGTCGTGCTCGAAGCGGGCTCGCACATCGGTCACGGCGCTATCGTGCACGGCGCGCGGATCGGCCGTAACTCGCTCATCGGCATGAACGCGGTGGTGATGGACAACGTCACTATCGGAGCCGAATGCATTGTGGGGGCGCTCTGCTTCGTTCCGGCGGAGATGCAGGTTCCCGACAGAAAGGTTGTCGTCGGAAATCCCGCGAAGATCGTGAAGGACGTGAGTGACGACATGATCGCGTGGAAGACGGAGGGAACACGCATCTACCAGGCGTTGCCCGCGCGCATGCATGAGAGTCTCAGGCCGTGCCAGCCGTTACGCGAAGTTGAAGCCGATCGGCCGGCGCAGGGCCTGGACTACGAAACGTGGAAGGAGCGGCGCGGCCGCTAAACGCCCTGGCTCACCTGCAAGGGCATCAATAAAATGCGACGGCGGAGCCGCCGTTACCTTAGCGCCCTTGAATGGTGCAGCGCCCGTTATGTAGCACCGTCGAGATGCGCTTCAGTAATCTGCCGCTGAGTATTGCACGCTGAGCACACCGGTCACGACAATTCTAGAATTACGCGTGGTGCCGATACGCCGCTCTACCTGCACAGGACTGGCTTCTGTGCGAGCGGTCATCTGGGAAGTGCATTGGTGGTATTGCTCGGCAGGCAGGATCGACCATCGCGGCGACTGTTATCTGCGCCGAGCTTGTCGGCGAGCCAGTCGGCGATGAGACCCCGCACAATCGCCGGTGCGATCAGCGATGGCAAAGCGATGTAGTGCCGCCAATCACCGCTTAGGTCGGAGAGGAGTACGTGATTGACACCTGGCAACACGCACACTGTCACATCACGATTCCCGGCGTCGCGTATGGCAGCCCCAAGGTGCTCCGCATCCTCCACCGGGACCTGCATATCTGTAGCGCCGTGTATGATCAGCACTGGTATCCGCAGCCTGCGCGCGGCCGGCAGCGGGTCATACGCAAGCAGCGCGGCTTCGTGCCCGCGGCCGCTCTTCAAGACGGAGTCTTCTTCCAACCGTGCAAGTGTGAGAGCGGAATCACGCGCTCTACCGGTGAGGCGCACGAAGCGCTCAATGCCTATGCGCGTTTGATACGCGCTTAGTGCATGGCCCGTCCGCGCTGGTGAGGATATCAAGACAAGTGCTCGGACGGATGGGCCACCTGGAATTGAGCCGCCGGACAATGCCGCGAGTGGCGCGGCCATGGCGCCCTCGCTCAGTCCTAAAAGCCCAAGCCTTGTCGGATCTATCCCTGGCTTGGCACTGAGGTAAACCAGGGCCGCCATCGCATCGGCGGCTCGGGTTTGAACAGTGGCACTGTCTGCCGAACCACTCGAGGCGCCAACGCCGCGCTGATCATACCGGAGCACAGCGATCCCACGACGTGCGAACGTGTCCGCCAACTGCCAGAACAGCCCAGGTAGTGGTGGACGCGAGTTATTGCGATCGCTCGGCGAACTCCCGTGAAGCAACACCACTGCAGGAACAGGTCCGCGAACACCACCAGGCATGGTCAAAGTACCAGCGATGACAACACCCTCGCCAACGGCGATGCGTACGTCTTCGGCTTCATATCGTGCACCGCGCGATGCTCCGTACGCCGGTGCCAGCACGTAGGCTTCTGCGGAAACAGCCTGCGATCGTTCGATGACCCAGCCCTCACTTGGTACCGCGGCACGGAACAGGTGTCCGGTCTCGTCCACGTGTGCGAATATGTCCGTCTGCGGTGCACCTTCAGCTCGCACAATTAGTTGTGCGGAGTCTCGTCCCATGAAGGTCACGAAGGCGCTGTCGCGTACGCTCGCCGCCCCAAAACGGAAAAGTGGCAACGCCACCGTGGTAGTCCCGTGCGTCGGTCGATCCTTGCCGCCGGCAGCGCTCCACGCCGTGCGGAACACGATATCGTAAAGTCCAGGCGTCGCATTCCAGAGCGGGATGCGTCCCCGGCTCACCACCGTCGTCGGCATCCCGACTGTCGGAGGCGAAAATGTGATGCTATCCCCAATGGTTGTCGGCGACGGGCCCAGCAGAAACGCGTAGGTGAGAATGTCCCCCGTCGATCCCAGAACGAGCCGGTACTCGACCGTCATGGTTCGTCCGACAACGGCTGTCCCAGATACCCGGTTGCCACTCCATATAACGCGATCGACAGCGGCCGTGTCACTGCCCGCTCGCAATACGAACACTGCAGTATCGCTCGGGCTGATGGAGAGCACCGTCCCCTGGAGATGAGCGGACGACCGGCCACCAGGGGTGCACGCCTCCAACAAGACTATGGCAAATGGTATGAGGCTGACGTGTGACATAACGCCTTCAGCTCTGCCGCAAGCGAATCATACAATCGCGAGCGCACCGAGCAACACTAAATCGCTTGGCGGCATCAGGCGTGTGTCAGGCTTCTCAAAGTGTTAGCCCGCGTCGCGCGACGATGCCCGGTGTTTTGTGGTTGATCGAGTTGTCGCCCGCATGTACGTCCGCAACACCGCGTTCATCCGAGATTGATAACGCGGGCCTTGAGCGCGAAACCAATCGAGTACGTCCACGTCGACTCTGAGCGAGATAGGCTCCTTCAGGACTGTTGGAATAAGCTCCGCGGCGTCCCAGAAATCTTTGGGGAGATTTGCCAATTCAGGCGGCGCGGTGCGCTCGATTTCCGCGTCAGTCATCCGGCGAAGCCTGGCGAGATTCGCGCGGCCCGGCGCTCGGGACTCAGATTTCGGGATACGCTTCTTTGTGGATTTTTCGCTCACGGCGTTTGCTCACACGGACTGAAATGATACGGCGTTCTGGCGAGCCATCGCTTGCCATGCGATCTGTGTAAACCACCGTCAAGACGATTCCAGCTATACGGCCAATAGCTACCCTACGGGCCTCACCATAGTCTTGCCGGTCATCGATGCGTTCAACCGTTGGGCCCATGAAGATCGATGCAGCGAACGCGAAATCGAATCCGCGTTCCGCCAGGTTACGGGCACTCTTGCGCGAATCCTAGGTAAACCGCACAAACTGTAATATGCGAGTGTATATACGTGCGCGCAAGCCCCACTAGAATCGTTTCAGCAGCGGGCTGACCGACCGAGTTCACCCTCTCAGGAGTCAGCGATTTCCACGAGCAGCGGAAAGTGATCCGATGCCGTTCGCACCACCTCGGGAGATCGGCGAACCTCGCACGCAACGAACCGCGACGCGAACTCGGCAGGAGCGAAAACGTAGTCCAGCCTGACATGCGGATTCCACACGGGGAAAGTATATCCCGGCTCAGCATCATGGTCGGCGTGCAACGTTCGCCATGCCTCGGCGTAGCCGTCAGACTGCATCATTGCGATCGTGCTCCGTGCAATGTCGCGGCCGCTCAGCCAGATCATGCCGCGAATCCACGCCGGCATCGGTGATGGGTCGAATCGCTCGCCGGGCGCAAGGGCATTGAAGTCACCCGCCAGAATGTGAAACGCGAATGCGTTCTGTTCGCGCGCGAGCTGGGCGTGGATTCCGTCGAGTAGGCCGCGGAGCTCGCGCTCGCGCTGTCGCTCGCTCCATTTTGAGAACCATGCCCGAAGATGCAACACGAACAGCCGTGGAAAATCGTCATTGGCGAACGACACCTCGAGCAGAGCGTGTCGCGTGCGCGGCGGTTGGCGCCATGCGTGACCGGTCACTTCCACCTTGCTCAGGAATCCTGTCGAGTGCGCGGCCTTCGATCCCCAATACCTGAATCCGGCGAGACCGGCGATTCGCTCGACAACGAGTGGATCACGCGCTTCCTGCAGAGCAACGACATCGGCGCCAGATGCGGCGATCACTTCCGCGATTTGCTCAGCGCGGCCGACTCCGCCCTCGCGAATGTTGTAGGTGAGAAGACGCACCGACTACGCGTTCGTCAGGTGCCGGCCTCGCCATCGGTTTTCTTACCGGCGCCATCGGCCGTGTCGGCGTCACTCTGTTTCAGTAACACGAGGTATGGCTGATCCATCACTGCATCACGGAGGAATTGCACGAGCGATGTAGTCGCCTGAATGTTCACCTGGCGCCTGGTCATCGAGCACAGCCGTTCTCGCAGGTTGCCGAGCGCGGGGGCGGCGAAGGGGTGGTCTTCGCCGAACGGAACGGAATGAACGCCCGGAATGTGGAATTCATTGTACAGCGTCACCATGTCACCGCCGACGAAGGTGACGTCGAGGTCGCTCGTACCGGGGCCTTCGCCGTCGAACGGTTCGTCAGATCCGTGCTTATGACCGGTGATCGCGCTGCCGCGGAGGATGACATCCACACCGTCCGGCGTCGAATCCTTCAATACCTTCACGAATTCCTCGAAGCGCTGGCGATCGTCGGCAAAAGCGAGACGCGTAACCCGGTCGCGAATCTCTCGCTGACCGTCCGGACTCAGCGCGTCGGTTTCGGAGGCGCTGTCCTGGGGATGGGATTCGTCAGTCATGCTCGAAGTGGAAGCAAGAGCAACGCCAGCGTCAGGTGCCTCGACCAGCGCGGCGAGCTTACCGAGGCCATTCGCGCCCCGTCAGGTGACCGGTAGATCAACGGAGTTGTTTCCGAAGAACCCAGGTGGTCATGCAGCGCTGATTCTGAACGATTGTCGTCTTCAGGGGATCGATGAGCTCGCCACCCACGTCGCGCGTCGCGGTCATGAGTTGAGCTTCGTCGACCAGATACCGTGTCGTACCATCGGGCAGTTGGTGAACGCGTCCATCGATCCGGTTGGCGTTGTGCAGTCCGATTGACGAAGCAAGGCGACAGAACAGAATGCCGCCGGGCTTCAACACTCGCCACATCTCGTCGAGCATTGCCCTGAACTGGGAGTCACCGCTCGCGAAGTGGAGCACTGCGCTGCTCAACACCACGTCAACGAATTCATCGGGGAACGTCATGTGTTCGACGGGCTCGACGCGGAAATTGTCCGGTGATTGTGTGGGGACAAGTCGGCCGGCTAACTGTCGCACCACTGAGACTGCCGCAGGATCGGCGTCAACACCATATACATCGAAGCCCGATCGCAACAGGTAGACGAGATTGCGTCCCGAGCCGCATCCCGCATCGAGGATACGCATTCCCTTCGCGATCCGCCCGCGCAGCAACTGATCGAAGACGTAGATATCGATCTGGCCAAACTGTTGCTGGATCTCAGTCATCGGCGTTTCGCCGACAATGCGTTGGTGTCCGCGAGCAACGTTTCGACCGCCAGTCCAATAGAGAGAATCCGGCGGTCGGTGGATTGTGTGCCGGCAATCATGAGCCCAACCGGAGCACTGCCCGGCTCGTGACACGGGACCGTCAGCGCACAACCGTCGAACAGGTTGACGACCGACGTGTTCCTGAGCATGCGGCGGTTGACGCGAAAATAGTTTTCGTCGTCCTGGATTGTTTCCGCGATAGTCGGCGCGGTGTCGGGTGTCGTCGGCATCAGCATCGCGTCGTAGTGGCTCGCGGCAGCGTCAATCGACAGAATAAATGCTCGCCTTCTGTCAATCAGCTCGTCGTATTTCGCCCCGGATATCGATTCGCCACTCCGGATTCGCGCGAGCACGCGCGGGTCGTACTTGTCGGCGCTGTTCGTGAGCCATTGTCTGTGAAATGAAAACGCTTCCGTATTAGCGATCGCCCCGCCCGAATTCACAAACGCGACATCGGCGAATTCAGTCATTGGTGTGTCGATGATTTCGGCACCCGCTACTGACAATCGACTGAGCGCTGCACGGAACGCGATCGCAACGGCCGGAGAAAGGTCATCCTGGAACAACGTGATCGGCACCGCGAGCCGTAGACTATCGAGTCGAGTCGCTACCGGAGTGCTGCTGCTATCGGCGGCCAGCACATGATCGAGCAGCGCGCAGTCGGCTACTGTCGTCGCAATCGGGCCTACCGAATCGAACGAGACCGACAGCGGCATAACTCCGTCGCGTGGCACGCGCCGCGCCGTTGGTTTGAAGCCGACTAGGTCTTTGACCGCCTGAAAAGATTCTT
>JBBSFT010000157.1:0-6219 GCA_038254845.1 Gemmatimonadales bacterium | reverse complement strand
TTCCGTAGGTTTGCGGTCCCGCCCGACCATTAGAGAGGTTCCGAAGTAATGCTGGAGAAGATCAGCAAGGCCCTGGAGGATCGCTACACGGTCAACAAGGAGATTGGCCGCGGCGGCATGGCCACAGTCTATCTGGCTGAGGACTTCCGTCACGGGCGCGACGTCGCGGTAAAGGTACTGCATCCCGATCTCGCCTCCGCCCTCGGGACAGACCGGTTTCTGCGGGAAATCCGCCTTGCTGCGCGACTGAACCATCCGCACATCCTTCCGTTGTTCGACTCCGGCGAGTCACAGGGATTCCTGTACTACGTGATGCCGTTCATCGAGGGCGAATCGCTTCGCGATAAGCTCAATCGGCAGGGCAGGATCCCGCTCGAGGAAGCGCTCGCAATCGGCCGGTCGATCGCCGGTGCACTCGACTACGCCCATCGGAACAAGATCGTTCACCGGGACATCAAGCCGGAGAACATCATGATGAACGAAGGCGAAGCGATGGTGATGGATTTCGGCATCGCGAAAGCGCTGACCGTTGCCGGCGCCGACACGCTCACTCAGGTCGGAATGGTTGTCGGCACGCCTGCGTACGTGAGTCCCGAGCAGGCAGCCGGCGAGGTGGACATCGACGGGCGCAGCGATCAGTACAGCCTCGCCTGCATGGTCTACGAAATGGTGACGGGTGACCGGCCATTCAGCGGACCAACGGCTCAGGCCATTCTCAACAAGCGCTTCACGGATCCGGTGCCGTCTCTTCGCAAGGCGATGCGGGACGTGCCTGATGAAATCGACACCGCCGTGACGAAGGCTCTCGCCAAAGACCCGTCGGCCCGGTTCTACACGGCGAGCGATTTTGCGCGGGCACTCGTTCCGCAGACGGTGATCACCCCCGTTTCGACGCCCGCTCCCGAGGGTGCGCAGGCGGTGAAGTCGATCGCCGTCTTGCCGTTCACCAACACGAGCGCCGATCCCGAGAACGAGTATTTCACCGACGGAATGGCGGAAGAGATCATCAACGCGTTGTCGAAAATCAAGTCACTTGGAGTGGCTTCGCGTACCTCGACATTTGCGTTCAAAGGCAAGACGGAGGACATCCGCGAAATCGGTAAGAAGCTCGAAGTCTCAGCGGTTCTCGAGGGTAGCGTGCGCCGAATGGGAAAAAAGATTCGTGTCAGTGCGCAGCTCGTGAGCGTCAGCAACGGATTGCAGCTGTGGTCCGACCGTTACGACCGCGAAATCGAGGACGTTTTCGCGATCCAGGATGAGATCGCGCAGAACATCGTGAAGGCTCTCCGGGTAGTCCTGAGCGAAGATGAAAAGAGGGCGATCGAAAAAGTCGCGACCGATAACGTGGAAGCTTACGACTACTATCTTCGCGGACGGAAATTCTTTCACCAGCATCGTCGTACGAGTATCGAGTTTGCACGCCGAATGTTCACCCGCGCCATCGAGATCGATCCCAACTACGCTCTCGCGCACTCGGGCATCGCCGATAGCTGCTCGATTCTCTACATGTATTTCGATGCGCGTGAGTCGAATCTCAAGCAGGCCGACAGCGCGAGCCAGAAGGCACTGTTGCTCGATCCGGATCTGGCGGAAGCGCATTCTGCGAGAGGTCTCTCGTTTTCACTCAGCAAGCAGTACGACAGGGCGGCCGAGGAGTTCGAGACCGCCATGAAGCTCGATCCCAAACTGTACGAAGCACCGTATTTCTTCGGCCGGGCATATCTCGCACAGGGAAAGGCGTTCGAGGCGGCTCCGCTTTTCGAGAAAGCAATCGCGCTCAGGCCGGAGGATTACCAGGCGCCGAGTTTTCTCGCGCGGGCCTTCGCCGGCCAGGGCCGGATTGCCGAAGCGAGCAGAGCGTCGCAGCGTGCGGTCCAGAGCATTGAGAAGTGGCTGGACACAAATCCCGACGATGCGCGCGCGCTCAACCTTGGCGCAACGATCTGGTCCAACCTCGGCCAGACAGAAAAAGCCCTGGACTGGGCGGAGCGGTCGCTCGAAATCGATCGCGAGGATCCTCAGCTTCTATATAACGTTGCCTGCGTCTACGCGATCGAAGGGATGAAGGACGAGGCGCTCCAGTGTCTCGAGCGTGCGATTGACAAGGGATACGGGCATCGTGAATGGATGGAGCACGACTCCGACCTGAATTCCCTCCGCAGCGACAAGAGATTCCTCGCCCTTCTCGACCGCGTCTAGGGTAGCAAACAGCGGGATGGAAATTTCTTACACACTAGGCGATTGTCGCCTTGGCAGGATGCTCGTCGCGTCGAGTGCAAAGGGATTTTGCATGGTTTCAATCCGCGATTCCGACGGCGACCTTGAGAGGAAGCTGTACGCTCGTTTTGCCGGAGACCGTGATGAAACGGGACGATCGCGGAATGCGGCAGGCGTTCGCTGCCGGCGCCGGCAGGGTCGACGGGAAGGGGTTATCTGACTCGATGCACCTCGATCTGAGGGGAACGGGTGGCTTGGGCGGTACCGCCCCTCGGGCGCGACAGAAGATCTCTCTCCTCGCCGCCGAGGGAGTGCGAAATCCGAAGTGGAACGCTGCTGAATAGTCTCACGAAAAACGGCCGAGTCTGTGGTGACCGGCCGCTCTTTGCAATCCGGTGACGCCTTGCCTACGACCGGAGCGCGTCCTTCTTGTGCTTCATCGCCTCTGAGTGCTTGTGCTCGATCTTCGGCGTGTACGGGCGTTCCGCCGGCCCGATGTAGATCTGACGCGGACGCGCGATCTTCTGCTCCTTGTCGAGCAGCATCTCCTCCCACTGCGCAAGCCAGCCTGACGTCCGCGCAATCGCGAACAGCACCGTGAAGAAATCCGTCGGGAACGCCATCGACCGGTAGATGAGCCCGGTGTAGAAATCGACGTTCGGGTACAGCTTCCGCGACTTGAAGTAATCGTCCTCGAGGGCAATCCGCTCCAGCTCGAGAGCGATCTCGAGATCCTTGTCCACACCGACAACCTTGAAGACATCGTCAGCAAGGGCCTTCACGATCTTTGCCCGCGGGTCGTAGCTCTTGTACACGCGGTGACCAAAGCCCATCAGCTTGCCTTTCCCGCCTTTCACTTCCTCGATGAACTTCGGCACGTTCTTCACGTGACCGATTTCCTCGACCATTCTCAATACCTGCTCGTTTGCGCCGCCGTGAAGCGGACCAAACAACGCTGCGATTCCCGCTGACATCGCCGAGAACGGGTCGACGTGCGACGAGCCGACGGCTCTCACCGCGCTGGTTGAACAGTTCTGCTCGTGATCGGCGTGAAGGATGAACAGCACCTCGAGCGCCTTCGAGAAGATCGGATTGGCTTCGTACTTGGGCTCCGTCATCCGCGCGACCATCGACAGGAAATTGTCGACGTACGACAAGTCGTTGTCGGGATACACGAACGGAAGGCCCTTCAGGTGCCGGTAGCAGTACGCCGCGATGGTCGGAACCTTCGCGAGCAGCCGGATCATCGAGATGTTGCGCTCGACCGGATCCATGATGTTGCGCGCCGACGGATAGAACGACGCAAGCCCGGCGACAGCGCTGTTGAGCATCGCCATCGGATGAGCATCGTACCGGAAGCCCTCGAGGAACTTCCGCATGTTCTCGTGCACGTACGTGTGGTACGTAATGTCGTGAACGAACGAGTCGTACTCGGTCTGGTTCGGCAGCTCGCCGTGGCGCAGCAGCCATGCGACTTCGAGAAATGTCGACTGTTCAGCGAGCTGCTCGATGGGATATCCGCGATAGCGCAGGATCCCCTTGTCGCCATCGATGAACGTGATCGCGCTTCGGCATGACGCAGTGTTCAGAAACGCGGGATCGTAGCTGAGCAGACCCGGATCGTCCTCGTCCCGGGTCTTGATTTTCTTGAGGTCATTGGCGCGGATCGCGCCGTCATTGATTGGCAGATTGTACGTCTCGCCGGTGCGTGAATCCCTGACTTCGATCGTCCCTTCCGCAGCGGTTTCTTCAGTGCCCGTCGTGGCCATTCTTTCTCCTGTCGTTGCTCTAATTTAGCGGGTTCGGGCCGGGCTAGAAGTCGTCACCGAAGTGACTACGGAGGATCACGTATTCATCGATGCGAACGATCTCGACACGTTAATGGCGTCACCAACTCGAGGGACGCTTGGTGGATTCGGCGGTGTCAAGATCGTTGGCGGGCGCCTCTCCATCTCGCCGGAGCTCGGAGGCGCCAGATTTATTT
Organism: Gemmatimonadales bacterium; assembly: GCA_038254845.1. Classification (GTDB taxonomy): domain Bacteria; phylum Gemmatimonadota; class Gemmatimonadetes; order Gemmatimonadales; family Gemmatimonadaceae; genus UBA4720. The sequence goes on along the minus strand of JBBSFT010000157.1, from coordinate 2,018 downwards.
CCCGGCCAGCTTCGTGATCACTTCCCAGGTTTGCCGCACCGGCTGAACGGACAGTCGGCTACCCTTCTTGAGCAGAACCATTTCCTCGAGCCCCTTCACAGTTCTTAACCGCTCGAGCGTGATGATTTCGGGAAACTTTTTTACCGCCGTCACATCGACCACGTACCAGCTCGGCGACTCTTGTTTGCTTTTCGGATCGAAGTGGCTGTCTGTTGAATCGAACGCCGTTGGGTCCGGATAGCCGGTCCGCGATACTTCGGCGACTCCCACAATTCCCGTCGGATCCGTGCTGGAGTGGTAGATAAAGACGAGATCACCCTCCTTCATCTCGTCGCGCAACATGTTGCGGGCCTGGAAATTCCTCACGCCATCCCACGACGTCGTTCGCTTCGGAGCGTTCCAGAGATCGTCGAAGGAAAACGAGCCGGGCTCTGTCTTGAGGAGCCAGTAGCGGCGGTTGCTGTCGGATTTTGTCGGCATGGCGGGCTTAAAATGGTTCCCCGATTCTACCTCGGAAGGGGCCGACTCGTTAGCGGTGTTCCCCATGCAGGACGGCCATCAATCCGCCCCGATGGAACCATTCCCCCTCATCCTCGTAGATTCACGTACTCTCGACTACCGGAAAACCGACCCGATGCGCTCGCCCCTACTCACGTTGTTGCTGCCCGTCATGCTTGCCGCAGTCGCCAACGCCCAGACTCCCACGAAACTCGTCTACCCAGCGACAGCCAAAGGCACGCAGGTAGACGACTATCACGGCACCCAGATCGCCGACCCCTACCGCTGGCTCGAGAATACCGATTCTCCCGAAACAAAGGCATGGGTCGCAGCCGAGAATGCGCTGAGTTCGTCGTATCTCAATAGCATTCCGCAGCGAGAAGCGATTCGCTCACGCCTCGCGAAGCTGTGGGACTACCCGAAATACTCAGCTCCGTCGAAGACCGCCGACCGTCTTTTCTATTTCGAGAACTCCGGCGTCCAGAATCAGAGCGTTCTCTACGTTCGCGACGGCAACCGGCCGCCCCGAGTGCTGATCGATCCGAACACGCTCAGCTCCGACGGTACCGTCGCATTGTCCACCACGAAAGAATCCCCCGATGGGGGCCGCATGGGATACGCCGTCGCGATCAGCGGTTCCGATTGGCAGGAAGTTCGTGTCCGCGACGTTGATACCGGTCGCGACATGAAAGACACACTCAAGTGGGTCAAGTTCTCCGGGCTGTCGTGGACGCGAGACAACAAGGGATTCTTCTACGAGGGCTACGACGCACCGACGTCGGGAAACACTCTCACCACCGTCAATCGCAACCAGCGCGTCTACTATCACAAGCTCGGCTCGCCGCAGGGCGCCGACCGCATCGTGTTCGATCAGAAGGATCATCCCGACTGGCTGTTTGGCTCGACCGTGAGTGATGACGGCAAGTTTCTCATCATCACCGTCCGTCAGGGTACCGATCCGCGGACGCGGCTCTACTACATCTTCCTCGACAATGCGAAGAAACCGCTGGTGGACAATCCGGTTGTGCGGCTCATCGACCGATTCGATTCAGAAAACGAGTTCGTCCAGAACGTCGGCGACAACTTCCTCGTCCGCACCGACCTCGGCGCACCGAAGGGCAAGCTTGTCCTGATCGACATCAACAACGAGCAACCGAACCGCTGGCTCACGGTGATTCCGGAAAGCAAGGATGCTCTTCAGCGGGTGACAGTCGCGGGCAACGAGTTGTTCGGGTCATACCTTCAGGATGCGCATTCGACGGTTCGCTTTTACGGAATGCCGAACGCTGATGACGCATACCGGGGGCGCGGCGTGACCGGGGGAGGCCCGGGCGCACCTCAGGGCGCACCGCGCGGCGGCGAGCGTGGCGACCGCGGAAACGACCGCGGAAACGACCGCGGCAACGACCGCGGCAATCGCCGTGATCGGGGCGACATCATCTCCGCGCCCGGATACCCGTTCCTGGGCGAGCTGGCGCTGCCCGCCATCGGAACGGTGGACGCGATCAGCGGCAAGCCCG
>JBBSFT010000156.1:0-6253 GCA_038254845.1 Gemmatimonadales bacterium | reverse complement strand
TAGTTCGCCCGTGAACTAGTGGAAGATGTTCGAGCAGGATCGCGGCGTGGATTGTCATGTAGTCCACGCCCTGCTTTGCCGGGTGCTCGATCAGGTCGAGCAGGTCCTGCGCGGTGAGTTCTTCGAGCTCCTTCTCTTGTTGGACTGCCTGGTAGATCGGGACCGTTCCGATTGGGACGATGGATGAGTCGATGATCGCCTGGCGGATCGTGTCGATGTTGCCGCCGGTGGAGAGGTCCATGACCGTGTCGGCGCCGTATTTGACGGCCATTGCGAGCTTGTCGATTTCGCCGTTGATGTCGGACGAGACGGCGGAGTTGCCGATGTTGGCGTTGATTTTAACGCGGGCGACTTTGCCGATGCACATGGGCTCGAGGGCGCCTTCTAGATGGCGCACATTCGCCGGGATAACCAATCTTCCCGCTGCTACTTCTTCGCGGATGATTTCGGGTGTGAGTTCTTCGCGCTCGGCGACGAAGCGCATGGCGTCGGTGATTGCACCGCGCCGCGCGTAAGTCATCTGGGTACGTGCTTCCATTGTTGACTCCCTACGCCGGTATTAGCCGGGTCAGGTTCTTAGGGACTGTCTCAGCTCGCTCGAGGACTCCGCATTTCGGAGGAGGGCGGGCACCCCTGTCATTGCTCTCTAATGTATAGCGGGCGCGGGGGAGTGGAACCGGATGGTGGGATTCGCGCCACGAATTGGCAGGGTCCACGCCGTGATACGTTGCCGTATTACAAGAAAATTTAGAGGTCGGCGGGATTAGGCGGCGAGAATTTGTTGGTCTTTTTGCGCTTAGACGCATAATGTGACAGTCTATTTCGCCTTAGGCCACCTGGATCGGGCGGCGCAGCTGCCGCGCCTCTTCTAGGCACGGACACGCCGTCGCCAGCTTGACGACAGAAACAGAGAACAAGAGCAAACCTTAGCAGCCTCGCCGCGCGATCGAGGAAATCTACCTCGGCAAGGCTTCAACATTTCGAATCGAACTGATCGACAATGCCTAAACCCGGCGACGAACTGAACCTCAGTCCGATTGGTGCGGTCTTTTATGTAATCAAAACAGCACACGAGACTGAAGGCCGGGCACTCGAAATGGAATGGGTGCTTCAGCCCGGGGCGGGGGGAACCCCCCTGCATATACATCCGCACGCCACCGAGACGTACGAAGTTCTTGAAGGGAAACTCGATGTCTACGTTAACGGTGCTTGGAGAGTCATCGCCACGGGAGCACGAGGATCGGTGCCACCCGGCGTTCCTCACACCTTTCGCAATTCGAGCGAAAACCGGACGCGCGTTTATAACGTACACTCGCCGGCTATGCGTTTTGGCGAATACTTCGAGACGATCCATCGAATTGTAAACAGCGGCGTGGTGGAGCAAGGTCGGATGACTCCGAAGGCAATGCTCTACCTATCGATGGTCATGACCAGGTTTGAGCCCGAGATTCTGTCAGTGAAGCCGCCACAGGTCATCGTACGAATTGTATCCGTTGCGGCGCGTTTGCTTGGTTACAGGGAGCACAGCTAACAAGTTGGTGGCGTCGGGGCCATTCAGGGACGAGTTAATTTCGCGCACCCGTCATTCGCCTGCAGGCGAATCGTCGGCAAAGGCTGAGACCTCGTTTCAAGGAGCCCGGGGTGCAAGTATTCAGATGCCCTACGAAGGATACAGACTCTCCCAGGTCTAGGATCCTTGGCGTGATCACGTGCGCGGTCACACTGCACAGTGCGCTCCGCCATATGGCATGTTATTTTTAGCCAAGTGGCAACAGGAGGCCCGATGACAGCACTAGCCGAACGACACGCTGACGTTACCGAGTTCTGGAACCACGTCCAGCGTGGACACAAAGAAGGCCACTACTACCTCTCGCTTTTCGGATTTCGGAACTTCGATCCCGTGCACGTGGTCGAGCAGATTGCGCGTGGATTCAGCTACGCTGCTTTCGAAAGATTCATGCGAAACACCGCCCTTTCCCAGCGCATGCTTGGAACCGTCGCTGGCATCCCGGAGCGCACCCTCGCACGAAGGAAGGAAGCCGCGCGGTTTACGCCTGACGAGTCAGACCGTCTCGCTCGCACGTCCAGAGTTTTTGCGCGCGCTATCGAGTTGTTCGAAGGCGATGCCGACAAGGCGCGCGAATGGCTCACCAGTCCCGCTCACGCACTTGGGGGCCAGGCGCCACTGACCTTTGCTGCAACTGATGTTGGAGCGATCGAAGTCGAAAACGTGATTGGGCGTCTCGAGTACGGCATTCCTTCATAGCCGATGCGTTTGTGGCGGCTTGTCAAAACCAAGTACGCCGACACTGCTTTCAACGACGAAGGTGCACGCCTGCATGGTGGTCGATGGAACAGCCCTGGAACGCGCGTCGCTTACGCATCTGATAGTTCAGCGCTTGCTGTGCTCGAGGTTCTGGTCAATCTGAAGGATGAGTCGCTGCTGTCGGCGTATTCGCTTATCACTGCAACAATTCCCGACACGCTCGTGGAAACTCTTAAGCAGAACGCACTTCCGAAGGAATGGAATTCATCTCCTGTGTTCCCTTCCGTTCAGGCCATTGGCGACAGGTGGGTGCGGAAGAACGGGTCGCTCGCCCTGCTAGTGCCGAGCGCAATGGTTGAGGCCAGCAACAACATTCTGATCAATCCGGGGCATCCCGAGTTCAATCGATTTGAGATTGCTTCAGTCGATCGATTCAGATTCGACGAACGCCTTCTGAGAAAGCCCGGGCGGTAATCTACGGCGCGTGCTGTGCCATGAGATAACGTATGAAGAAGAAAATCCTCCGACGCACCGATACCATCGAGCTCGGCGGTGCCGGTGTACCGTCGATACTGCTCCGTCCCGACCTCTATGCTCGGGTGCCCGGAGTTCTACTCCTCCACGGCTACAGCTCATCCAAGGAAGTGCTGTCGAATACGATGGGCATTGCCGTAGCTCTCCGCGGGATTGCCAGCCTGTCTATCGATCTTCCACTCCACGGCAGTCGCGACGAAGACATGTTCGAGGAGGCCCGGTCCAATCCGCTCGGTATGCTCCAACACTGGAAGCGCGCGCTCGCCGAAGCAAAGGATGCGATCACATGGCCACTGCGCACGAAGCAATCGACCCACTCCGCATTGGCATCGTCGGATACTCCCTCGGCAGCTACATCGCGCTCCAGACTGCAGCGGCCGAGAAGAGCGTTAAGTGCGTCATCGTCGCTGCAGGCGGCGATCTTCCCGCAACAAAGTGGACGAGCATGGTGCGAATGGTTACCGATCCGCTCGCATCAGCGCGGAAGTTGAGCGGCCGCCCACTCCTCATCCTGCACGGCGTTAACGATCGCACGATTCGGCGAGAGCAGGCGCAGGCATTGTTCGACGCGGCGGCCGAGCCGAAGACGGTGAAGTGGTATCAGTCGGGCCACGTCCTGCCGCCCGCTGCAGCCGATGATGCTGCAGCGTGGATTGCGGAACAGTTTCGCTAGGCCCCTCTGACGCTCGACAAAAAAGGCCGTGCAGTATTCCCCCTGGCTCTCAGACAGGAGATGGGATTGGTAGGCGGCACGCAACTACGAGTCGAGCGCACAGACGACGGAGCCTATGAGCTCGTACCCGCTGAGCTGGTGCCGCGCGATCAGCTCTACTTTCACACACCAGCCATGCGCAGGCGTGTCGAGGCCGCCGAGAGAAATCTTCGCGAGGGTGCATCAACGAAGACGAAGGGAGAGAGGGACACCACCAGGTTTCTCGATTCACTCAAGAAGCGTTGAGCCTTGGCGCGAAAGCACGCCTTTCTCAATGCGGAATTCACTGAGCGGTGGAAGGAGAGCTACCAGGGCCTTCAGCTCCCTGAGCAAAACGGCGTCGACAAGGTGGTCATCGCCCTCCAGAACGTGACAAGATGGCAATACTTCCATTGGGAGCCCTGAACGCGACACACCTCAATCCCTCGGTACGGAACTTTCCCAGGTCTGGATGCCTAGCGTGGTTCGGTTTTTGGGCACTCCGGCATTGCGGTGATGCGTCGGCGGGCTATACTTCGGATAGCCATAAAAAGAGAGTGCGCAATGATCACGAAGATCCAGAAGTGGGGCAATAGCCAGGGATTGCGATTGACCAAGGCACTCCTGTCCGACGCCGCCATCGATGTGGGCGATGAGGTCGATGTAGCGGTGCACGAGGGCACCGTGATTTTAACGCCCGTACGCCGTGTGCGGGGCGGGCACAATCTGCACGCGCTCGTTCGTCGTATCCCGAAAGGCTACAAGCCCGGCGAACTGGACTGGGGCTCGCCAGTCGGTCGCGAGGTCTGGTAGATGGCCGTCTACATACCGCGGAAAGGAGAGCTGATCGCCCTCACCTTCGACCCGCAATCCGGTCACGAGCAACGCGGGCGTCGCCCTGCACTCGTCGTCAGTAACGACCTTTTCAACAAACACACAGGTCTTTGCATTGCGTGCCCGATTACCAATACCGATCGCGACTACCCATTCCACGTGGCCGTCCCTCCAGGCGCCGGAGTAACCGGCTTCGTCATGGTGGAACAGGTCAAATCGATTGACTTTCAGTCCCGAAAGGCAAAGCGCATTGGGAAAGCATCGGCACAACTCCTCGGAGAAGTGCTCTCGATCCTCGATGCATGCATATACCCCGAGCGTCTAACCACTTCCACACCTTGATTGGAGATCACGTTGAACATCGATCTGCCAGAAAGCAGCGCCTCACGCCGGTGAGGATGCAAAAGTCACGGATCCCGAAACGAGCGCACCTGCGCGACGAAATGTTGACATTCGACTTTGCGCTCGAACATCTCTCCAATCGTCTTGCGACAGCGGCGGGCGCCAAGGCCGATGACGTTCACGGCGAGCTTCGGGCTAATCTCGTTCGCGGTGCGGTGCTCGTTCCGTCAGGAATCTTCGGCGCGATGGAAGCGCAGAATGCCGGCTGCGCCTTCTTTCCAGGTTGAAGGAAGAACCGCGAATGTTGAGTGCGTTACGAAGGATTGAGGTGTGTCGCATTCAGGGCTCTTAATGGAAGTATTGCCATTCCGGTAATTATTGCCGACGGCAGAATGTGGCACGATGGCAATACTGCCATTGGGAGCCCCGAATGCGACACACCTCAATCCCCGTCGAGATACCGCCCCGACAACCCCCAACCGCCGACGACGAATCGTAGCGCAGGAACCAAGTATTTTGCAGCTTACCGGATGAGACTTCACTTTCGCGCGCTGATCCCCCTCGCATCTGCCGCACTCACGTTGGGCTCTGCCAGCACCCTCACCGCGCAGACCAAATCGCCACTCCGCCCCCGCGTTCTCGTCATCGCCACCGGCGGAACGATTGCCGGCGTGCAGGACGCCCCCGGCACGATCGGTAAGTACCGCTCCGGTACGCTGACCGCCGACCAGATTCTCGCCTCGGTGCCGCAGTTCGCGCAGTTCGCGCAGGTTGAAACGCAGCAGTTCTCCAATGTGCCCAGTGCGCTCATTTCTCCGGCACAATGGGTCGCGCTCGCACGTCGCATTGATGAGGCACTGCGTTCGCGCCCCGATCTGGCTGGGGTCATCGTCACGCACGGAACCGACCGCCTCGAGGAGACGGCATTCTTTCTGTATCTGACCGTGCGCTCCGAGAAGCCGGTCATCATGGTGGGGGCGCAGCGCCCGGCGACCGGGATCAGCGCCGACGGCCCGATCAATCTGCTCGCCGCGGTGCGGACCGCCGTGTCACCACAGGCGGTTGGGAAGGGCGTGATGGTAGTGATGGATGACCGTATCATTTCGGCCCGTGAGGTGCGCAAGCAGTACCCTCGCGTTGGCGGATTCGCCGGCGGAGAGATGGGGATGCTCGGTGTCGTCGGGCCCAATGGGCCCGAGTTCTTTTTCGCACCGACGCGGCGACGCGGGCCGACGAGTGAGTTCGATCTCGCCGGTGTTAGTGTGCTCCCCGAGGTCGATCTCGCTCTCGCGTATCCGGGGGGCATCGGACGGAACTACGAGCGCAAGCCAGCTGGAGTCGTGGTGTCGGCGACCGCGTTAACGTGCGCCGAGTCAGCGGCGTATCAGACGCTGGCGCGCAGCGGGGTAATCGTCGTCATGGGCTTTCCGAGTGGCGACGACCTCGGTGACGAGCGCACGACGAGCGACGGTGTGCCATTCGGCCTTCGTCAGACGTGCCCCGCGTTGGACAGTGCCGGCATCTTCCGGGCGCCCTGGGTGCCAGCGATTGCCGTCCAGCACCTGACGCCGCAGAAGGCCCGGATC
>JBBSFT010000155.1:0-6381 GCA_038254845.1 Gemmatimonadales bacterium | reverse complement strand
CTAGCCAAGCTACCACAAGGACAGTCATGAAAACGGCATGCTGGCGGCTCGGCCTTTCGGGACATCCGAAATGGCGGTTGACGCTTCCGATGGCGCTCTCGCGGCTACGGGCGACCGCCGGGCGTGCGAGCGACTCTACCGGAAGCACGAGTCCCGCGTCTACTCGCTCTGCGCGAGGATGGCGGGAAGCTCGACGAAGGGCGACGAGCTGACGCAGGACGTTTTCGTCAGGACGTGGGAGAAGCTTCCGCAGTTCAGAGGGGACGCAGCGTTCTCGACATGGATTCATCGGGTTGCCGTCAACATCGTGCTGACCGACAGAAAGACCGAAGGACGGAACAGGATGAGACTGGTCGAGGATGACGCTGACAGCAGTGGTGAGACGCCGGTGCAGCGGACGTCGATCACTCCGACTTACGGAGACAGGATGGATTTGACAAACGCGATGGCCAGGCTGCCGGCCGGAGCACGACAGATTTTCGTTCTTCATGATATCGAAGGCTACAAACATGAGGAGATCGCCGAGATGTGCGGAATTACCGCGGGCGGGAGCAAGGCGCAGCTGCATCGCGCGAGAATGTTGCTGAGGGAGGCGTTGACGAGATGACCGACGACATCATGACGTGCACGGAATGCGACGAGCTGTTCGGCGACTACTTCGAGGGTGATCTCGGCGGTGCGTTGAGAAAAGCGTTTACTGATCATGTCGCTCAGTGTGCGCGCTGCCAGGGAATTGTGAGCGACGTCGAGTCGATCCGCGATCAGGCGTCGGCGATGCCCGCGCTGTCACCGTCGCGGGATTTATGGAGTGGTATCGAGGAGCGAATCGAGCCCCGGGTTGTGTCGATTGCGGAGCGAACCCGAGCGCCGGTCTCTCGACGATGGCCCGCTGTTGCGGCCGCGGCACTCGTGGTAGCCACATCGGGGGTCACGTACGTCGCAACGCGCCAGTCGTTTGAGCAACGCGCTGGAGTCAACGGTGGTGCGGTGAGAATGACGCCGCAGCTCGCCGTCGCCAGTCCTCCTCCTGCGGCCGGGATAACGGCCGGAGCCAGTTCGGTGATTCCGCTGGCGACTCCAGATCGCGTGGCCGAAACAACAGCCTCGTCGCGCGGTTCGTCACTCCCGGCACAATATCGGGCATCTCGCGCCTCGTTCGCGGCATCGCGTCCGCCCGTCACTGCATCCGAGCTGGCGTTCGCTGGCGAGATCGCTCAACTCCAGCACGTTCTCGTCGTGCGTCGGTCGCAGCTCGATCCAGAAACCGTGAAAGTTGTCGAAGACAATCTTGCCGTCATCGACATTGCAGTCAGCCGCGCTCGCGCGGCGCTCGCGAACGATCCGGCGAGCGGTTTCCTGACGCGACAGCTTGACGCTGCGCTTCAAAAGAAAATCGAACTGTTGCGAACGGTAGCGTTGCTGCCGGCCAGCACGTGAGGTATCCGGAAAGATCATGAAGATTCTGACTTTGCTCGCTGCGATTGCTGTTGCAGCCACCGCGCTCATCTTACCTCGCAACGCCGTGGCTCAGGACGCCCGTTATCGTGAGCGGTTCGACACGGCAGTGACACTGGATCGCGGCGGCAGCGTGAGTGTGTCGCTGTACGCCGGACACGTGAACGTCGTCGGTGTGCCGGGATCGCAGGTGAAGGTTCATGGCACTGTCGATCGCGGCGAGCTCAGATTCGATTCGCGCTCCGGATCTGTTCGGCTTCGGGTCGAGCCCGGTGGACGGCGCGGCGGCAATGCCGAGCTGGAGGTGACGGTTCCCATCGGCACGAGAGTTCAGATTGATGCATTCTCGGCTCCGCTCAGTGTGAAAGGCGTGAAGGGGGAAGTAAAGCTCGGATCGATGAGCGGCGGAGTGGAAGTCACGGACGCAGTCGGCCGCGTTGCGATTGAAACCGTCTCCGGCAACATCACGGTCGGGAATGTGGACGGTGACCTTCGCGCTGAGGCCGTGAGTGGCAGGCTCGACATCTCCGGTGTTAGCGGAGATATCGAATGCGAATCCGTCAGTGGTCACGTGTGGATCACCGGTGCAAAATCGAAATCCGTGCGCTCGGAAACAGTGAGCGGCTCGGTGAGCTATAGTGGCACGGTCGATCCGGCCGGGACGTACACGTTCAGGTCTAATTCCGGACTGATCACGCTGGCGCTACCGCCGGAGATCGGGGCGACGGTGAGCCTCGAGACGTTCAGCGGGAATGTTGACAGCGATTTTCCGGTGACACTCGGCTCGAGCACGAACCGTATTGGTCATGACAGCAGGTTCGAGTTCAAGATCGGCAGTGGACGCGCGCGAATGGTCCTCGAGTCGTTCAGCGGCAACATCAGAATCCAGCGCGGCACAGACCGCAGCAACCAGGAGTGATTGAAATGAGAAGATTGTTCGCCGTCTCCGCAGTTGTATTGGCATTGGCTGCACCGGCTGCGGGAAGCGCTCAGGATATCGGCCGCGATGTGTCGCTATGGACATGGGACGGACGGGTCGCAAGTGGCAACTGGTTTCGTCTCTCGAGCGTAAACGGACCGGTGTCGATTGAGCGAAGCCCGGACAACATGGTTCACGTGCGCGCCGAGAAGATCGTTAACCGTGGAAACGTGTCAGATGTCCGGTTTCAGGTCATCGAAGGCGGAGGAGACGTTCGCATCTGCGCGTTATGGCGCCGGGATGTGTGCGACGACGACGGTTTGCATTCGCGCCGCAACGATGATGACGATGAAAATGGTCGCCGTGATGTTCAGGTGCGCTTCACGGTCAGGGTGCCGGCGGGCGTTCGAGTCGACGCCGGCACCGTGAATGGCGAGATGAGAGTGAAAGATGTGACGTCGGATGTGCGCGCCAGCACCGTGAACGGCGGTGTCGAGGTACACAACGTGGGTGGCGAGGTGCGGGCCAACACGGTAAATGGCAGGGTTCAGGTCGGAACTCATTCCGGCCCGGTCAATGCGAGCACGGTAAACGGCGACATCGATGTGAGGATGGACGCACTGTCACAGGGCGGGGACATGAGTTTTCGCACTGTGAATGGCAGCGTGTCGATCGAGACGCCGTCGTCACTCGACGCGAACGTGTCGATGGGCGCAGTGCACGGTTCGATCTCGAGTGACTGGCCGGTTCAGCTATCCGGCAAGTTCGGCCCGCGCCACGCGGAGGGAACCATCGGACGAGGCGGGCGGAGCATCAAAATGGAGACAGTGAATGGCAGCATCGAGTTGAAGAAAAGCAAATAATCCCGCTAATCCGGCGGCGAATCAGCATTTCCCGCCGGATTTCACGTTTCAGAGATCCGATCAAATGTGTGCCGCGTATCTGACCACGTGGTAACACTCACCCCACTCAAAAAAGGGATCTCTGAAATGAAGAAAATATTTGCAGCGGCAATGGTTGCCGCACTCGTTGCCGGCGCCGGATCGGCGTCCGCGCAGAACATGATGGTCGGTGGAATGGCGATGTATCCGACGAAGGACATCGTTGACAACGCTGTCAACTCGGCCGATCACACGACGCTCGTCGCTGCCGTCAAGGCTGCCGATCTCGTCGCGACGCTGAAGGGCAAGGGCCCGTTCACCGTCTTCGCGCCGGTCAATGACGCATTCGAGAACCTGCCCGACGGAACCGTTGCGACGCTTCTCAAGCCTGAGAACAAGGCCGCGCTCACGAAGGTTCTGACGTATCACGTCGTCGCGGGCCGTCTCGATGCAGACGAGCTGAAGGAAATGATCAAGAAGGGACACGGCCGCGCGAACCTGAAGACCGTCAGCGGCGGCTCGCTTGTCGCGATGATGAACGGCCCGCGCAACATCGTCATCATGGACGAGAGCGGCCACACGGCGCACATCTCGACGTACGATGTGATGCAGTCGAACGGCGTAATCCAGGTCATCGACCGGGTTCTGCTTCCAAAGATGTAATCCAGCCAGGCTGGAAGAGCGCCGGAGCCTGAACGGCTCCGGCGTTTCTTTTGGCAGTAGATTGGTATTCAAAACTACAGGCGAGATGATGACTGAAGCTGAGGACGTGCGCAACAACGAGCAGGAGAGCCGGTTCGAGAGCGGTAATGGAGCAAGCCTCGCGGTTGCGCAGTACCAGCGCCGCGGCTCGACCATCTACTTCACCCACACCAAAGTTCCCGAGTCGCTCGAAGGGCAGGGAATCGGCAATGAGCTTGCGAAGACCGCGCTCGATTATGCGCGACAGCAGAAACTTCGCGTCGTTCCGCGCTGCGAATTCATTGCGTCGTACATCGAGAAGCACCCGGAGTATCAGGATCTCGTCGATGCGGACCGCGACGAGGGCTGAATCACGTCAATACGCCCCGCATGACGTTCAAGGATCACTTCTCCGGCCGGGCTTCCCAGTACTCGCGCTTTCGTCCCGATTACCCTGATGCCCTGTTCACATGGCTTGGCGGCGTTACTCCGAAGCATGAATCGGTGTGGGATTGCGGCACGGGAAGCGGCCAGGCAGCAAAGGCTCTCACCGCGATTTTTCGGTCGGTTATTGCAACAGATGCGAGTGCCGAACAGTTGGAGAACGCGGTGCCGCATCCGCGGATCGAATACCGAGTCGCGGCAGCGTCTGCGAGCGGATTGAGTGATGAGTCCGTGAACATGGTCACCGTTGCGCAGGCGCTTCACTGGTTCGACTTCCAGAGTTTCTACGCAGAGGTGCATCGCGTGCTGACGGCGGATGGTGCGCTGGTCGTCTGGGGTTATGGCGATCCAGTGATGGAAACGGCGTCGATCGAACACATCGTGCATCAGTTCAATCGCGGGACGATCGAGAAGTATTGGTCACCGGAGCGCGAGATGGTTCTCGATGGGTACGCAAGCATTCCGTTTCCGTTTCGCGAAATCGAGACGCCTTCGCTCTGGATCGAGCGGCGTTGGACCTTGGGCGAGCTTGCCGGCTACATGCGGACGTGGTCGGCCACCGCCAGTTACGTGCGGGCCAACGGAATCGATCCAGTCAATTCCGTCGAGCAAGAGCTGGAAGGGGAGTGGGGCGGAAATGAAAACCGCCGCCTCGTCAGATGGCCGCTCCGCATTCGGGCTGGCTACATCTGACGAAGCGGCGGTCTCGCGCCGCGATGCTCCGCGGTTACTTCACGGCGCTCGGCGTCTCGGGCAGGAGGAGGAACCGCGCATAGTTGGCGGGATTGAAGTACATCTTAGCCGCCTGCTGAAGAGCAGCCGGTGTAAGTGCCTTCACCATGTCATCGTACACCGAGCCGAGGCCCGCCGGATCCTCGCCGGCCTGATCCCGGGCGGCAATGTTGCTGGCCCAGTAGGTGTTGGTCTTAACGTCCACCTCGTGCGATCGAAGAATCTCTTCTTTCACCTTGTCGACATCGGCCTGTGACACCGGCGCCGAGCGCAGGCTCTCGAGAAGATTGAACGTTGCCTTGAAGAGGGGCTCGACATTTTCGGGAGATGAGCCGAAGCCGATCTGAACCGCGTACTCCTGCCGCGGCTCGCGGCTGCACGCCCCGCCCACAGCAGGGCTGTAGGTGCCACCGAGCTTCTCGCGAAGCGTTTCGTTCAGCTTCGTTTGGACGAGAGTCGTGAGCGCACGGAGGACGACGCGGCTCTGCGGGGTCGAGACGCATTGGCCGGTGAAATAGATCACCGAGTTCGCCTTCGGCTCGGTGCCCTTGCGCACCGTCGTCTGCACGACGCCGCGCGGTGGTGCGCCGCCACGATCGACCGGAGTGTCCTTCCGGGTCAGTGTCGGCAGCGATGCGAGATACCGTCCGACGAACGGCTTCATCGCGGTCGTATCGACATTGCCGACGAAGACGAACGTAAAATCACTCGCATCGGCGAAGCGATTCCTGAAGAATGACACGGACTTGGCCGGATCGATTTCCGTGAAAACCGCCGGTGTCATCGGACGCGAGCGGAACGAGTGCTGCGACATGATCGCGGTCAACGAATCGGCGAACACCGAATTCGGATCGGCGCCGCGGTTCGCGAGAAACGGCCCAACCTGCGCCTTGAATGCCGCGAATGCCTCGGTGTCGAGTCGCGGCGCCGTGAAGTTGAGATAAATCAACTGAAACATTGTCTCGAGATCCTTCGGCGAGCCCGACCCGGAGAGCCGCTCGGTTGTCTCAGTGATACTTGGAGAAACGCGAACCGCCTTGCCGCTCAGCTTCTTGTTGAGGTCGATGAAACTGAACGATCCGATTCCGCCGAGCCCAACGACCTGTGACGCGAGAGCAGCGGACATGTAGTCCTTGTCCTCAGCCAGCGAAGTACCACCGGGACTATAAGCCGACAGCACGACTTCGTCAGCCTTGAAGTCTGTCGGCTTGATAATGACGCGGGCGCCGTTCGACAACTTCCATTCCACTCCGCCGATACCCGGAATCG
>JBBSFT010000154.1:0-6388 GCA_038254845.1 Gemmatimonadales bacterium | reverse complement strand
GGAAGAGCAAGTTGTAGTTGAGCTGCTCCATGAGCTGCCGCTCACTCCGGATGGTATAGAGAATCTGGATGAGCAATGCACGGAGCAACTGCTCAGGTGGAATCGACGGGCGGCCAGTGCTGGAATAAAGCGCGGCGAATCTGGGAGACAGATCAGCAAGTACAGGGTCCAGCAACCGGCGCATGGCGCGCAACGGGTGATCTTTCGGAATCCGGTCTTCAATCGAGAGGTAGCTGAACAGACTCGACTGCGACAACTCGGGACCACGCATCACGCGCTCTCTGTGAGGTTGCGCTAACCTAAAATGTTATCGCCAATCGAGGGTTACGTTTTCATGAGTTTTTCAGCAACCTGCTAAGGCCTTCACACACCCCACCTCCTCAGAGCCGGTCCGCCGGACTCTGAACACCCATCCCACCCCGATTCAATACGTGCGTGTACACCATCGTCGTCCGCACATCCGAATGGCCGAGTAGCTCCTGAATGGTTCGGATATCGGCTCCACTCTCGAGGAGGTGCGTGGCAAATGAATGACGCAGCGAATGGCACGTCACACGCTTCGTCATTCCCGTCGCACGCGCCGCCTCAGTCACGGCCCGCTGGATCACCGACTCATGCAGATGGTGACGCCGACAAATTCCCGTCTCCTGCTCACGGTACGGCCGAGTCGCTGGAAACACGTACTGCCAGATCCACTCGCGTTCGGCATTCGGAAATTTCCGACTTAGCGCCTCAGGCAATGCGGCGCCCCTGAGGCCAAGCGCCAGATCGCTCCCAAATTGGCGGCGCGTCCGCTCGAGGTGAGCGCGAAGCGCCGGCACGACGGCAACCGGCAGTGGAACGCGTCGATCCTTATCTCCCTTCCCCGACCGAACAAGAATCTCACCTCGGTCGAAGTCCACATCCTTCACACGGAGCGAAAGACACTCCGACACCCTCAACCCACTCCCGTACATCAACGTCGCACACAACCGCGGAATACTCCTCATCTCGCTCAAGACGGTCCGCACTTCCGACTGCGACAATACAATGGGGAGGCGGACTGGCCGTCGCGCAGGCGCAATCTCCGAAACGAAACCAAGCGGCCTCGACAACACATGCCGATAAAGAAAGAGAATCGCGTGTAACGCCTGGTTCTGCGTCGAAGCGCTGACGTTCCTGACGTTTGCGAGATGTGACAGGAACTCCGCGATCTCGGCCTCGCCCATCGACATTGGATGCCGCCGATCGTGAAAAAGAATGAACCGGCGAACCCAACTGCAGTAAGCGACCTCGGTCTTTTCGCTGTAGTGCCGCGTTCGAAGACGGTGGCGAAGCCGCTCCATCAGGCGAAGCTTCCGTTCCGGCTCCGAACGACTGCCTAAATGCGCAAGCGGAATTCGGGGCGTGAAGTCATCGGACATCCTCCCACGATCGCGCTCCCCAAATCCCGATTGATCACCAACCCATCGCAACAACCGCCAATTCCCTGCTGGTGGTTCGCTCGAGGGAATTCATCGATGATGGCCGTCTGACAGGTTGGTCAGCCTCGATCCTGCCTTACATTTCACGCCATGACAGCCAGACTCCGCAGCTACGCCCAAGGCGAATGGATCGAAGGAACCGGCACCGCCACCGCCCTCATCCACGCCGTCACCGGCGAAACCATCGGCGAAGCCTCCAGCGAAGGCCTCGACTTCGCCGGCATGCTCGACTACGCCCGCACCACCGGCGGTCCCAAACTGCGCAGCATGACGTTCCATGAACGCGCACGCATGCTCAAGGAGATGGCCAAATACCTCATGGAGCGCAAAGACGCGTTTTACAAACTCTCCGAAGCAACCGGCGCCACCAAAACCGACTCGTGGATCGACATCGAAGGCGGCATCGGCACCTTCTTCGCCTACTCGAGCAAAGGCCGCCGCGAATTCCCGAACGAAACCTTTTTCATGGAAGGCGCCGTCGAGCCACTCTCCAAAGACAACACCTTCGTCGGCCGCCACATCTGCGTTCCACTCGAAGGCACCGCCGTCCACATAAATGCGTTCAACTTCCCCATCTGGGGCATGCTCGAAAAGCTCGCCCCCACCTTCCTCGGCGGCATGCCCGCGATCGTCAAACCCGCAACAGTCACGTCATACCTCACCGCAGGAATGGTCCGCGACATGATCGACTCGGGGATCATGCCCGAGGGCGCACTGCAACTCATCGTCGGCAGCACCGGCGACCTCCTCGACCACGTCACAGGCCAGGACGTCGTCACCTTCACAGGATCCGCCACGACCGGCAGAAAACTGAAAGCCGGCAAAGCGATGATCGAAAACTCCACCCGCTTCAACCAGGAAGCCGACTCGCTCAACTTCTCGATGCTCGGACCCGAATCAAAACCGGGAACCGACGAGTTCGACCTCTTCATTAAAGAAGTCGTCCGCGAAATGACGGTCAAAGCGGGTCAGAAATGCACGGCGATCCGCCGCACGATCGTCCCCGAATCGATGACGGACGACGTCATCAAGGCAATCAGCAAGCGCCTCGCCACAATCAAACTCGGCGATCCGCAAGTCGACGGCATCCGCATGGGCCCACTCGTTGGCAACGACCAGGTCAACGATGTCAAAGCCAACGTCGAGAAACTCAAACAGGGATCGGAGCTCGTCTTCGGCGACCCGAACAACTTCGACATCGCCGCCGGCGACAAGAACAAGGGCTCATTCTTCCCAGCCACGCTGCTCTACTGCGATTCGCCATTTACCACCGACGCACCACACAACATCGAAGCGTTCGGACCGGTCAACACGGTCATGCCCTACTCTTCTATAGCGGAAGCAGTCGAGCTTGCCAAACTCGGCCGCGGGAGTCTCGTCGGCTCGCTCTTTTCGTCCGACGACAACGTCGCTCGCGACATCGTCCTCGGAACTGCATCGCACCACGGCCGCATCATGGTGATCGACAAGACGAGCGCGAAATCGTCGACGGGTCACGGCTCTCCACTCCCCGGTCTCGTCCACGGCGGACCAGGCCGTGCCGGCGGCGGCGAAGAGCTTGGCGGCGCACGCAGCGCCCTTCATTACATGCAGCGCACAGCACTCCAGGGATCGCCGACAACGCTCACGCGCGTGTCGCACGAATGGATCAAGGGCGCCGCAACGCCGACAGATCGCATTCATCCGTTCAGAAAATATTTCGATGAGCTCGAGATTGGCGAAACACTGGTCACGCACCGGCGCACCGTCACCGAAGCTGACATCGTCAACTTCGCGGGCATCAGCGGCGACTTCTTCTACGCCCACATGGATGACATCGCCGCCAAAGACAGCTTCTTCGAGAAGCGCGTCGCACACGGTTACTTCGTCCTCTCGGCTGCCGCCGGACTCTTCGTCGATCCCGCCCCCGGCCCGGTCCTCGCCAACTACGGCCTCGACAATCTCCGCTTCGTCAAACCGGTTCACGTCGGCGACACGATCCAGGCGCGACTCACTTGCAAACAGAAAACGGCGAAAGAAACTCAACCCGATTCGGTGCCGCAGGGCGTCGTCGCGTGGGATGTCGAAGTCACAAACCAGGATCAGGAACCAGTCGCGGTCTACACGATTCTGACGCTCGTCAAAAGGCACGAAACGGCGCACGACGCCGACGCGAACGATCCGAAAGTCGCGATCCCCGACAGCCCTCAGGCTCCCCGCACACGAGAGCCTGAACCGTCAGACAGCGCGACGCTGCCGGTTTCGTAGCGCGACTTGACGACGAACCCGGTCTTTCCAACCAGGACAGCGAGCATCAACAATCCGCGCCGGTCTAGAAACATGAAAGCCGGACTCTTTTTCGCTCCGGATAGTTTCAGATCCGCGAAGTGTCAGCGAACCTCGGTCAACAGCGCGCGCAGGCGCGGGAAAAATGCCTCGATCTCGTCCATCGACACCGCACCCGCGGATAACCTGAACCAGCCCGTCTCACCCCGAACTCCAAATGCCTGAAACGGCACAACCGCGATTCCCGCTCGCTCGAGAAGCAGCATCCGGATGTCCTCATCGGTCGCGATCGAGCGCCCGTCGACCGACCTGCCGTGCAGCTTGAGTTGCGCCGAGAAATAGATCGCGCCCTGAGGGTTGATCGACTCGACCGGAAACCCGTCCGCCTTGAGAGCCGAGAAACCCGCGTACATCGCGTCGAGCCGCTCCGCGAGCCGCTTGTCCATCTCCGCACGAAACTCGGCGATCGCGGCCGGATCATTGAGAAACGCCGCGACCGCACTCTGTTCGGCCCGGGGCGCCCACGCGCCGGCGTGTGAAAGAAGATCTCTCACCCGCGCACCGAGCGCTGGCGGAATGAGCATCCACCCGAGACGCAATCCGGTTCCAGCGTAGGCCTTCGACACGCCGTCGGCGGAGATGACGTAGCGCGCTGATTCCGGAACAACTGCCGCCGGATAGACGTGCCGCTGACCTTTCGACACGAGCGCGCCGTACATCTGATCGTGCAAAACGAAAATCGGCCGGCGTCCCTTCGCCTCACGCTCCCGATTGTGCGCGACAACCTCGCGCAGAATGTCGCCGAGCTGCTGCTCGGACATCACTGTGCCGGTGGGATTTCCGGGAGAACAGATGCAGATCATCGCCGCGTCGTCGAGGTGCGGCCTGAACTCGTCGATCGTCGGCTGAAATCCCGTCGCTTGTGTTGACTCAACGACGATTGACTCGCCGCCGGTGAGCCACGAATACGCATCGTTCTGCCATGACGGAACGGAGAACAGCACCTTGTCGCCGGGATTGATGATCGCGCGATATGCTCCATACAACACAGGGCGACCGCCGCTGCAGACAACTATCGAGTCAACCGGATAACAGACGCCCGCAGTCCGCGCGACGTAGTCGGAGATCGCCTGCCGCAGTCCGATCATTCCCTCCGGCGTCGGATAATTCGTCTCACCGCGCGCCACCGCATCCTGAATGCCGCGCGCAAGCTTCTCGGGGATCGGGAAATACCGCGGATCAAAGTCTCCAACGGTGAGGTTCACGACGGTCTCGCCGCGCGCAAGCATGCCTCTCACCTGACGGGTGATTTTGAGAATCCCTGACTCGTGAAGGCCGCGAACGGCGACGGAAAGAGAGGCGTCGAGCGTCTGCTGGTCGCCAAAGTCGAGTGCCTTTACCGCGGGTTGATCCATTTCGGATTCTACTCCGATGGAGCAGGTGCGTCCAGCGCGTTATACTTGGCATCACCCGCCTCTTCAGCCCCGGACCGAGTCCATGAAATGCGTTCTTACAGTCGTTGCCCTCGCCACGATCGCCAGTTCGATGTCAGCACAGG
This sequence comes from Gemmatimonadales bacterium, assembly GCA_038254845.1. Lineage (GTDB taxonomy): Bacteria > Gemmatimonadota > Gemmatimonadetes > Gemmatimonadales > Gemmatimonadaceae > UBA4720. The sequence goes on along the minus strand of JBBSFT010000154.1, from coordinate 1,102 downwards.
CAACTGAGAAGGATTTCGCGCGCGCGCGCCGTGTCCTCGACTCGGCGCCACTGATCGACGGCCACAACGACCTTGCCTGGGCGATCCGCGAGAGCAAGACAGCCCCGATGGACGTTGCGGCCTACGATCTGAGGCAACAGACAAAGGGTCACACGGATCTCGACCGCCTCAGGCAGGGAATGATCGCTGCCCAGTTCTGGTCGCTCTACATTCCGGGCGAGGTCAAGGACTCGGGATTCGCGCGCATTCAGCTCGAGCAGTTCGACATCGCACGCCGCTTCATCGCGATGTACCCGGACCGCCTCCAGCTCGCGCTATCGGCAGCCGACATCCGCGACGCGTTCAAGCACAAGAAGATCGGCTCTCTCCTCGGAATGGAGGGAGGTCACGCCATCGAGAACTCCCTCGGCGCCCTCCGCTCGTACTACGCCCTCGGCGCGCGGTACATGACACTGACGCACAACGTCACGCTCGACTGGGCCGACGCGGCGCTCGATTCCGCACGACATGGAGGACTTACTCCATTCGGCAAAGAAGTAATCCGCGAGATGAACCGGCTCGGCATGCTCGTCGACCTGTCACACGTTTCGCCCGGGGTGATGAGCAATGCGCTTGACGTCACCGAAGCGCCCGTGATCTTCTCGCACTCCGATTCGCGCGCCCTCGTCGATGTGCCCCGCAACATTCCGGATTCGATTCTCCGACGACTGCCCGCCAACGGCGGTGTCGCGATGATCACCTTCGTGCCCGACTTTACGTCGCAGCAATTCCTGGATCACAGCAAGGTGCAGGAACAGGCGGTGAAGGAGATGCGTCAGCGCCTCGGGCAGGACACGGCCGCAATCCATCGTGAGACTGATGCGTGGGACCTCGCGCACCCGAATCCAGTTGTCACGATGTCTCAGGTCATCGATCATATCGAACACGCACGGCAGCTCGCGGGTATCGATCACATCGGACTCGGCGGAGACTTCGATGGCATCACCGATGTCGTCCAGGGGCTCGAGGACGTCTCGAAATATCCAGCTCTCTTCGCCGAGCTCGCGCATCGCGGCTGGTCTGACGAGGACATGCGAAAGCTCGCGGGGCTGAATACACTTCG
>JBBSFT010000153.1:0-6399 GCA_038254845.1 Gemmatimonadales bacterium | reverse complement strand
GGAGGGCCGAGCGCGCGGTCGATTCTGTAATGGCGTGTTCAAGAAACTCGGTGACTGTTTGAGCTCTGAACGCCTTCTTGTCGAGCCCAGCCTGGATCAACTGATAAAGTGATTTCCAGTCGTCGCCGCGAAACAACCGGACGATGAATTGATGACTGAGTTTCTCTCCGGCGCGCGAGTGTGCTTTGATAGCTGGCATGGGCTGGTTCGGCAAGTGGTACATAAATATAGACTATTTGGTCGGTCCGGCAAACCAGCACGACCACGATGTGGTCGCCAATACGGCCTGGGGGAAGCCAGAGACGTGAAGAAAAGGGCGAGCGCTTCTACCAGAAGCTCTGGCGTCGCTCAGCGGGGGGAGGCAAGTTCTCCGCCTTCCAAGATCACATCTGCGACAATCGCCTTGCCGAACCCTGTAGATCGTCTCGCCGCCGCTCTCGCCGATCGCTACCGCATCGAGCGTGAACTCGGCGTGGGGGGCATGGCCACGGTATATCTCGCCGAGGACGTGAAGCACGGCAGGATGGTGGCCCTCAAGGTGCTGAGGCCAGAACTCTCGGCTGCGATGGGTTCCGAGCGATTCCCGCGCGAGATAAAGACGGTGGCGCAGTTCAACCACCCCCACATCCTCTCGCTTTACGACTCGGGCGAGGTGCAGGGATTCCTGTACTACGTCATGCCGTTCGTGGATGGCGAATCGTTGCGTGACCGGCTGGCTCGCGAGAAACAACTCCCGTTCACCGATGCAATCCGGATTCTTCGCGAAGTGGCCGACGCGCTGGCGTACTCCCACGCGCGTGGCGTCGTGCACCGTGACATCAAGCCGGGCAACGTGCTGCTCTCGGGTCGTCACGCGGTGGTCACTGATTTCGGCGTGGCCAAGGCGCTCTCCGCGTCGGCCGCCGACCAGACAACGACAGTCGGCATCGCTATCGGAACGCCGCAGTACATGGCGCCCGAGCAGGCAATGGGCGAGGCGAATATAGACCATCGCGCCGATATCTACGCGATTGGAATCCTCGGGTACGAGATGCTCGCCGGGCGGCCGCCGTTCGACGCGACTACTGCGCAGGGGATACTCGCGGCGCAGGTGATTGAAATACCGAAGGACATCCAGCAGGTGCGTCCGGGTACACCGCCGCTCCTCGGCGATGCGATCATGAAGTGTCTGGCCAAGAATCCGGCCGACCGGTGGCAGACCACCGACGAGCTGATCAGCCGACTCGAGATGATCGGCACGACGCCAAGCGGCGGCGTGACGCCGACAGATACGCGGCCGCTCAAGGCGGCGACCGTAGCCGCCAAATCGAAGCGGGGCCTGCTCATCGGCGTCGCCGCTGCCGTGATCGTCATCGGGGGCGCGATCGGTGGGTACATGATGTCGCGCGGTGGGAGCGGGAAAATTCAGAAGATCGGCGTGATGCCAATCGAAGACATCTCGGGCAAGGATTCGGTATTCGTTGCGGCGATGCACGATGCGCTCACCAACGCTCTCGCGCGGGCGAACCTGACGGGAGTTGAAACACGCTCGACGATGATGCGTTACAAGGGCGGCGCAAAAACCATCCGCGACGTTGCGAACGAGCTCTCACTCGGTGCCGTGGTCGAAGCCACCGTGTTTCGTGCCGGCGACGTGATGCGAATAAACGTGCAGTTCACCGATCCTGTGACAAGCCGGTCATTGTGGTCGAACACATACGAGAAAGACGTCAAGGATGTGCTCGCCGCGCAGGGTGCAGTGGTCGCGCAGGTAGCGGCGGGAATCGACAGCGTTCTCGCAGGACCAAAAAAGCCAGGAGACGGGAAATGAGAAGGTTTGCATTCGCAGTGGTATTTATGGTACTCGGCGCATGCGGCGGTGGTGACAGGGGTGTTGATGAGGCGATGCCAGAAGTGACTCCTCTGTCGCCCGAAGGAGTTCGCATGCTCGGGCCGTCGTATTCACCAAACGGAAAGAGAATCGCATATTGGACTCCAGCCAGCCCCGGGTGGCAGCTCTGGGTCGCGAACGCCGACCTGACATCGCCGCAAAAACTGCCAGTCAACGGCGGCACCGAGGCTGCGCTCTGGTCTCCGGACGGGTCACGGCTGGAGGCTGCGTCATCACAGTTCGGCGGGCACGTTGTCGTCGTTCCCGTGGCAGGCGGCGAAGCAAAACGCGTGTCGACGGGATCGGGGGTCGACATCCAAAGCGGCTGGTTCGCTGATGGCGAACGCGTCGCGTATGTAATGTCGGTAGGTGGCGGCATTACGAGCTTCGCAACGTCGCTGGCGACTGGGGCCACCCGACGTCTAGTGCCGGGAGAGCAGCGCCCCTATGTCGGTACACCGTCACCTGATGGATCTCGCATCGGGTTCAACGTGCTCGAAGGTTCCAGGACAACCATCTGGGTGGCGGATAGTGCAGGGATGAACCCGCGACAGTTGACGAAGGAAGGATTTGAGGGTCAGCGCTCCAACACAATCTCGTGGTCACCTGACGGACGTGCGATCCTGTATGAGTCTTCTCGTACGGGAACGAGCGATCTATGGGTGGTGTCTGTTGACAGCGGGTCGCCGCGCCAACTCACGCGCGACGTTCGCAACGACTACAGCGGTGTGTGGTCTCCGGACAGCAAGTGGGTGGCATTTCTCTCGGACCGAGGCCGCCAGATTGATATCTGGCTCGTGCGGGCGAGCGGGGGCCCGGAGCGACGAGTCACCGATAGTCCCGACGCCGAATCGAATCTGGCGTGGAGGCCGGGCACGAACGAACTGACCTTCGTCATCACCTCGAGAAAAGCCGGGATCTGGGCGATGGACCTGGCGACTCGTGCGGAACGGCGCCTCACACCGGACTCGATCCAGACGGCGGGGTTCTATGGCTCACCCGACGGAAAACAGATTGACTACGTAATCGAGCGCGGCGGCGGTGTGCAAGACCTGGCCGTAATGCCTCTTGCCAGTGGCGCGTCCCGCACTCTGGTGTCCGGTGGCGGTACGGTGGTGGAACCACGATGGTCGCCGAACGGAAAGCAGATCTCCTATCTGTCGGATCGTGGTGGAAGTGAGGACGTCTGGATTGTTGACGTGGCGGGCGGCGGGCCACACCAGCTGACAAGCTGGCCGGGTTTCGAGAGCGCACTGGCGTGGAGCGGCGATGGAACGAAGGTGTATTTCCAGTCAGACCACGACACCAAGTTGGGCGATGCATGGGCGGTGTCTCCTGCGGGCGGTGCGCCGACGCGCGTCACGCGAAACGGGTCAGTTGGCGGTGGTTTGTTTGCCAGGGCCGGCGTGGCCGACTTCTTCGCGGGTACGATCAGTCCGAACGGCGGCCAGCTCACCATTTCGCGCGTGAGCCCCGACGGAAAGATGACGACGGTATGGGACCGAACGAGCGGCTTCATGGCCGCCGTTTCGCCTTCTGGTGATTCCATCGCGGCGGTGGTCGAACAGCCGGACGGCAGGCCGCACACGATGATCTTGCCCGTTGCCGGCGGTAATGGGCGCCTGATATTGACCGGCGACGACGGTGTCTCATTTTGGTCGAACGATGGCAAGTCGATGGTCTACACGAGGTCCGTCAACGGCGTGGGCGACATCGGGATCTTCAACGTCGTCAATGGTACGACGCGGCGTCTCACCACCACGCCCGAGAGCGAGGGCGGTGCCGAGCTGACGCCGGACGGAAAGACGGTGCTGATGAATCGCGCGAAGACCGTCCAGCGACTCTTTACGGCGAATCTGTCAAAGCTCCTCGACAGGAGCAAATAGGCGCTCCGGCAGGCCGACCTCATGTGCACCAACACACTCTTCCGGTACTTCTATACTATTGCTTCCTTGACAGGAAGTGCTGCGCGTCCTGAAGCCTCGCAGCGGCCGCACGCTGTGAGCCCAGGTCAACAGTTCGCCAGATATTGACGATGTAGCATAATGCACCGTCGGCTGCCATCGTGCCTCCAGCGTGAATTCGACAGTATCACCAACGCGGCAGGGGACAATCGGCCCGGGCAGGTTGCCTTCGAATGCCCACGCGGCAACAACGGTATCCTCCGTGTTCTTCGCGGGCGTGCCAGCGAAGCTTGAGCCCGCCCGGCGTGAGCGGGTGAAGCACGGATCGAAACGCAGGAATGCACCTGCTCGAGATTGGTCGCACCTCCCGTCGCCGAGGTGTTATCGTGAGGTCCTCGCTTGGCGCTCGAATACCGCCGATGGCTGATAAAAGATGTCGATGAAGTCCTCCACAAGCTTGCGCTGGAGGGAGCGGGAGCCGCTGTTACGTCCGTCACCTGAGAATGCTCCTGAATGCGTTTAATGTCGGCGCTGATAGTCCGGTCGCCGTGTCGACGCGGAAATTATACGAATTCATTCGCTGCACCGTCAGCGACACCCCTGACCGGCAGAACGATCGGCCAGCCGCCTTCTCGCGTCTCTCAGACAGCTCGAATGCTGTCCGGGAAACCCTTTCCGATCCGGAGAGCGTTAGCGTGAAAAGTGCGTGATGAGCGTAATGCGGAATCCGCCAACGCGCATTCTCCGTAATCATTCACGGATTAGCTTTCTTGAACGTCCCCTCCACCCGCTCCCGCAGCATGAAAACTATCAGTCAATTCGCGCGAGGCCTGAGTGGCCTGGCGCTGCTCACCGCCTGCGCCTCCAACGACGCACAGCCCGGAATTCCACCCGCCGCCATCGGCACTTCGCTCGACCCGGTCACGGTCATGGCAATCGATTCGACCACACTGGCGCCGATGACAAAAACCGACTCGGCCAAAGGTCCTCGCATCACGGTGCCCGCAGTCCCCGGAAGAAACAGCCGCGACAGCCTCGCCCTCGTCTCGGCCATTCGCGCAGGAATGAAAGACACCCGCTGGCCGGTGAAAACTCCGCCGCCACTTCCGGGATCGATTCTCCCCGCCAAGCGCATCGTCGCCTTCTATGGCAACCCGCTCTCGAAAAAGATGGGCATCCTGGGCGAGCTTCCTCCCGACCAGATGCTGGCGAAGCTCGACAAGGAAGTCGCAGCGTGGAACAGGGCCGACCCGTCCACACCGGTGCAGCCTGCGCTACACCTCATCGTTGTCGTCGCTCAGGGAGCACCAGGACGCGATGGAATGTACCGGCTCCGCATGCCCGACACGCTGATCGAAAAGATCGGCACATGGGCCGCACAGAAAAACGCAATCGTGTTTCTCGACATCCAGGTTGGACTGAGCAACGTTCAGTCTGAAGTCCCCCGCCTCGAGCAATTCCTCAAGCGGCCGAACTTCCACCTCGGTCTCGATCCGGAGTTCTCGATGAAAACGGGAGCCAAGCCGGGCACCAAGATCGGGACCATGAGCGCCGACGACGTGAACTGGGCGGTCAACTATCTCGCGCGGCTGGTCGACGCGAACCACCTGCCCCCGAAAGTGCTCATCGTCCATCGCTTCACTCGCAACATGCTGACGAATGCGAAGGCCATCAAACTCGATCCCCGCGTCCAGGTTGTCATCAACATGGACGGGTGGGGCGCGCCATGGCTCAAGTTTGATTCGTATCGCGACTACGTTCAGTCGGATCCTGTCCAGTTCACCGGGTTCAAACTCTTTTACCACAACGACACCAAGAAGGGCGAGCCGCTCCTGACACCGGGTGAGCTGCTCCGGATCACCCCGAAGCCAGTCTACATCCAGTATCAGTAATGCCGATCGCGACAACGAACCCCGCCACCGGCGAAATCGTTCAGAGCTTTGAAGCGCTCTCCGCCGCGGAGATCAACTCGAAGCTGAACCTCGCGATCGATACGTGGTCGACGTACCGGTTCAGTACCTTCGACGAGCGCGCCGCGATGATGCGTCGCGCGGCCGATCTGCTCGACGCCGAGGATCACAAGCTCGCGCGGTTGATGACGCTGGAGATGGGAAAGCCGATCGCCGCCGCTGTCGCGGAAGTTGCGAAGTGCGCGTCGGCATGCCGGTACTACGCCGATCACGCAGTTCGATTCCTCGCCGACGAAAGCGTCGCCAGCGCCGAGGGCCAGGCGCGCATTGCGTATCAGCCGCTGGGAATCGTGCTCGCGGTCATGCCGTGGAATTTTCCGTTCTGGCAGGTATTCCGTTTTCTTGCGCCCGCATTGATGGCCGGCAACGGCGGCGTCCTGAAACATTCTTCGAACGTTCCGCAGTGTGCGCTCGCGATCGAGGACATCATTCAGCGCGCGGGATTTCCGGCCGGAATCTTCCAGACTCTGTTGATCGAATCGACTGCGGTCGATTCGCTTATCGAAGACGATCGAATTGCCGCGGTGACGCTCACCGGAAGCGAGGGCGCGGGACGATCCGTTGCCGCTGCCGCCGGAAGAAATCTCAAGAAGGCAGTTCTCGAGCTCGGTGGCAGCGATCCGTTTATCGTGATGCCGAGCGCGAATCTCGCGGC
>JBBSFT010000152.1:0-6462 GCA_038254845.1 Gemmatimonadales bacterium | reverse complement strand
GGCGATGCGCCTGAATCATAACATCGGCATCGCGGAATCCCGACGGCGTCTGGAACTTGTAGCACGCGAGCTCGATGGTCATCCCGTTCGGATCCTTCAGGTAGATCGAGTTCATAAAGCCGCGGTCGCGCTCGTAGAACGCGATCCCATGCGCGGCGAGGCGAGCCGGCGCTTCCGTGAATGTCGCGCGCGAGACGTTAAACGCGATGTGATCGACCGAGCCGACGTCGCGCGGCGCGGTGCGACCCGCATCCTGCCGCGTTTCATTCGTGAAGACGGTGAGGAGGCGGCCGTCGCCCGGATCGAAGTAGAGATGATTCTCTTCGGGGTTGCCGAGGTTGGGCTGCTCGAAGATGAACGGCATGCCGAGTACGCCTTGCCAGAAGTCGACGGCGCTCTGCTTTGTCGAACCGACAATCGTGAGGTGATGTAACCCCTGGATCTGAACTTTCTTCATCGATGATTGTCAGGCCGCAGAGTACGGCTCGGTTGCCCCCGCCCGCCCAGGTGATCCATGTTGCCATGGCCATCGGCCGCTGATCTCGAGCTCGAGCGAAAAGCTGAGAAACGTGCGGATCGCCACGATGAGGGCGAGTACTCCAAGATTCGCGAAGCTCGGCGCTACTGCCACGGTGCCGATGATGTCGGCCGCCACCAGGAACTCGAGGCCGAGGAGGATTGCCCGCCCCAGGCTTGCCCGCAGGTCGCGATACTTCGACTCGAAGCCGCCATTTGCCTGAGCAGGGCGCGCGACCAGCCGAAAGAGGAAGGCCGTGATCGCCGCCACGCCGCCGATGAGCATGACGCCCATACCAACCAGCTCGATGCCACGTGCGAGGGCCTCAGCGAACGCGACCGTCGTTGCTCGGTCCATGGATCTAATGATACGCGGCGCAATCCTTTTACGCTGGAAGCGTTGGACATCGTCCGGTCCTCCGCAACGTGAGGCCGCCGAGCACAATCACAAACACCGAAAATCGCCACCGTCTTCCTTCGTTGTCAGCTTACAGCATATAGCCTATAGCCAAAGCTTCAGGCTATCGACCAAAAGGCACCGCCGATGAATCCACGTGCAATGTTGGCAGTTGCTAATGACCTTCGGTTGAGAAGCCGCTGCTAGTCGATAGCTGTTAGCTCTAGCTATACGCTATAAGCTGTAAGAATTGGGGGGAAAAACACCGTCAAAACAAAACAACCTTTTTTAATCCGGCTCCGCTCGCAAACACTTCTCCAGCCCCGTCAACATTCTACCGACTTCATCGAGACGTTCGCTGAGCGCCGCGAAGCACCTCGTGTCAACTTTGCCGAGATCGTGGAGTAATATCAGGTGGTTTGCAGACTCGGTTGAGCTGCCGAGTGCAATCCGGACGTAACGTGCGAACTCACGATCGCTTCGCTTCGAGCTGCCCTCGGCAATGTTGGCCTGGATCGAAAATGTGGATCGCAGAAGCTGCCCGCGAAGAATCGTTCCTGAAACCCCTCGAATAGTCTCAACCGTGTCGGCTGTTGCAACCGACAGCGCGTTGGCTTTTTGCCAGACGAGAAGCTTCCTGAAGTCGGCCATGAGAGGGAACTTTACCGAGAATTGAGCGCGACGCCGTCACACTGGTACTCCGCGTGTCAGCTTACAGCTTATCGCTAACGCTAGCGCTAATGTCCAACGACGGCAGGCTTTCTGGTCGTTGGCCGTTTGCTGTAGCTATATGCGATAAGCTATAAGCTTAAGAACGAAGTTCGAGGGGCAGACGCGGATCGCAGCTTCATTCTATAGTATTCTTTGCCAATGGCTCAACTTCAGCGGCGATTCGAGTTGGCCAGGTGGTCCAACGAGCGACTGCTTCAGCTTCGCATCATGGATTACAATTGCTTGCCGCCTTTCCAATGCCTCAAGAGACAACACTAGACCGTCGTTATGTTGGCATTATCGCGCTGATCGCTGCGTCAGTTCTAGCGATCGGGCTTGCGGCGAAATGGGCGTTCGCTCCCGAGGACACGCCTGCCTCGACGCCGCTCAGCGAGGCATCTGCGCTTCAGCAGCTCTCGCGCGAGAACCAGCTGAACGATATCGCGACCTTCATCAACGAGCGCATCGATGCGTCGTCGGCATTCGTCGTCCGGATGAGCGATTCGACTGCTCCCGGGATTGCCTGGACAACGGCTGACACCCTCATCACGACGACTCCCGATTTCCTTGTCAGGAAAGTCCAGCGCCCGGCTTTCGATTCCTCTTCTTCGCGAGTGCCCATCGATACCGCGTCGGTGGCGAACGGCTGGCTCGTTATCGTCGGAAAGGATGCCGGCAACCGCGTGATTTCCTGGAACGGCATCGGCGGCGGCTTCACGACAACGCCATGCCAGTCGAGACAGCTCGACAAGATCGTAATCAGCGTACCTCAGGCGCCGGAATTCGCAGGTGCCGGAGTATTCGATCTCACGGGGCGGCTGGTTGGACTCGTAGTCAACTGCGGCGCGAACGGGCTGACTGCGATTCCGCCGACGGAAATCGCGAGAGCACTTTCTGATCTCCGGCTGTTGCCCGCTGACTCTCTGACTGATTCCGTCAGGGCCAGCAACTCCGCCGCGAAAAAAAGGCGTTGAACGACCTCGCTTCGCTCGGAGTCATCCTCCTCTTCGCGCTGCTGGTGGGACATCTCGTCAAGTTCGCGCGTGTTCCTGAGGTGATAGGATACCTGCTGGCGGGAATGATTGTCGGTCCTTCCGTGCTGGGGTTCGTCACACAGGAGAACCTGCAGTCGCTTCGGGTCTTCAGCGAAGTGGGGCTTGGCCTCATCCTCTTTTCCATCGGCGCGGTATTCGAGCTGTCGCGCATGAAAAAGACAGGTGCGAAGGTCGTCGGCATTGCCTTGACCGAGTCCGCCGCCGCTGCAGTTATCGTCTTCATTGTGATGCTCGGCCTCGGTCAGGGGGTCCGCGCATCCGTGATTCTGGGCGCGATCGCGGTTTCGACTGGAGCTGCGTCGACTCTGATGGTAATCAGGGAGAATAATTCTGCCGGGCCTTTTACTGACACCGTGACTGCGGTTATCGGCCTCAACAACATCTTCGCGCTCGTTCTGTTCAGCGTGGTCGCGGGGTCAGTCGAGATTGCCGCGATGGTCGCGAACGGTGGCGTAACGTTCGCACGTGTTGCGGCCACGGTGTTTCCACTGATCTGGGAGCTGTTGGGATCGACGGCGCTGGGGTTTCTCGTTGGACTTCTGCTCGCCTCGTGGGCATCGCAGGTGAAGGAGTCGGGCGAGGTCCTGATCCTTCTCATCGGCTGTGTTCTGCTTACCGTCGGCGTAGCATCGGCGCTCGACCTGTCTCCCCTTATCAGCAGTCTCGCAGTCGGCGCAACAATGGCAAACCTCTCGAGCAAGAGCAGAAAACTTTTCGAAGCGCTGTCGCGAACCGACCCGCCGCTTTACGTGATTTTCTTCGTTCTCGCCGGAGCCGACCTCAACCTTCGGCAGCTGCCGTCGCTTGGTTTAGTCGGTGTGGCGTACGTCGTAGCGAGAACAATTGGCAAGGTAGGAGGCGCGTGGTTTGGGGCGCGCCGGGCCCGCTTCGGCGCCGCCATCGAGCGGCCCCTCGGGTTTGCCATTCTCGCGCAGGCGGGCCTTGCGGTCGGTCTGGTGCTGATCGCGCGGCAGCGGTTCCCCGACATCGCTCAAACAATCAAGACCGTCGTGCTCGGCTCCATTGTAATCTTCGAAATTTTCGGGCCGCTAAGTGCCCGGATCGCAATTGGGAGAAGCGGCGAATCCCGCCCGCAGGATGATGATCAACTTCTGCGATAGAAAAATGCCGGTCTCCCGATATGACGCCGGCATTGTTCTTCAATCAGGCGACGATGCTATTCCTTGTCTCTGATCGCGCGGACGAGGTCGTCCTTGTTCATCGCGCTATAACCGCCGATGTTCAGCTCTTTCGCGCGATTCTCCAGCTCGTCCTTCGTGCGTGAATCGAGGCCAGTGTTCGGATTCCCCGTGCCCTGGGTTGTAGAGTCAGCCGTCCTTCCCTCTTCACGGCGACCTTTGTTGACGGTCCTCGCCGCGATCTCCTCCGCCTCGTCCTCTGACTTGCCCCGCTCCTCGTATTCTTCCTTGACGTGCTCGTACTTTCTTTCGTCCTTGTTCGTCCATGCGTCAGGCATGTTTTCCTCCATTGCTGTGTCAATCGGGAAACAGTGCAAGAACGAGGCGACAGCAGGCGCGATACAATGGGCCGACCGACGCGAGCAAGGTTGTCGGACGTCGCACCCGTGGCTCGAACTAGAAAATGATCCGCGTCGCGACTCCGCCGCCTGCCGTTGGGTTGCTCGCTCTTGTCGAACGAGACGTACTTGATCGTCGAAGTGTACGAATTTCCATCCGTCGAAAGCGTAATGGTCTCGGTGAGAACTCCATGACCGGCTGGCAGCCAGCCATTGTCGTTTCCGGGCCCATCGGCTGGCACAGGGGCCCGCGTCTGGTAGAATAAATACTTTGTCTCGAATTGGTTCGGTCCGGTCTTTTTCCAGACGCCATATGCAGGCGGGGAAGAATTTGCGGCCTCGTCATAATTCGACGACTCGGTCATCGTTCCACCGGCGTTGTATGCGTACAGGAATTCGAGGTCTGGTACTCCGGCCAGAACGCCGCCATTGAAGTGAATCTTTGAACGCCACGCGCCCGCGATACTGACGTCCTGCGGTGCGTCGCTCTTCACCGGAGGCCCGCGCCACTGCATCCACTGGCGATCAGCAACGCCGAAAATGCTGCGAGCAATGTCCCAGAGCGGTGTTCCATTCGGATCCGGAATGAGGTGAATAGTCGTCAGTTCAGTTTCTCGAGCCAGCCAATAACCGTGGATTCCAGAAATATCCGGCTGTCATTCCAGCTGTGATCAGTTGCGCGATGAACAACGACAACGCGTTGGTTGCCGAGTGCGCGCGCCTGTTTGACGAGTGGCTCGACGTGCGAAGCGAGTCCATCGTTTGCCGTGAGGACGAGCATTGGCATATGCGCGAGACCATCGGTCGCTGCACTGCCGAACGTCCAACGAGATCCATTGGAGATTATCTCGTCCGCCATCGACTCCGCGGTTACACCCGTAAGAGATTCCATGTCGTCGGCCATGAACTTCACCATCTGATCGAGCGGAATTGCGTGTCTGGAACCCATGTCGGCCGCCGAAATCAGAATTGCCCCGAGTAATTCCGGATGATGCGGCACCGTGAGAGCCGTGACCCAGCCACCCATGCTGTGTCCGGCCAATACGATACGGCGGGGATCGAGATTGAGCGCGCGCGCGTTTGCCGTGTCACGGACGAACGCAATGACCGCGTCGGCGTCCTCGAGATTATTGGAGAACCGGAACTCGCCCGGCGAGCCCCACGATCCGCGGTAGTTGAAGGTGATGACGTCCCATCCCGCGCGGCGAATCGCCTGCGCGAGGTCGAGGTTTTTCTCGTTTCCCGGTAAGCCGTGGAGAAGAATCACCGCCGGATGCGGACGCGCGCCCTCGGCGATATATGCGAGCCCGTTAATGTGCACGCCGCCCGATGGAATGTGGAGCACCTGCATGCGCGCAGGATGAATCGAGTCCGGCGGCGGGTCGGTGAAGATCGCGCGCGGTACTTGGGCATGCAGCTGAGCCGCTACGAAAAAACCCGAGGCAATGGCAATCATGCCGCGCGAAAGGCACTGGATGCTATACATCCGGGTAATGTGGGCTGAGGCTGCTGCGCCCGTTACCCTCCACGCGGCCAATAGTGTAGTCCTTACAGCTTATGGCGTATAGCTACCGCTACCAGCTACAGACTAAAAGCTCCTGGTCGATCGCGACCAGCACCGGCTGTATGCTATCAGGTGTAAGACCTCGGACGCGCACGGAAGGCAGCTACCCTCTATAGTATTTTAGTTCAATGCCTCCGACCAACCACCGACGATTTCCCTGGGCCAACTGGTCCACCGAAAAACTCCTCCAGCTTCGCATCAAGGACCTCGGCGTTACAATAAAAGGGACCTGGCTCGAGCCGCGCATCCACTTGCTCTTCGAGACGCTCGAGCGCAGGGGCATCCGCGTCCGCCCCCACGTCTGGCTTTCCGAGGAATTTTTCTCACCTCAGGGCGTACCCGGCTTCGCCATCCCGTTCTACCTCGCACATCCCCGTCTCATTCGACTGGAACGAAGTCAGATGCTCGACGTCGAAGGCGGAACGCGGGAAGAATTCACGCGCATCATTCGGCATGAGTCAGGGCACGCAATTCAGCACGCGTATCAATTGCAGCGGCGGCGTGAGTGGCAGCGTCTTTTCGGCAAATCATCCGAACGTTACCCGGAGTACTATCGTCCGAATCCGGCAAGCAAGCGCTACGTGCAGCACTTGCGGCTCTGGTACGCACAGAGCCACCCGGACGAAGACTTCGCCGAGACGTTCGCTGTGTGGCTCAAGCCGCGCGCGGAATGGCGCAAACG
>JBBSFT010000151.1:0-6525 GCA_038254845.1 Gemmatimonadales bacterium | reverse complement strand
GTGTTGGCTGTCCCCGCCGAAAACGCGCAGCAAATCGTGGATGCGCTGGCGAAAGCCGGCCTGAAGGCGATCCTGAGCTTTGCGCCCACGCAGCTGAACGCGCCCGCGGATGTCACCGTCCGCACTGTGAACATGGCGATGGAGCTCGAAGGGTTGACCTTTGCTCTCACCAACCGGGGCAGCGACCGCTAGGTCACCTCCTCACCGTCAGCGCGAGCACTCACGGCGCGCATGAGCTGGGCGTGTTCAACCGGAGTAAGTGTTTCAGGGCGTGCCCGCGGATCGATTCCAAGACTTTGTAGCGCATCGCCAAGGTGCTGCGCCCTCAGCGGGCTCACCGAGCGAAGCGCATTGATGATCTGCTTTCGGCGCATCCCGAACAGTCCCTGAACGAATCCGCGAAATTTCACGGCTTCCTCAACGGTGACGATTGCGTCATGACGCGGTGTGATTTTCACTGCCGCGGATGTCACTTTCGGGGGAGGCCGAAACGCTTCACGCGGAACCTCGAAGAGGATCTCGGCGGTGGCGATCGCCTGAACGTTCACGGATAGTGCCCCATACGTCCGCGACCCGGCTGGTGCAACAATCCGCTGTGCGACCTCCAGCTGCACGAGGAACACCGCGTGTCGCGGAAGTGGCGCGCGCAACACGTGAAAAATGATCGGCGTAGTGATGTAATAGGGAACATTGCCGACGACAACGAAGGGTCCGTCGGCCAATGGCCCCATTTCCGTGTCGAGAACATCGCGGTCAACGATTCGAACGTTTGGGCGGTCCGCGTATTTGTGGCGCAACTGCTCGCTCAGCGCGCGGTCGATCTCGACAGCGACGATGTCATTCGGCAGCCGCGCCAGAATGTCAGTGAGGGCGCCTCGCCCTGGCCCGATCTCGATGACGGTGTCGCCCGCCTCAGGCGCTGCGGCGGCCGCTATTGCCTCCAGGATTCGCTCGTCGTGGAGAAAATGCTGGCCAAACCGCTTGAGGACCGGCGGATTGCCCCGCCTGGCGCTCATTGTCAGCTCCTCAGAACGAGCAGCGTCAGGTCATCCGGACTCTTGAGCTCGCCGCTGTGGTCCCTGAGTACCTCGAAGACTGCATCGACTATCGCCTGCGGTTGCTTGCTCCGATTCCTGCCAATGACGTCGAGAACCGCAGGCTCACCGAGCCTCTCGCCCGCTGCGTCGCGCGAATCGACAATACCATCGGTGAACAGTACGAGCAAATCGGTGCCGCGATCCCATTGAATCGAGCCAGTGACCGACGCCTCATCGGTCAGGCCCATTGGCGGAGTCTCGGCTTCAAGCCGTTGAGTATTTCCATCCCGGTCGATTCGGAATGCGTGCGGATGACCGTTGTTGGCGAATGTGAGGATACCGGCGGCGTGATCGATGACCCCGAAAAAAACCGAGATGTACATTTCGGTGGATGACAGCTCTTCCCGCAGAGTCCCGAAGAGCGCACCGAGCATGTCACCCGGGCTGATCGTGTTCTGCGCATGAATAGCCGAGGCGCTCATGGCGAGTGCCATGATGAGCGCTGCTCGATAGCCATGACCCGACACATCGCCGATCATCACTCCGGTGCGATTGCCAGCCATGCGAAAAAGGTGGTAGAAATCACCGCCGACGCTCTCGGCGGGGACCACGCGAGCCGCAACCTGAGCCTCGGGCGACACAATTGTCGTCTTTGGCAGGAGCTTCATCTGGAGGTCGTGCGCCAGGTACATCTCCTGAAGCAGCCGCTGCTGCTCGATAGATGACTTGACGAGCCGGGCATTCTGGATCGCGGTGCCAATCTGCGTCGCGATCGCCGCGACAAGTTTCTGATCGCCCGCGCTGTACGGCTGTTTTGACCGCCTGTCAGACAGATTCACGACGCCGAGTGGTTCGCCACCCATTGGTGTCGTCCACATGATCGGCACCGACAGCATTTCACCTCGTCGGTACGGCCGCTCGGCGTCGCATTCCATTTCTCCGGCCCGAACAGTGAGCGGATGATGCGTGCGAAACACGCGCGCCGACACGCATTGAGCGTCGTCAACCGGAATTGGCGGCGCGCTTCCCGGATCGATGCCGATCGCGGCGACGACATGCAGAGTGTCGGTGGCCGCGTCGTGCACGAGAATCGATGCGTGGCGGGCACCGACAATCTCCGAGATTTCGGTAAGGATTGTGGCGGCAGCTTCCTCGAGCGTTACTGTCCGGCCCAGGATCTCGCCGATCGTGTAGAGGAGATTGATCTCCTCATATCGCTCAGCGAGCTCGATCGCGGCGTGCTCGACCTCCTGCGCACCGCGGAGGACCTGGGACACGAATGGCACGAGCATCCGGAGATGCTGCTCGGCCCTGGTGTCGCCGTCGCACGGGCTGATGGCGAGCCAGGTTCGCTTTACTCCGGGCACCGATGCGACAAGCATTGCACCGCCGCTGACGACGATTGTGGCGGTCGTGTTGGAGTTGGGGAGAGTGTCCGGCTGCGGGAGCCGAAGGTTTGATGTCGCCACAAGAGCGAGATGGCCATCGCCCTCTGCGGCTGTCCACACGGACGCGTCACACCGCGATGATTCGCGAAATGCGACAAGCACCGACTCCAGCTCTTTCATTCGCGGTTAAGTGTCAGCCTGACGACATTTCCATCCGCATGGAATCGTTCGACGCGATCCATGAGGCGCTGCATGAGAAACAGGCCGCGACCGTCTTCGAGCAAAAGATTTTCAGCAGCGGTCGGATCTCTCCGCGTCTCGTCGAGGTCGAAGCCTTCCCCCTCATCGGTGACATCGAACACGAGGGTCTTCTCAGTGGCAACGGCTCGAACGCGGACGTGCTTCTGGGCGGCTTCACCGTTACCCCTTACGATGGCGTTCGAGATTGCTTCGGCCAGCGCGACACGAACGTTAAGGGAGCACTTTCGGGGTGGTATCGAAAGCTCGCGACACTTTCGCGCCGCGAGCTCGATGACTCCTTCGATGTAGCTGACGTCGCTCGGAATCTCGACGTCGAAGGCGACTTGTGAGTCGCCCATCAGAAGCTCTCTAGCGCGCGCTCCCGCGTATCGGAGATCTGGAACAGCGTGTCGAGCTTGGTGAGCTCGAACAACGTCTGGAGATCGTCGTTCAGATTGGCGAGTCTCAGCTCACCGCCCTGCTCGCGAATTTTCTTCGACAGAGAAACAAGGACGCCGAGACCTGAGCTGTCGATGTAACCCGTCTGGCTGAAATCGATGAGAAACTTCTTCTCGCCCTTCTCGAGCTCGTCAAGAACCTTCTGCTTGAGCTCCTGGCGGTTGCCCACAATCAACTGACCTTCGACGTCCACAACGACTACCTCCCCCTGCTTGCTGATCGAGAAACTCATGCTTGTCTCCGAGTGTGTTTCATGGCCGTTCTGCCGACTGAAGCGCGGTGATCGCGGCGACGTTAATAATGTCGTCTGGCAGTGCTCCGCGCGAGAGATCGGCTGCCGGTCGGGCGAGACCTTGCAGCACGGGACCAATCGCACTCACACCACCGAGTCGCTGGACCAGCTTGTAGGCGATGTTCCCCGCATCCAGTGTTGGGAACACGAGCACGTTCGCATCGCCCGGGACTCTGCTCTCCGGAAACTTCCGGTTCGCAACCGTTGGTACCAGCGCGGCGTCACCTTGCAATTCTCCGTCCACCATTAAGCGAGGACGGCGAGAACGGATGAGAGCGAGTGCCTCTCGCACGAGGTCGACGCTGTGCCCGCGGCCGCTGCCAGCCGTGCTGAACGACAGGAGGGCAACGCGGGGCTCGTCGCCGACAATCAGCCCGCGATCGTCCGCAGCGGCAATCGCAATGTCGGCAAGCTGCTCGGCCGTCGGATACGGGACGACCGCGCAGTCGGTAAATGTGAGAACGTCGTGTGACGCCTCCCAGTCGCGGCTGGCAACCATGTAAAACGCGCTGGATACCGTTCGCATCGCTTCCCTGACGCCGATGTTCCGGAGGGCCGCGCGGATCACATCAGCCGTCGTAAACGAGGCGCCGGCGACACAGCCATCGGCCGATCCGTCGGCAACGAGTCGATCGGCGAAGTCGAGCACCGGCGTCCCCTCAGACTCGATCGTCCGTGCACCGGTATCAATAGCCGCACGGTGAGTTTGAGGGGTGAGACTGTCAAGGACGAGAACGGGATTCACCATCCTGCTCGCGACGAGCGCGGTGACCGCCGCGAGAACGCGTTCGTCGTGAGATTCCGGGAAGATGATCGTGCGATTGAGCTCGCTGGCGCGATTCCGGATGCTCGCGATGAACCGCCTCATGCCTCCGGCTGGCCAGCCGCAAATTTCACTCGGAGCGCTTCCGCCACTGCCGGGTGAACCAGGCTGTCCAGCGCCCCGCCGTACTGGGCGATCTCGCGCACAATGCTCGAGCTGATGTACGTCGTCTCGACCGACGGGACCATGAACACCGTTTCGAGTCCGGGCGAGAGGTTGCGGTTCATCAGCGCCATCTGAAACTCGTATTCGAAGTCACTTACCGCTCGCAGCCCGCGAATTATCAGCGATGCGCCGACCTCGCGCGCGAAGTTCACGAGAAGTCCCTGAAACTGGAGAACTTCGACACACCGATCCGAACCCGAAGCCGTCTTGATCAGCTCGACGCGCTCGTCAGGCGTGAAGAGCGGTTTCTTCGCGCTGTTGCGTGCGACAGCGACGACCAGCTTGTCCACGAATTCGCAGCTGCGGCGAATGAGATCCTCATGACCGCGGGTGATCGGGTCGAAGCTCCCGGCATAGATGGCGATGGTTCCCACGCTATCCCTCGGTGCGATAGAAGGTGATCGATGATGTGCCGTACCGGCGCGTGTCGGTGGCGCCAGGAAGTTTTTCCGAAGACTTGTGCTCGACACTGAGTATCGAAGCGAACGGGCAAGCCAGCCAGAGGGAGGCGAGGCGGGACGCGAATCCACCATCGTATGGCGGATCGGCGAACGCGACATCGAAGCTTCGGTCACCAAGGCCGGCAGCGAATACGAGTGCTTCAGCGCGCGTTACCGTGGCAACGCCGGCCGCGCCGAGTGCGGTGATGTTCGCCTCGAGACAGGCGATTGATTTTCCCGCGATCTCGACGAACTCAGCCGCGCTCGCCCCGCGCGATAGAGCCTCGAGGCCGAGGGCTCCCGAGCCAGCGAACAGATCAAGCACGCGGGCGTGCGGGAGCTCGACCTGAAGAATGCTCATCCATGCTTCGCGAACGCGATCGAGTGTCGGGCGCACCGCGGGACCAGTCGGCGCCTCGATTCGTCTGCCACGCCACTTTCCCGCAACGATGCGCAATCAGGGGCTCGGTACGATGTCCGAGATTCTTGCCTGAAGCCGGCTCTCCCCGCGATATTCGTCGCGCTCAAGCCGAAAGGCGATATCGACGCGGCGGGCGACGTCGAACTCTCCAATGCGGTCGGCCATTCCCCAGCCGATCGCATCGAGCTCGCCCGCGCCGGTGTCGAGTCTCAGCTTGAGACCGTCCCGTCCAATGAGACGGGGAGGCGCCGCAAGAGCAACGTCACGCGCAACGAGGACCGGCGTCGGGTTACCGATTCCAAACGGCTCGAAGTGCCGAAGCATGCTCTCGAGCTCGTCGTTCGCCTCGCCAATGGAGATCTTCATGTCGATTTTTATCTCAGGCTTGAGATCCTCCCTGGTCAGCATGGTTGCCGCCACTTCATTGAATCGCTTTGCGAATTCGTCGACTCGGTCGCGTGAGATAGTCACTCCGGCTGCCATCTTGTGTCCGCCGAAGCGAAGTAAAAGGTCACTTGTCTGGCTAAGCGCCTTGTGGAGATCCATCACGGAATTGCTCCGGCCTGAGCCTCTTCCAGTGGATCCTTCGAGGGCAATGAGAATTGTAGGCCGGCCGAACTCCTCCACGATTCTCGAAGCGACGATTCCGATTACGCCGGGATGCCAGTCCTCATGGGCAAGCACGATACCATAGGTATTTGACAGGTCGAGCGCGTTGACCATCTTGCGCGCCGTCTCCAGAATCTTTCTGTCCTTCTCCTGCCTCTCTGCGTTCAGCTCCTCGAACCGACGTGCCATCGCATTTGCCTCGTGAACATCGCTCGTCATGAGAAGCTTGACGCCATCGTTCGCATCGCCGATTCTGCCGACGGCGTTAAGACGCGGGGCGAGGATAAATCCGATTCTGCCCGTGGTGAGGAGTTTGTTGTCGAGGCCGGCCGCGCGAATCATCGCCCGAAGTCCGATGTTCTCCGATTCGCGCAGCATCCTCAATCCGTAACGAACGAGAATCCGGTTCTCGCCGCTCAGCCGCGCCACATCGGCGACGGTCGCGAGCGCGACGAGGTCGAGCATCCTCCAGATGAACGCGTCGTTCCGGCCAAGCCTCTTCGCGAGCGCAAGCGCGAGCTTGAACGCCACACCTACCGCCGCGAGGTTCTTGTCGGGATACGAGCAATCAGGCTGGTTCGGGTTGATAACAGCGAGGCAGTCGGGGAGCTTCCCGCCGGGCAGATGGTGATCGCTGACAATGACGTCGAT
>JBBSFT010000150.1:0-6697 GCA_038254845.1 Gemmatimonadales bacterium | reverse complement strand
TGATCTTTCAGGTCCGTTCACGGAAATTCCTTCGAGCGTGTATGCTCAGGCAAAGCTGCGCTGCCTGTGTTATGCATCGCCGCTCGAGCAGCTCTCGGAGCGTTTTCACAGCTCGCCCGCTCTTCTTGCTCAGCTCAATCCAAAGATCGATTTCGCAAAGCTGAGACCGGGAATGACCGTCGTGTTTCCGAATGTCGAGCTCGATGGGACAGCGCTGCCGCAGGATACGGCGATCATTGCGCGGATCATCATCTCCACGAAGGGTTATTGGCTGCACGCGCTTGATGCGGCGGGCAAGATCATCTATCACTTTCCGTCGACGCTTGGTGCAGGCTACGACCCGTCACCGACGGGAGATTTCAAGGTTGGCGATGTGGCGCGCGATCCGGCCTTTCACTATCAGCCGAAGCTTTTCTCAGAGGTGCCGGATAATGAACCCGAGGCGCATCTGCCGCCGGGGCCGAACTCACCGGTGGGCCGAGTCTGGATGTCGCTTTCGAAGCCGCACTACGGGATTCACGGAACGTCGTCGCCGCAGACGATCGGATACGCGAGTTCTCACGGGTGCGTGCGATTGACGAACTGGGATGCGCTGCGGCTAGCCGATCTGGTGGAGCCCGGGACGCCCGTGCAGTTTAAGTAATCCAGCCTTAGGCAAGATTGCTAAACGGGCCCCGGCATGACCAAAGCGAATTTTCAGCTGATTAATGGGGAAGCCGGACAAGGAATTCGATTCCGATGCCAAGAAGCCCGCCGAAGATTGCTCCTATTATCGCCCCGGACGACGCATCACATGACGGCTTTTCGCAACCTCCGCGCAGATACCAATAGCCGAAAGCTCCGCCGAGCGACGCTCCAACGACGGCACCGACGGTTCCGCGCGGAATTTGGCGTGTTTCGTCGCGATTCTGGTACTGTCAGTTACTCCGATTTTGAGAATTCTTATCGAATCAGAACTCGCTGTTGCCCGACTCTCGAAAAAGCGCTCGGCGCGAGATGCCTACTGGCATTCGAGTCTGGCCGAGTGCCGGCATCGAATAGCAAAAAGCTGACGTTGCAAGCGAGACAGTAATCCAGTAACGAAATCGCGATGGTTTGTTTCGGCGCGTGGAATACAATTGGTTCTTGCCCATAGCTGCGTTTCCGGATGAAAATTCTTCCGGGGTGAGACCAACCCGGGTTAGTTGACCGGCGACTGAGCTGCTTTGGAAGTTCAGGTACTTCGCATTGGCGGCCCGGTTCTCGACGGGGGGACGTGTTGACGGCTCCCAGAGCTCAACGGCGATCGTCACGGAGCGGGTTCATCCACTCCAAACGTGGGAATCGCGCGAAATCGGCGTCGCTTGAACAGAGCTCGCAACCGTACTCGATCGCCAACGCGGCAAGGTGTGCATCAGTCGTCAGGTTTCCTGCCGCTCCGGAATCGGACAGCAAACCCCGCAAGATCCGCCAGTGATCAGATCCCGGATGCACTTGCACTACATTCGGCCTCGCCAACCACCCATCAACAATTGCAAATGCCTGCTTCGGATCGAGTGGTTTGGCGAAAACATTCCGCGCGGTCGAAATTCGGATAAAGCCGAGGATTGTGACCCACTCCAGCGCAACCGTGTCGGAGCCTCCGATCACGCCCTGCAGCCACCGTTTCGCACGCTGGTGTTGCGGGCTGTCGGCGTTGGTCGCGTAGAGAAGGAGATTCAGATCGAGCAGGCGCATTCTACTTCCGCCGCTCGAGCTCCGCCGCCACCTCAGCGGTCTCGAGGGCGTCCGCGAGCGAGAGAGCCTTGTCGAGGTCGAACTCCTCGCGGACGGTGCCCATTCTGAACGAAGGCATCACATAGGGCGTCGATGCGCCGGATCCTCGCTTTGCCAGCGCACTCCGTAGTGCCTCATTCAGGAGTTGCTTGAACGAGACGCGACGTTTCACGGCAAGCACGCGCAACTGCTCCAGCAGATCGGGGTCGAGATCGACAGTTGTCCGCATCATTTGATGCTAACGCATCACACTTATGATGTCAATGCATCAGCCGATCGAGCGATGCATCCGCCTCGCGAATACGCTGTTTGACGTAGCCGCCACGAGGAGGCCGGGGCGCACATGTCCCGGAACGGTCAAGAAAATCAACCGGTCTCTGTTGTCTTCACCTGCCAAGCACCGACCTCGCTCTAGCGACGACGTGCTCGACGGTGAACCCATAGTGCTCCATCACCACAGGGCCAGGCGCCGAGGCGCCAAACCGGTCGACGCCGATGATTGCGCCGCGTAGCCCGACGTAGCGCTCCCAGCCGAAAGGAGAAGCAGCCTCGATGCTCACCCTCGCTTCCACCGAGGGCGGAAGCACAGCGCACCGATACTCGAGTGGCTCTGCATCGAACAATTCCCACGATGGCATCGATACGACCCGGCTCCGAACACCTGCGTCGACAAGCTGCTGGTGGGCGGCGAGCGCCAGCGAGACTTCCGACCCGGTGGCGATCAGAATCAATTCGGGAACCGCGTGTGGATCGGCGTCGATCAGAACATATGCGCCACGCGCGGTGCCCGCCGCGGGAGCGAGTACCGCACGGTCCAGTACCGGGAGCTTCTGTCGCGTGAGTACAAGTCCGACTGGCCCGGATCTGTGTTGCATCGCAATCCGCCACGCTTCGGCGGTTTCGTTGGCATCGGCGGGCCGAATTATCAGCATGTTCGGCATCGCGCGGAGGCTCGCAAGCTGTTCCACCGGCTGATGAGTGGGGCCATCCTCACCAATGGCGATGCTGTCGTGTGTCCATACATAGATAACGTGCGCAGCGCTAAACGCTGCCAGGCGAATGCTCGGGCGCATGTAGTCCGAGAACGTCAGGAAAGTCGCGCCGAATGGAATCACTCCTCCATGATGCGCCATCCCGGTAAGGATCGCCGTCATCGCGTGTTCGCGAATGCCAAAGTGAATGTTTCGTCCCGCGTATCCCCAAACGCCACCGGCCATGCCTTGCATTGGCGGGGTCTGCCCTTCTTCCGGCACAGCTGCGCTTTGAAAGTCGCCTTTCGCCTTCATCGCTGTGCGTGTCGACGGGTCGAGATCCGCCGATCCGCCAACCAGGTTCGGCACTGACTCGGCGAGCGCCGCGATCACTTTTCCGCCCGCTTCTCTGGTGGCCATGTCGCCATCGCGTGGGGTGAACACGGGAATCACAGCGTCCCATTTCGGAGCGAGCTCGCCCGCCATTGCACGTTCGAACGCGGCGGCGAGCTCCGGCTCCTCTGAACGATATGCGGCCATTGCCTGCTGCCACGCGCTCTCCATCAGCGCGCCGCGCTCGCGGACCTTGTCGAATTCCCGCTGTGCCTCCTCGGGCACTCGAAACTTTTCATCTTCCGGCCACCCGTACGCTCGCTTCGTCAACCTGACTTCATTCTCGCCGAGCGGTTCACCGTGCGCTTCGAAGGTGTCGTGCTTGTTTGGACTGCCGAATCCAATGTGCGTGCGCGCTACAATAAGCGACGGTCGTTCCTCGTCGGCGCGGGCTGCGGTGAGCGCTGCGTCCACCGCCGCCACATCCATGCCGTTTATATCTTGAACATGCCAACCGAAAGCGGCGAAGCGGGCACTGACGTCCTCCGAGAAGGTGATGTTCGTCGTCGCAGAAAGCGTGATTTGATTTGCGTCGTAGAGGACGATCAGACGGCCGAGGCGCAGGTCGCCAGCGAGTGATGCGCCTTCCGACGAAATGCCTTCCATCAAGTCGCCATCGCTCACAATCACGTACGTGTAGTGATCGACAATTGAGTGACCCGGCCGATTGAACGTTGCGGCAAGCCATCGCTCCGCCATCGCCATTCCGACTGCATTTCCAAATCCCTGCCCAAGTGGTCCGGTGGTGACTTCCACGCCTGGAGTGACGCCTCGTTCGGGGTGACCTGGCGTTCGGCTGTCCCAACGGCGGAAATGCTTCAGATCGTCGATCGTGAGTCCGTAACCTGACATGAAGAGCAGGCTGTACAACAGCATGCTTCCATGACCAGCCGAGAGCACGAAGCGGTCGCGGTTCACCCACAGCGGATCGGATGGATTGCAGTGCAGATGCCGCGTCCATAAAACGTAGGCCATCGTCGCGGCACCCATCGGCAGGCCGGGATGTCCCGACGACGCGTTTTGAACAGCATCGATGCTGAGTGTGCGAAGGGTGTTGATGCACAGATCGTCGATGGTATCGCTCGATGTTGTCATTGCCGCTTTTCCGCCCGCAACTGCACGTATCGCCGCATGAGTTCTGTCGTCGAGCTGTCGTGGCCAGCCGCGGGCGGACTGTCGCTCGTCAACTCTCCGCCGATTCGCTGCGCCAAAGCTTTGCCCAGCTCCACACCCCATTGATCGAATGAATCGATGCCCCAGATGACTCCCTGAGTGAAGCCGCTGTGCTCGTAGAGCGCAACGAGCGAACCGAGCGACTGCGGTGTGAGCTCATCGGCGAGAATCGTCGTCGTCGGCCGATTGCCCTCGAATACGCGATGCGGGACAAGCCAGTCCGGCGTTCCCTCCGCCTTCACTTCATCCGCCGCCTTTCCGAACGCGAGCGCTTCTGCCTGCGCGAACACGTTCGCCATGAGGAGATCGTGACTCCCTGCACGCGGATTGAGCGACCGCGAGAATGCGATGAAATCGCAGGGGACAAGCCTGGTTCCCTGATGGATCAACTGATAAAAAGAATGTTGCCCGTTTGTGCCCGGTTCGCCCCACACGATCGGACTCGTATCGTAGTTGACTCGCACACCGTCGAGCGTGACGTGCTTTCCGTTGCTCTCCATTGTCAACTGCTGCAGATACGCGGGAAATCGCTTCAGATACTGGTCGTATGGCAGTACCGCGAGTGTTGCGGCATCCAGGAAGTTGTTGTTCCAGATCGCGAGCAGCCCCATGATCACCGGCAGGTTCCGCTCGAGCGGCGTCTTACGAAAATGTTCGTCCATCGCGTGAAAGCCGCTGAGCATCTCGCGAAAGTGCGCAGGCCCAATCGCCAGCATCGTCGACAATCCGATGGCCGAGTCCATCGAATAGCGACCGCCGACCCAATCCCAGAATTCGAACATGTTCACGGCATCGATACCAAACTTCGCCACGCCTTCCGCGTTGGTGGACACAGCGACGAAATGTCGGCGCACTGCCTCCTCCGCGCCAAGTGCATCCACGCACCACGCACGCGCCAGGTGTGCGTTGGTCAAGGTTTCGAGCGTAGTGAACGTCTTCGAACAAACAACGAACAGCGTTTCTTCTGGATTGAGATCGCGAGTAGCTTCCACGAAGTCAGTCGCGTCGACGTTTGAGACGAACCGAAAATTCATCTCTCGATTGCTGTAGTGGCGTAGCGCCTCATAGGCCATCACCGGTCCCAGATCGGAGCCGCCGATGCCGATGTTCACGACGTTCCGGATGGCTCGGCCCGAGTGACCTTTCCAATCGCCTCCGCGGACCGCATCCGAAAAGGCTGCCATGCGGTCGAGCACCGAGTGAACCTCATGCACCACATCTCTGCCATCAACGTCGATTCGTTCGCCGGCTGGCGCGCGCAGTGCGACGTGAAGGACGGCGCGACGCTCCGTGACATTGATCTTCGCGCCCGTGAACATCGCCTCGATTCTGTTCGTGAGACCGCGGTCTCTCGCGAGATTAAGAAGCAGACGAAGCGTCTCGTCAGTAATTCGCTGCTTCGAGTAGTCGACATAGAGCCCCACCGCTTCGGCGGTCAGGCGAGTACCTCGCTGCGGATCATCGGCGAAGAGTTGACGCAGATGCACATCGCCATCCGCAAGGTGGTGGGCCTGGAGCGCCTTCCACGACGCGCATTCAGTCAGCGACTCATTGGATGGTGTTTGGTTAACCGTCATGAAGCAGAATGGGTGGAGGTAACACGTTGCGTGAGTTCCAGTCGCTTTTGAGCCAGACGCTCCAGGAGGTCCTTCCAGGACGTATCAAATGACGCGGCCCCCTCGCGCTGGAGCCGGTCAGCAAGGGCATCGTTGTCTACGCCGGCCGCCGCGAATTCAGCGAGGACGGATTCTGCGTCGCCACCGTCGTCACGCAGCGGCTCGTTCACTTTGCCGTGATCAGCAAAGGCCAGGAGAGTATCAGTCGGCATGGTGTTTACAGTGTCGGGTGCGGCAAGAGCCTCCACGTACAACGTGTCTGACGCAGACGGATCCTTTGTGCTCGTGCTTGCGAATAGCAATCGCTGCGGGAGTGCTCCGGCGGCGGCAAGTGTAGCCCAGCGCGGCGATGTGAGAATACTTCGATACTCGCGGTACGCGCGCTGCGCGACCGCGATGCCGAGTCGATTTCGCAGCCGCGCCGGCACGGCGTCTTTCACCGCCACATCCCAGCGGCTCACGAACAACGAAGCGACGGAACCAACACGCGGGTCCAGCCCGGCCGCGATGCGCCGCTCGATCCCGCGCATGTAAGCGCCGGCCGCAGCGAGACACTGCGCCGCGGAGAACAACAGCGTAACATTCACGGCCACACCATTGAATATCGACTCCTCGATCGCCGGAATGCCCTCGGCTGTTCCCGGAATTTTTATGAACAGGTTAGGACGCGCCGCGCGCGCATGAAGATCGGCCGCCGCTGCGATAGTCCGGGCTGTGTCATTTGCCAGCAGCGGCGATACCTCCAAGGACACCCAGCCGTCGACGCCGCTCGTGCGGTCGTGAATAGAT
>JBBSFT010000149.1:0-6838 GCA_038254845.1 Gemmatimonadales bacterium | reverse complement strand
TCACTTTGACCTTCGCTCCGCAGCGCGCCGAAATTCGCTGTCGACGGTCCAGCGGGGCCTCGACGGCGCGTTGGCCACCGTCACAGCAAGCGCAAGAAAGAAGCGAGCTTCGGTTACTGCCCCGTCGAGTTTCCATATCGGAAGTATCTCGTCGAACGGCGTGTGCGCCGCGTGCGCCTGATCGATCGAATCGGCTGAGGCTTGCGTCATTCCGCCTGGGGGCGGCACGCGGAAATTCATGGAACCCTCAATTCTGCCGACGATCCCTGGTTCGGCAAGCCTGATGGAAGCTGCCTCTCCGCATTCGTGATCACTCTCACTCCGCGCTGGTACGTGAAATAGTTGTACGCCCACTCGATGAACACGATCACCCGGTTCCTGAATCCGACGAGATACATGATGTGGACGAAGAGCCACAGAATCCAGGCGATCAGTCCCGAAAGACGTAACTTCCCGAAATCGGCAATCGCGCGCGACCGCCCGATCACTGCCAGGTCGCCCTTGTTGAAATACCGAAATGGCCGGGTTGGCTGCCGGCGCAGGATGTGAATGATGTTCTTCGCCGCGGTTGCGCCCTCCTGGTTGGCGGCCGGACAAACACCAGGCACGGGGCGGCCATCTTCGCGAACGACGTGCGCCAAATCTCCGACAACAAATACCTCCTGATGACCGGGAATCGACAGGTCATCGCGAACGATCACCTTGCCGGATCCGTCAACCGGCACACCAAGCATTCGGCCCAGCGGTGAGGCTTCATTGCCTGCCGCCCAGAATACTGTTCGCGCGTCGATTCTTTCCTCACCAATGCTCACGCCGTCTGCATCGACACGCGTCACGATCGAGCTTGTGCGAATTTCGACACCGATCTCGTTGAGACTGGTTTCGGCAACCTTGCTCAGCTCCGGCGGAAACGAGGGAAGAATTCGCGGGCCGCCCTCGAGAAGGATCACTCGCGTGTTCCTGGTGTCGATCCGGCGAAAGTCCGGATAGAGCGCTTTTGTCGCGATCGGAGGCAGCGCTCCTGACAACTCGACTCCCGTCGGGCCGCCACCGACCACGACGAATGTCATGAATGCCTCCTGCTCGGCCTTGCCGGTGGCCTTCTCCGCATTCTCGAAGGCCAGGAGAAAACGCCGCCGGACTTCGTCTGCGTCCTCGATTCCCTTGAGGCCCGGTGCGACTCTCTCCCATTCGGGATGACCGAAATAGGAATGTCGCGTCCCCGTCGCGACAATCAGGAAATCATATGGAATCTCGCGCGACGGCACGTCGATTCGCACGAGGTGTCGCGTCACGTCGATCGCGGTCACCTCCGCGAGCAGAACAGTTACGTTCTTCTGCCGCCTGAGCACGTAGCGAATCGGCGCTGTAATATCGCTCGGCGCCAGAGACGCGGTCGCGACCTGATAAAGCATGGGTTGGAAGAGGTGGTAATTCGTGCGATCGATCAGCGTCACGTCTGCATCGATTCGTTTGAGAGCCTTTGCCGCCGCCAGCCCGCCGAAGCCACCGCCGACGATGACGATCTTTGGTCGCACGGGAAGCACTATGCCATCCGCTCTTCAAAGCCGCGCGCGGTGATCGTCATCATAAGAACGAGGAGGATCAGCAGCACGCTGTACGCCGAGGCAGTTCCGAACGCGAGGGCTCGAAGCTGCGCCAGAATTTCCATCGAGATCGGCCGGTTCGAATGCGTGTAGAGGACGACGCCGGCGACGAACTCGCCGACCGCAGTGACTGCCGCCAGCAATGCGCCCGCGACGAGCCCCGGACGCGCGGCAGGAAGCACGACCTTTCTCATCGTCAGCCACCATGACGCGCCAAGTCCACGCGCCGCATCTTCGAGGGCAGGATCGAGCTGGCGCAACGACCCCTCAACCGCCGTCGAAACGAGTGGAATGCCGCGAATGAAGTACGCGAGCGGAAGAATCCAGAACGTACCGACTAGCAGTATCCGTGCGCTCAACAGATCGTTGCGATTGAATGTCGCGGCAAGCCCGAGTGCAATCGCAGTTGCCGGGATCGCCCACGGAAGGGCGACCAGTACCTCGAGCGTTCTTCGCCCGCTGAACTTGCGCAGCACAATCAGGTATGCCGCGACGAAGCACACGACAAGATCCGCGGCAGTCGCAATGATCGCCATCGACACGCTGTTGACAATCGGCCGCCACAGCTCGGCCTCGGAAAAGAGCCGGCGATAATTTTCGAGCGTGTACGCCGGCGGCATTACCTGAGTCGTCCACGCACCATCGACGGCGAACGACACGAGAACTACCATGAGATGCGGCAGCACGAGCACGATGACCGTAATCGTCGCGAGTATTGCCGCTGCGATTTGAGCCCGGCGAGATCTGATGACACGTCGCGTTGCCGATCCCTTTCCCGATGACGTGTACTTCCGTTTTCGCTCGAGCCACCGAAACAATGCGAGCCCGGCGACTGCGCTCAGCGCCAGCACGGTTGTTTCGACGTAGGCGAGTCCGAGCGACCCGTTCAGCTTCGACGACACGATCTGCGTCGCGAGGACGCGGATTCCACCGCCAAATACGTACGGTGCGGAGAACGATCCAAGAGACGTCATGAATACCAGCAGCATCGATCCGGCAAGCGCTGGCGTCAGGAGCGGAAGAGTGACGTAGCGAAGCCGTTGCCAGCCACTGGCACCAAGTCCCGACGCTGCCTCGTCGAGGGTGGTGTCGAATCGCTCGAGACCGGCCGACACGAATAGAAACACGTACACATACATCGTGTACGCGTGAACGAAGATGATCGCGGGCACACCGGTGAGCCTCCACGGCGCTTCAGCCATTCCGAACAACCGCTGGATCGCCCGAGTGACGACGCCACTCTCACCGTACAGAAAGAGAAAGGCAATGACGCCGACAAGCGGTGGCAGCGCGGCGGGAAGTGTCGCGACCGCGCGCAGGATGCGCCGGCCCGGGAACTGATAGCGGCTGAGCAGGAACGCGAGCGGCACGCCAATCGCCAGCGACGCAACTACAGATGCAAGCGAGATGACAATGCTGGTGGTGAGTGCTTCGCGATCCGCGGGACTTTCCAGAAATTCGCGCCAGTGACCGAGACCATCTTCGAAGCTTCCCGCGATGACCGCAACGTTCGGATACGCGACAGTCCACAGCAGAAGCGCAAACACGGGCAATGCAAGCAACCAGCTTCTGCGTGAATCCCCTCCTTTCATCGCGGTCGCGTCACTCACCGCTCACCATCGGCAGAGGCTCGCGGGCAACTCGCACTCCTGCCAGATCACCTTCCCGCAGACCCATCTGCCCCGATTCAACTTCCAGCTCCGTTCCATCGGCAACGCGGACCTTGTAAACGGCACTTCCTCCCGTAAATCGACGATTGACGACTTTGCCATTCCACGCCGCATCGACGCCGTTTGTCGAGATCTCGAGAGCGTCAGGGCGAAGAACGACGCGTGCTGCGCTGAGCTTCCGTGCGCTGGAGACCGGACGTGTCGCGAGAAACTCCTGTCGTGTCCCGCCAATCGTCACGCCAACCTTGTCGCCGAGGTCTTCGGCGGGAAGAATCGTAGCACGGCCGATGAAGTTCGCGACCCCAAGCGACGCGGGCCTGTCGTACAGGTCTTCCGGCGTACCGAACTGAAGCAGACGCCCGTTGCTGATGAGCGCAATCTTGTCGGCGATGGCGAATGCGTCCTCCTGATCGTGAGTCACGAACAGAGCTGGAACACCGACACGATGCAGCATGGATCGCAGCTCGTCGCGCGTGGATTGCCGAAGTGTCGGATCGAGATTCGACAGCGGCTCGTCCATGAGCAGCATTTTCGGCTCGATGACGAGCGCGCGCGCGAGCGCAACGCGTTGTTGTTCACCGCCGGAAAGGGATTGGATGGAGCGTGGGCCCGCCTTGTCGAGCCCGACAGACGCCAGGGCGCTCCGCGCGCGGGCGAGGCGTGCCTGCTTTCCAACTCCGCGCGCCTCGAGCCCGAACGCCACGTTCTGCTCGACAGTCATGTGAGGGAAGAGCGCATAGTGCTGGAATACCATTCCAAAGCCGCGCTTCTGCGGCGGCAGCGGGGTGATGTCGCGTCCATCGAACATCACTTGCCCGCTGTCTGGCGTCTCGTACCCGGCGGCGATGCGCAGCGTAGTGGTCTTACCCGAGCCGGACGCGCCAATCAGCGCAAGCAATTCTCCCGACGGCACACCAATCGAGATGTCATCGACGGCGACATGATCGCCAAACCGTCGGGTTACGTTCGTGAGCGCGAGTGAGCCAGCGCTCACTTGCCTCGCCTGCTGTTCCTGATGCTGGCATCCCAGTACTTCATCCACTCGTTGAGGTGCTCAGCCATCATTTTGCGATCCACCGGCATCGGCTTGATCTTCGCATTCGCATCGCGAATCCATTGCGGCAGCGAGCTCGCGGGAATGTCCGTGCGCGCGGGAATTCTGAGATGGTTCACCGCCGCGTCCTTCATCGCCTCGGTTGTCGTGACAAACTCGTAGTACATCTTCGCCTCTTTCAGATGCTTCGTCCCTTTCACGATCGCGATGCCGTCGACGAGGAGTGGCGTTCCGCTCGATGGAATGATGTAGTCGACCGGGATGTTGAATCGCTGCTGGAGCGTCGCGATATCCGGCATGTCCCAGAGAGTAATCACGCCTTCCTGCCGCCCGATCTTCTGGTAAAGAATTGTCGGGTTGAGCACATACTCGCGCGTGTTCGCGTCGAGCTTGCGAAGCCATTCGTATCCCTGTTCCGGTGATCCCGTGCGAGTCATCGACCGCGCCACGATTGCACCGAAAATCGCGCGCATCGTTCCCGACGCGATCGGATCGCGGATGAGCACCTTGCCTTTCCATTTTGGATCGAGCACTTCATCCCAGTCTTTTGGCGCATCGGCGCGTTTCACGACCTGCGTGTTGTACGCGATCACCTCGGGCGTGAGATACGTTCCGTACCAGTGATCTCCTGAATCGCGCCCGTCCACCGACACAGCGTTCGACCACGTCGGGATGTAGGGCTCGAGCAGATTCTCCTTCGTCGCTCGATCAAATGCTTCAGCCGGCGCACCAAACCAGACATCCGCCTGAGGGTTGTCCTTCTCGGCCATGATGCGGTCGAGAACTTCCTGCGAACCCATGTCGACCCACTGCACGTCGATCTCCGGATGAGCCTTTTCGAAACTCTTCTCGAGCGATCCGAGAAGCTCCGGCCCATGCGGCGAGTAAACGGTCAACACCGTCCGCTTGTCGCTCGAGCATGCGACTGCCGACATCAGCGAAACAGCCACAAGGAGTAAGCCTTTCATCGTGACGCCGCCCTCATCGAGAGCAGATTGACGAAAAGACGCGTGGCGCCGGGCACACCTGCCGGAAGCTGCCGGAAGAATGCAAGTGTCGTGTAGACGTAGAGCCCCTTACCGTATGGAGTGACGAGAATCTCACCCTGATTCACCGGCTCGCCCGGATCGTTGCCGGACATGAGCGGAGTATAGTGCGAATCGAACGTCCGCGGCATGTACAGGCTGCGTTCCTGAACCCATCCATTGAAATCGGCTTGAGTGATCTTGTTGGGATAGTTGAATGCAGGCGATGCCGGGGCGAGAATCGTCAACGGCGCAACTTCTTCGGTAATCCGGTCGTGAGGCCTCGCGATCGTGATTGGGTACGGCATCATCCCGGGACTCGTCATCTCGTACTGACCGTACTGAACTACGAGCGTCCCGCCTGCTTTTGCGTAGTTGAGCAGATAGGGATTGTTGTCAATCAGCTCGCGGCTCGCCTGATAGGCGCGCGGACCGACGACGACGGTGCTGAATCGCGATAAGTTGACCGTCGAAATCTCAGCCGGCTGTACGACCGTGACAGGAATGCCTAGCTGCACGAGCGCGGGCTCGACGTTGTCGCCAACTCCAGGGATGTATGCAACTCTCAACGTCGACGGAACGACTGCATCGATTGCGTGAATCGAAACAGTGGCCGGCCGGTAGATGCGCTCGGGTGTGATGTGCTCATACTCGATCGGGACATAACCATCCGAGTAAGTCTTTCCGTCCGAGGTGCCTGATGCACTTAGCGAGTGATTTCCGGAAGCGAGGCGTCCTCGTACACGGAACGTCACAGTTCTCGATCCGGCGGAGTCGAGCGTGATGACGCGAGCCATGGAATCGGCGGTGAGCCCGGCGGGAAGCGTGAGCGAGACCGTCACCGGCTTCCTGCTCATCACCGCCGAGCGAAGCTTGACGTTGAAGAAGCGGTCGAGCGTTGTATTGGCGCGTGCGAGCTCGACTGCACCGTCGAGTGTGACGCTCAAGGCCGGCACAATGGCGAGAGGGCGTTGAATGTCTCCGCGAACTGGGTCCGCGTAACGGTAGACAATCGGAGCGCTTACATAAGAGCCCGAATCACCCGGAGCGACGACGACCAACGCCCTCACATCGTTCTGATTGCTCCGTTGATCCTCGGCAGTGGCCACATACTCATGACGACGTATCATGTCCGGCGTGGCAACGGGAATCGCGGGCGCGAAAAGATCGCCGTTTCTCGGCGTCGCTAGCCACCACGGCTGGGTGATCGTCATTTGTCCGACGGGCATTGAAAAGCTCCAGCGATATGCGCTGTCCGGCGCGACCGACACCGGAGTCCATGAGCTCTTGCCGCCGCCGTCGGTTAACTGCACGGTCTCGCGACTTCGGTTGTAGAACGTAACCGTGACACGAGCGCTGTCAGCAAGCGCCAGATACTGCCTGTCTGCAAAAGCCTCGAGCGCCAGCGCACTTCTCGCGGCAAGCGTTCGAGGGCTCGCCTCGGTCTTTGATGGCGACGGGGCAGAGATTCCGTCGAAAATC
>JBBSFT010000148.1:0-6903 GCA_038254845.1 Gemmatimonadales bacterium | reverse complement strand
TGATTGCTGATCCGACAAGCTCGGGCCGGAAGAAATCGAATGCCTGCTGGTACCGAATCATCTTGAGCGTTGGCTCACCGAGCACGGTGAAATACAGCGCTGGGCGTTCGACGGTGGCGTTGGCAAACATTACCTGCTGGGCGAGCGTCGTTTTGCCGGCGCCCGGCGGTCCGGCAATCATGTTGAACGAGTACTCGGGAAGATCGCCGCCGAGTATTGCGTCGAGACCCGGGACGCCTGTCTTGAGTCCGGTAATCGGAGCACTAATTCGGTCAGTCATTCTCCGGCTCCTTGCCGTTTGAGGCGTCTGTCC
Organism: Gemmatimonadales bacterium; assembly: GCA_038254845.1. Taxonomy (GTDB): domain Bacteria; phylum Gemmatimonadota; class Gemmatimonadetes; order Gemmatimonadales; family Gemmatimonadaceae; genus UBA4720. The sequence goes on along the minus strand of JBBSFT010000148.1, from coordinate 6,590 downwards.
CTTGCGGGGCACTGATGAGGCATGGTGTCATTAGATTCATCGCGATTGGCTCTCCGACCAGCCTGAACAGCAGCTCAAAGAGGGCAACGTAAATGTCCTCGAGCATGCGTCCTGTGAACTGAGAGTGACCAGGGGAATCCTGGCCGGCAATTTCACTGAGCCAGTCTCTCGAGCGGGGGGGCATCACCGACCTCAGCCCCAGCTCGGGATGTTGAGACTGAGCAATCGCGACGGCGCGTGAAATCAAGGCGTGACATCCGTCGGGGCCTGTCCAGCGAGCCAGCTCGTCCCACAGGCATTGGGCGGCACGGTGCTGGCGGGGCAGATCGGCCGAACCGGCAGCGTCGCGGTCCGAGCTGCCGATCAGGCGAAGAGCGAATCTCCGTGCGGGGGACAGCTCCTCGATCATGCCCGACGAATACCGCAGGCCGACAGCCTGCCAGATGTTGTATACAATGTTCTCACCGAACGTGCGGGCGGGCTCAAACCAGTAATCATTGCCGAAGCGCCCTTATTGTACGGCAACGCTCACAATCTAGCAGGTTGCAGCCGCCACCGGAGCCGAGCGGTGATCGTCCGGTGCTTCGCAAAGCGCAATTCGCCGGCAAATCCGCCTTGAACAAAACCGCTTTTCAATAGTACAATACGGCAACTCGATCGCTCGGAGGTTGTGACCGTCCATGGCAAACCCGTTTCTGAGTTCCGAGGAGTACGATGAAAGAGCGCATCAGCTGTACAATGAAGGACAGTACGATGAGGCTTTGGATGTACTCCGCGAGGGGCTGACAATCTACCCGAATGCGGTTGAGCTGCACATCGGCGTCGGTTATGCCTACCATGCACGCGAGGAGTACGCGTGGGCCCGCCGCAGCTTCGAGGAAGCACTGGTCCTCGACCCGGAACACGAAGACGCACTTGCCGGACTTGGTGAAACGCTTCTGAAATTCGGCCAGCAGGAGGCAGCCCTCCGAAGTTTTCGGCGCACCCTCGAGCTCGGCTACGAAGACGATATCGAGCTCATGCTCCAAGTTGGTCGCGCGCTGTTTCGCGAAGGTCTCATTGAAGAATCGCGCGAATATTTCGAGACCGCTGCGCGCCAGACGCCCGACTCCGCCGAAGCCGTATCGTGCATCGGATACGCACAGCATCGCCTCGGCGACGACGACGCGGCCATCGCAACCCTGCGTAAGGCGCTCAAAATCGACGAGGACCACACCGAAGCTCGCATCTACCTCGGCAACATCTTCTACGATCGCGGCGACTACGAAGCGGCACTGTATCATCTGGACCGCTCAGCGCCTGACGACCACTGGGATGAGCTTGGTATCTGGCGGCTGATCGAGCTGAAAAAAATGGTCTATCGTTTGCGTGACACCGATCCCGAGCTCAAGCCGTGGGAAGAGCGCCTCGCCGAGCTTGCCGGCGAGCCGGATGACATCGATGAGATGCTGGCGGAAATCGAGGCACGCGCGGCAGAAGCGGCCGAGGGTCAGGCGCGCGGACAACTCGAGCTGTTCGGTGCGCTGCTCAGCACATTGAAGGAAAAAGTTGCCGTACCCGACGAACACTGTATCACGATCGACGAGGACAACTCGTTCGAAGGCACCTGGGAGGAGATTCTGAAAAAGATGAGTGATGCGCGTGGTGGTCAGAGCAGCGGCTCGGTTCAGGAATTCATGCAGACGGAAGCGCGCCGCGGCTTCTCGCTCACCGGCTATCTCATTCCGACCGAGGATGCCGAGAGCTTCATCCGCGGAAGCGCCGACGCCGGGCTTCTGCGGATCGTGAGATGAACGGCAACGAGCAATCAGCAGTTGCGGCACTCAAGGCGGTCGAGCCAATCGCGTCACGGCTCGACCGCTCGCGCGATGGCGAAGACCGCGCCGCGGATATTCTCGAGCTCTGGCAGGGAACCGAGACCTCGCTTCGCGCGCTGATGGGTGGCTCATCGCTCAGCGGCCAGGGTCTCATTCGCGAGCTCCGGCAGCGCGAGATGATATCCCTCGGCCAGGCCTACGCACTGCTTGAATTTCTTGGCGCGCGCGACCGCGCCAATCGCACGAGCTATCGAGCAACGGATAACGACGTCGTTGTTGCTCGCGAAGGCTTTCGGCAGCTCGAAGCCGGCCTGACGGCCGCTGTCAACGAACCGACGGCACCGCCGCTTCCGCCGCAACCCGTTCCGACAGTCACGCGTCCATCGACACCGCCGGCAGCGAAGCCGTCGCGCGATTACTCGAAACCGCCGGGTGCAGCAGCAGAGGCCGCCGCACCAATACTCGCCGGTGCATCGATGCGGTCGAGCGCGCCGCCGCCTGCGTACGCACCACCGGGCAGCGCTGGCCCGCCACCAACATCCGACACGACCTATACCGATCGCCCGCGGAGGATGCCGGCAAATCTCTGGTTGATCGTCGCACTGATCGTGCTTGTCGTGGCGGCGATTGGCGGCTACATGGTTCTCGGGAAACGCTCGACGCCCGAAACGAGCATGAACGAGGCGATTGCATCGATGCAGGCCGGCAAGCACGAGGCGGCGAAGGGCCAGTTTGCAGCGATCGCGCGCGACAATCCCAATCTCGCGACGCCGCATGTGTTCCTGTCTCGACTCTCGCGCGAAGAGGGTGACCTTGGCACCGCGCGGCGTGAGCTCGAGAATGCAATCAGGCTCGACCCCAAGAACGCGGTCGCCCTGCGAGAAATGGGTCTCATTTTGTTCTCAGCGGGCAACTATGAGCTGGCCCGACGGTTTTTTATTCGTTCCCTCGAGGCGAATCCTGCAGATAACGCATCGCAGGGCTATCTTGGTTGCGCGCTTGCGCGGCTCAATCGCGTCGATGAAGCGCAACGCTTCATCACTCGCGCCGGGCCTGGAAGCTGGAGCTCGTGCCTCCCCAAACGTCCTTTGTGATCGAGTTCAACTCAGCCACAAAAATCTACAGATCACTCCTCGGCCGCCCGGTTACCGCTGTCGAGGAGTTTTCATTGCGGGTGGCGGAGGGAGAGGTGCTCGGCATTGCCGGGCCGAACGGAGCAGGGAAGAGCACGCTGATCTCGCTGCTGCTCGGCTACCTGCGGACAACGGGAGGTACTGTCACCATCGACGGCCGCGACCCTCGCGCGTACGTCGAAGCGAACGGCATCGGCTACCTCTCCGAGCTGATGACAATCAACGCTGGATGGACCGCGGGTAGCGCGTTACTGAGATTCGCGACACTTGCAGGCGTGCCTGCCGGCGACGTCCGAGACCGCGTCGAATCGGTGATCGAGCAGACCGGGCTTGCCGAACATCGCGACAAGAAGGTCAAGGCGCTGTCAAAGGGAAACCTGCAGCGACTCGGGCTGGCCCAGGCACTCCTCCGCGATGAGTCAGTCGTGATTCTCGACGAGCCCACGCACGGACTGGATCCGGTGTGGACGCAGAAGTTTCGCGAGATCGTCGAGAAGCTGAGGCGGCCCGGTCGCACGATCATCATTGCCTCACACAATCTCGATGAGCTGCAGCGCGTTGCGGACCGCGTCGCGATCATCGACAAGGGCCGGCTGCAGCGCCTTGTTCAGACAGGCTATGACCAGACTGCGGAAAGCGCGGGCACCTATCGCATCGCGGTCGCGAGTGGCAACGAGAAAATGAAAGAAGTCTTTCCGCTGGCTGTGGACGTTGGCGGCGGCGAGTTCGAGATCCCAATCGCTAACGTCGTCGCGCTCAACAGCTCGATCGCGAAGGCAATTAGCGCGGGGATTATGCTCGCCAGCGTCGTCCCGGCGCGGTCGGTACTGGAGCAGCAGTTTCGCGAAGCGGTTGGAGAGAAGACGTGAGGGGGAACAACCTGCGCCGCTATGCGCTGTGGCAGATTCGCGATTTCGGTCGCGAACGCGGGATTGCCCTTCTCATTATCGGGTTGGCGCTCGGATCCGCAGTCATCGCTCCGGTGCGGATGATGCGCGCGCCCATGTCCGAGCTCGGCGCGAAGCAGCTCCTGTCGGTCTCGATGCAGCAGATCGTGTTCATCTGCGCGTTCGTTGCGCTCAACGGCATCGTCTCGAACGACCGCAAGATGGGCTACTATCGTTTCCTGTTCTCGAAGCCGGTCAGTATTCCGGCGTACTATTTCCAGCAGTTCGTGGTGTATTTCGCGGGCTTCATCGCCGTGATGGCCGCGCTGCTCGGCGTGTTTGCGCTGGTCATCTTTCCGGTGTCGCCTGTCGGGCCATTGATCTTCTGCGTCCTCGTCTTTCTTTCACTCGGCGGAGTCGCGTTTTTCATCTCGACTCTGTTTCGTTTCGACTGGCCCATTCTCGCCGCTGTATTCCTGGGATCCTCGTTGCTCCACGCGCTGTGGGATGACAGCGAGGGCTGGAAACGACTCGTCATCGCGGTGTTGCCGCCATTGAACCGCCTGAGTGGAATGCTTCAGCCCCTTCTGGCAGGGGAATCGCTCAACACCAACTCCCTGCTGTGGCTCCTCGGTTACAGCCTGCTGTTCTTTTTGGGAGGCCTCGTCGTCCTCCGCCGCCGCTCATTCGCATGACACGCTTTATCAGCGCCGAGTCGGTCATGCGGATTGTGCTCGAAAACGGGCTGACGGTTCTGCTTCGCCGCGACACGTCGGCGCCCGTCGTGGCGATCGTCACGCACGTGAACGCGGGCTACTTCGACGAGACGGACGATGTCAGCGGCATCGCCCACGTTCTTGAGCACATGTTCTTCAAGGGCACTGCCCGCCGCGGCGTCGGTGAGATCGCGAAGGCGACGAAGGCAAGTGGTGGCTATCTGAACGCGCACACGATTTACGACAACACCACGTACTTCACGGTTCTTCCGTCGTCGGGATTTGCGGCCGGCCTCGACATTCAGGCTGACGCGTACGCAAACTCGGTCATTGATTCCGGCGAGCTGTCGAAGGAGCTCGAGGTCATCATTCAGGAAGCCAAGCGCAAGACCGACAATCCGCCTGTTGTCGCCGTCGAAACGCTGTACGAGCTGCTCCACGACGCGCATCGCATGCGACGGTGGCGCATCGGTCACGAGGATGGACTGCGACGGCTCGATCGCGATGCGATGGTGCGTTTCTATCGCAATTATTACCGGCCGTCAAACACCATTCTCTCGATCGCGGGTGACATCGACCTCGACGCTGCCGCGCATCAGATCGAGCAATTGTATGGACCGTTGCCGAACGCCGCGGTTGTGCGCGAACCGGGTCCGGCCGAGCCTCACCACGACGACGCGCGGTATCGCGAACTGAGCGGCGACATTGCGCAGACGCAGCTCGTACTTGGATGGCGCACGGTTGACGCGATGCACGAGGACACGCCGGCGCTCGACGCGGCGTCGTACATCCTTGCCGCTGGTCGCGCCTCACGGCTGTATCGCGGTCTGCGGGAACGCCAGCTAGCATCGTCTGTCAGCGCATACAACTACACGCCGACCGAGCTTGGCGTCTTCGTCATCCATGCAGAAATGAACGCGAGCTGTGTCGATGATGCGGGACGTGCCGCGTGGGATCAGGTGCGCTCGCTCCGCGACGACCCGATCGAGCCGGCCGAGGTCGAGCGTGTGCGAAGAATTTTCGAGTCGCGGTGGATACGACGGCTCGAATCAATGGAGGGACAGGCCAATTACCTTGTCGAATGGGAAGCGCTCGGCGGCTGGCAGCTCGGTGATCAATACTACGAGCGATTCATGACCGTCACTGCCGAGGATATCCATGCCGTGACCGGCAGATACCTGACACCTGAGCGCGTTGGTGTCGTCGTGTATCGCCCGTCGGATTCGCCAGCGGTTGCGTCGAGTGCAGCGGACTTTGTCGGAAGAATGAATGCTGTTCGCCCGGACCCGCTTGACGCGCTTCCCCCGCGAGACATTGCGACGCCGCCGGCTGCAGCCACAACTCCGCCGCTCGAGAAGACTGAAGCCGGTGTGTCCGTTTACCGGACGACGAACGGATTGCCGATTCTCGTCAAGGCAAACCCCGGTGCCGCGATCGCTTACCTGTCGATCCAGGCGATCGGCGGTGTCCGCGATGAGCCGCCCGAATTGGCCGGCATTACATCGCTGGCAATGCGGTCCAGTCTCAAGGGAACTCGCACCCGCACTGCCGCGCAGATTGCGGAAGACGCGGAGATGCTCGGCGGAAGTATCGGCACGAGCGTTGGCTCGGAAAGTTTTGGCTGGTCGATGTCGGTTGCGGTTGAGCATCTCGAAGCGGCGGCTGAGCTGCTCGCCGATGTTGTCTTCAATGCTGTAATTCCGGAAGACGCCCTCGAGACCGAGCGGTCTGTAGCATTGTCCGATATCGCCGCGCTTCGCGACGACATGTTTCGCTTTCCGATGCGGCTCGTGATGGGTGGCGCGTACGGCGACCATCCATACGCGAGGTCGCCACTCGGGGCCGAGGAGACGCTCGGCAACATCACGGTGCGCAATGTGCGCGACTGGTATCGCAATCACCTTCAGTCGGCGCCTCTCGTTCTCGGCATTGTCGGCGACGTTGCTCCGGACGACGTGGCCGGTGTGATGGCTCGTGATTTCGGCGCGCTTGTTCCGTGTCCGCCGAGGCCGCTGTCACCTCCGGCATGGCCTGCGG
>JBBSFT010000147.1:0-6937 GCA_038254845.1 Gemmatimonadales bacterium | reverse complement strand
CAGCGAGTCTCGTTCGCGCCACTCCGTTCATGGATGAGCTCATTGTCGCGATGGCACTCGACGGCGTTCGAGCGACGCAACTTGGCGCCGGACCCCAAACCGATCTGCTCACAATCTCCCTCTCCGCGAGCGATGCAATTGGGCATCGCTACGGGCCACAGTCGCGCGAGATGCACGACCAGGTTCTGCGCGATGACAGAACGATTGGAATATTCCTCGATTCACTGTTCAGGTTGCGCGATTCATCAAAGGTGATCGTGGTGCTCAGCGCAGATCACGGCTTCACACCGATTCCCGAGCTTGCTCCGGCGACTGCAAATCCGCGACCGACACGTGCATCGCTCGAACCTGCGCTGATCGCTGCGCGCGCTCGCATGAAGACACTCAAGGTGGATGCAGGCGCGATTGACCTCGATCAGCAGATTGTTCTGCTCGATCGAAGTGCATTTCAAAAGGCACATGCCGACCCTGAGGATGTCCTTGGGGTATTTCTGACATCTGCGCGATCGCTACCGGGAATTGCCCGCGTGGATAAGTTTCGCGATCTGTTGCGCGGCGACACGATCAACGATCCAATTGCGCGCCGGTGGACCCACCAGTTTCCCGCCAACACGAACGTCGAGCTCGTTGCCACGCTGACTCCGGGAAGTCTGTGGGCGACGGGCCTCGTTGCGTCACACGGAAGTCCGTACGATTACGACAGCAACGTGCCGGTGATCTTGTACGGTGTCGGATTCAGCGCAGGTCGCTTCGCGGAGTTTGTGCGCACCGTCGATATCGCTCCGACAGTCGCCACCCTGCTGGGGTTGAAGTCGTCCGAGAAACTGGACGGAGTGCCACTGCGCCGCGCTCTCAAATAGGACCCACCACCAGTCGCGAGGTAGTGTTGCGGTCAGTCGAAGCGGCAAGAGTCGCGAGGGGCTCGCTGAGGCTGATTCGATTTATCCTGACGAAAATCTCGTGGCGCCGGTTTCGATGTGCCAACACCCTCCGCCCGGAGCGGGCGGAGGGTGTTCTGCTCACCGCTAGACTACGGCTTTCCGGTTCCGTACGTCTTCTGGATTGCCTGACGCGCAGCGCGCGCGAGAATGGAATGCCCGGCGGCGCTGGGATGGACACCGTCGAGGCTGATCGTCGGACCGTATGGCTGCGATGAAGTCATGAATGCCACGAGATCGAACGGGAGATCATTCTTCGATTTGTCGTCCATATGGTCGGCCAAAAGAAGTGTGTGCATATTGCAACCGACGCCATCAACAACTCCGTCCTGCAAGGAACCAGCATCGCGTAAACGTGGACGACTTGAAGAACGAAAGAAGCAACGTCCCCACCTTCGCCCTCCCAAGCGCGGAAGGATGCGTTCCATCTGGCCCGAAATCGGACCGCACCCACACGAGTCCGTCAGAACGCGCAACGGTACCATTCGCCCACGCGTACGGTCCCCACGCGATCCACGGCGCAACCGTACCGTAGTCCAGATCACCCGCACGCGCATCCATCACTCGGCCACTCTGAACCTGGTCGATCTGCGCCTGAATGAGCCACTTCACCGCAAAGCCCGACTCGTACGCGAAGGGCTCAGGATTCAAGCGACCGGTTGAATACCCGCCATACGTCCGCGTGCCAAGAAAGACCTGCCGCAGGTTTGGATACCGCACACGCAACGCGCGAACGATGTCGCCGAGTCTCGTCTCGAGCACATACGCATCGGCGGCTGCATTCGGCAATGACACCGTCGGATTCGCATCGGCCTCCTTGAGCCACACAATCTGAACCTGTTTTTCCGTCACGCCGAACTGCGCGAGCCGCTGATCGCGCACAACTGTGAATGTCTGCGCCGACGGAGAGTTCCAGTCCGACGCATCCTCACCGCCCTGCGCACCGTTCACGATCACGAGACTCGAATGATTTACTGCGTTATCGGACGCGGCGACGCCCATGAATGTCTCGGGGAAACAATTCGTCGTACCATTCACCGCGCAGAACTCCTGCGATGTGTTCGACATTCCGATCGACACGAGAACAACCTTTCCGCTCGCGCTCGCAGTCCCATTCGCATCGAGCGGCCTGATGAGCGCAGCTCTGCGCCCACCTTCAGCCGCATGCGTCGAGGGCTCGACGTCACTTCCATTTGGGTACAATCCGCCGCGGAAGCCAAGGTAGCCGCCAGAAGTAAGATCAGTGAGCGCGACTTTGACGCTGTATGTTGACGGGGCGACTACGGCTGGTTGGGTCGCTGTACCGCTCCCACACCCGAGCACGGCGCAAATCGTAACGAACGAAATCAAAGCAGCTGATGCTTTCCTCAAACCCGGATCCTCGAGCTTTCGATGGAGATGTATTGACGCTATTTCTACGCCGATGTTAAGGCTCGCGACATTGACACGCGGGCATTCCTGCGAGGACAATGACAGCAAACGCGCGCCGACCTCTCCGGTCGCGACGTCGTGCGCGCTGCGTTCGGCTAAGTATTACGTGCGGCTTACGCCAACGAAAGAATTCGTCGACTGACCCGGGGACGACCCCGAAATAGCACGAGTCGGGAGTTTGGCAGCTTGCTGGCGCAGGGAGTCACCCTACCCCACATTGTGCACCCAGAGAAGTCGCCGCGCGTCCCTCATCCCGATCCGAGGAGACTCAATGACCAGACTCGTCTTGCTGTGGATCCCGATTCCGCTGTCGGCAGTTCTTGTCTTCGTCGCCAGCCCCGTCATTCACATGATGAGCCCGTGGCGCAAGCGTGACTATCCCAGGCTTTCGGACGAAGAAAGATTTCGGAGCGCGGTTAGTTCGTGACCGAACCCCTGGAGAGACTAACCGCAGCACTCGCTGACAAATACACGATCGAACGCGAGCTCGGGCAGGGCGGAATGGCGACGGTCTACCTCGCGGAGGATCTTCGTCATCATCGCAAGGTCGCAGTCAAAGTCGTCCACCCGGAGCTCGCGGCAGTTCTTGGCGCCGAGCGATTTCTTTCGGAAATTCACGTCACAGCGGGGCTGCAGCACCCGCACATTCTCCCGCTGTTCGACTCGGGACAGGCAGACGGGCAGCTCTACTATGTAATGCCCTTCGTTGACGGAGAATCGCTCCGCGAGCGATTGCATCGCGAGCGTCAGCTTCCAATCGACGAAGCACTTCGGCTCGCCCGTGAAGTAGCCAGCGCTCTCGACTACGCTCACCGTAAGGGAGTAATCCACCGCGACATCAAGCCAGAGAACATTCTCGTGCATGATGGGCAGGCGGTCGTCGCCGATTTCGGGATTGCACTCGCGGTTACGAATGCGGGCGGCGGACGCATGACACAGACGGGGTTGTCGCTCGGAACTCCTCAATACATGAGTCCGGAGCAGGCAACCGGAGAGCGTGACATCGACGCTCGAAGTGACGTCTACTCACTCGGGGCAGTTACATACGAGATGCTCACCGGCGTCGCACCGTTCACCGGCCCGACAGCGCAGGCAATCGTTGCAAAGGTCATAACGACGGACCCTGCAGGCCTCGTCGGTCAAAGAAAGAACATTCCGGATCACGTCGAGGCAGCAGTTCTCAAGGCACTCGAGAAAATGCCGGCAGACCGTTTTCCGTCAGCGGCCGAGTATTCGCGGGCACTGGGGGATGCGTCGCTGCAGACAGCCAAGGTGACGCATCGAGGCGCCGGGGTGGGGAGCGCAGATATACAAACGTGGAAGAAGGCAACGTTTGTCGCGGGCGGAATTGCAGTCGTCCTCGCCGGACTTCTCGGATGGAAAGTCATCCGGCCTGACCGTCCTCTGCCAGTGAGCAGGTACAGCGTTTTTCTCGAAGGCAACGACATCAATAACGGAGAGGACGCTCCCGGCGTTTCTCCCGATGGCCAGACAATCATCTACAAATCGCTGGAAGGCCTGCTGCTCTCGCGGGATCGCAACGAGTTCAAGGCGAAGCCGGTCGAGGGAGGCGAACAGGGTTGGGCACCTTTCTTCTCCAAAGATTCAAGGATGCTGGGGTTCTTCACCGGGTTCCCTGGTGCCCTCAAGATCACTCCGATGGCAGGCGGCACGCCCAAAGTTCTATTCGATTCGGCTTTCGGCACCGGCGGCACGTGGAGCGATGACGGATGGATTTACTTCAACGGTAACTCTGAAGGACGCCTGGCTTTATTGCGCATTCGCGCTGCTGGCGGAAAACCTGAAGTGGTAGCGCGTCCGGACTCGGCGCACGATGAGCTTTTCTACTACTGGCCGGAGGCGCTCCCTGGAGGGCATACAGTGCTTGCGACGCTCTGGCGGCTAAAGGGTGCGCCGGACATTTCCGCAATCGACGTGAAGACCGGAGCTCACAGGGAATTGGGGAAAGGCATTCGCGCGATGAGCTATGGGTCGGGTTATCTGGCGATTCTACAGAGCGACGGAACAATCACAGCATCTCGTTTCGACGAAGGGAGCGCCGACATGAAAGGCGCGCCTGCGACGATGATCAGCGGCGTGCATCTCGGCGGGCAGGGTCGCGCTTCGATCGGAATGTCTCACGAAGGCACGCTGCTTTATGCAGCCTACACTCCACTGAATCGCATAACCCGGGTGACACGCGACGGCACAGTGAGCGCGGTGGATCCGGATTGGACCGGAGCCTTTGTCGGACTCGAGGTCTCTCCCGATGGGCGAAAGATCGCAGTCGCCACTGAGGTCAACGCACGAACTGAAGTATGGGTAAAGGACTTGCCTTCGGGAACGTTCACTCGCCTCGCTGGTGAAGGCACTTACTCGTATCGCTGTGAGTGGACCCCCGATGGAAAGAACGTAAGCTTCACGACGGACCGCTTTGGCAGACCGACGGTATTCACAGTGGCCGCCGATGGCGGCTCGGCGCCACATTTGACGATCAAGAATCCGCGGGGGGTCGACGAGTCGACTTGGTCGCGCGATGGAAAATGGGTTGTCTATCGAATCGGCTCGGGTGGAAATCGTGATATCTACATCCGCGGTGTGACCGATTCGACTGGCCGTCCGCTGATTCACTCGGAGAGTGAGGAATTCGCGCCGACGCTTTCGCCTGACGGACGGTGGATTGCGTTCGGCACAGATGAGTCAGGACGAACCGAGGTGTATGTTCGACCGTTTCCCGAGGTGGGGCGCACCAAATGGCAGATCTCGAAAGCTGGCGGATCAGAACCGGCCTGGTCGGCCGACGGTCACGAGATGTACTATCGCAACTCGAAGGGTGATCTGGTGGCCGTGCAAATCGATGCATCGGGCGACTTCCGCGTAACTGGCGAGCGGCCGTTGTTCTCGGCGCAGACTTACGTGACCGACAATCGGCACCGCGCGTATTCGGTGGGTCCCGACGGCAAGTCGTTCTACTTCATCGAGCCGCTTCCCGGCACTCCTTCGCAGCTGATTGTAGTCACGAACTGGTGGGAGGAACTGAAAGCGAAAGTCGGGCATTGATCCGCTGCCGTTGACCGCCGCCTGCCCGGCGTTTGCGCAGGCACCGGCGCCTGACTCGTGAGCAGAAGCGCGATATCTACTGCGGGAACGCGGCGCGGTTTCTGAAACTTCGCCGAGCCCGTGTTGAGTCATACGTGTCAGCTCATCGTTAATAAAGATTGGGTCCTAAACGCAAGTAACGGATCGTGTCGGTTTCAAAAGTTAATTAGCGCAAGACGCCGCGTAGATGAGTGCCGGAGAGAGGACAGTCCAACGGCTACCACATCCATTGAGCCTCATTACTTAAGGATAAGCGTTATATTTAATTAGAGATCTGGCTTAATTACGACACTTTACAATACCAGACGTACCGGATGAAACGCGGACTAACCGGAAAGTATTTAACCACCGCAAGCGCCGGCGGAGAAAAAGTACGCTCGTTCGTTCCATTTCCTCTGCCGCCCAGACCGGGCCTTTCCATTCAACCCGAGCTTCGCGACCGAATGGACGCGGCCCTGCTTGCACTCGGCCGACTGGACAGCGTAACCACCCTGCTGCCGGATACACGGCTGCTCCTGTATATGTATGTCCGCAAGGAGGCTGTCCTCTCGTCGCAAATTGAGGGGACGCAATCGTCGCTCTCCGATCTGCTGTTGTTCGAGGCCCAGGAAGCGCCAGGCGTGCCGCTCGACGACGTGCGTGAAGTCTCAAACTATGTCGCGGCAATGGAACACGGGCTGAACCGAATCCGGGGCGGTTTTCCGTTATCGAATCGGCTCATTCGGGAGATCCATGAGAAGCTCCTTTCTCGCGGAAGAGGGTCGACCAAGTCGCCAGGTGAGTTCCGGCGTTCACAGAACTGGCTCGGCGGAAGCAGGCCAGGAACCGCCGCATTCGTGCCCGCGCCTCCAGAGAAGGTTCAGGAATGCATGGGGGCGCTCGAGCTATGGCTCCACGACCAACCTGAACGCACTCCGATATTGATTAAGGCAGCGCTGGCTCACGTTCAGTTCGAAACGATCCACCCATTTCTCGACGGAAATGGACGTGTTGGCCGCTTGCTCGTGACTCTTCTGTTTTGCGTCGAAACGGTGCTTCGGGATCCCCTGCTATACCTCAGCCTCTACCTCAAGAGTCACCGGTCCGAATATTATCGCCTGCTCGACGAAGTACGGCGGGAGGGTGACTGGGAAAAATGGATCGGCTTCTTCGCGGACGGAGTTACCGAGAGTGCGGCCGGCGCCGTTGACACCGCCCAGCGACTCGTGAGGACCGCTCGCGAAGACAGAGATCGCATCCAGCAAGTCGGCCGCAGTGCTGGAACCGCTCTGCGAGTGCACCATGCGCTCCAGGAGCAACCAGTTTCAAACTCGGCCACACTCGTGAGAAAGACAGGGATCTCACTTCCAAGTGTCCTGCGATCTTTGTCCGCGCTCGAAGACATTGGTGTCGTACGGGAGATCACCGGTCGGAGACGAAGCCGGGTTTTCAGCTACGCGAGCTACGTCAGGATTCTGAGCGAAGGGACT
>JBBSFT010000146.1:0-6986 GCA_038254845.1 Gemmatimonadales bacterium | reverse complement strand
GATTTTCGACGGTCGGCTGGCAAACAGCAATGTGCTCGACATCGGTCCGCTGGCGCAGGGTGGACCCTATAGCGCACGTGACAGAATCTCCGCTGCCTTTGCGATGACCGAGCTTGCGCTGTCGAGCCGGCTGAGATTGATTGGCGGCGCTCGCTACGAGAGGGATCGCCTTGATGTGAGTGCGTTCTCGACGCTCGGCTCGGCGGTCTCCACTCAGAAGCGCTGGAACGATGTACTTCCTTCTGTAGCGCTCAACATGAGGCTGACCGAGTCGCAGCAGGTCCGCCTGTCCCTATCCCGCACGCTGGCGCGCCCGGAATATCGCGAGCTCTCTCCAATCAAGAGCCGCGACGTTCTAAACGGCGACGATACACAGGGTAATGAAAATCTTCAGCGCACCAGGGTCCGAAACGCTGACCTGCGGTGGGAGTTCTATCCCAACCCAGGCGAAGTCCTGAGCGTTGGGCTCTTCGCCAAGAAGTTCGATCTGCCGATCGAGCGCGTCTATCGCGCAGCGGGCTCGGGAACGCGAACGGTGTTCTTCACGAACGCGGAAAGCGCTGACAACTACGGAGTCGAACTCGAGGTCCGAAAAGACCTTGGCTTCATCGCTGAGCCGTTTGCACCGTTCACGGTTTTCAGCAACGTGACGGCGATGCAGAGCACCATTCATCTCTTCAAGGACACGCAGGCGAGCGCGACGAATCTCAGCAGGAGAATGGTTGGACAGGCGCCCTACGTGATCAACGCAGGCTTGTCGTACATGTCGCGAAACGGCGGCTCGTCGGCGACGCTTCTCGTCAACCGCGTCGGCGACCGGATCCAAGCAGCCGGCGATTCGCCCCTCCCGGATGTCATCGAGAAGGCGCGGAATGTCGGTGACTTTTCTCTGCGGCTGGCGCTGCTGCAGAATGTCACTGCGAGGCTCGATGCGAAGAACCTTTTCGACTCACCATTCAATACGATTCAGGGCACGGCCACTCGTGAGCTGTACCGATCGGGCCGAACCTTCCAGCTTGGATTTCAGGTTCGCCCGTAACGCAAATCGCGGAGGCGTTGTTGTGACGCCATCGTGACCTACGCGAGACACAATCACAATACACGCGGATTCTATTGAGGTGGCCGGGCAAATGCCTCGCCACCTCTTTTTTCTTTCGCCATCCCGCCCTTCCACATTCAGAGGACACGAATGGTATTCAGCCGCCGCAATCTCGCATCCGCGGTAATTCTGCTTGGAGCCGTGACCGCCGCCTGCAGCGACAGCAGCACCGGCCCTTCAGCACCAAACCCGGTTCTTGGACTTTCCACCACTGCTAGAAGCACGACGTCCGTTCAACTGACGTTCAACAGCAACGCCGGCGATGCAAGCTATGACGTCGAGCGCGCAGAAGGCGCAGCCGGCGCGTTCACCGCTGTGACCAACATCCCTGCACCCTCGGTCGCGGGTCCTGTCACGTACACGGACACCAACCTCAAGACGAACACGCAGTACCGGTATCACGTCATCACCAACAAGGGCGGACTCAAGAGCGCCGCCTCGGGTGAATCGACAGTCTCGACGCTCGCCTTTGGCAATGCTTCGGCGGACATCACAACCGACATCACTACGAGCCGCACGTTTTTCGCCGACACTGCCTACACCCTGAAAGGCTTCATCCACGTCGCCAACGGCGCGACGCTGACCATTCAGCCGGGTACCATCATCAAGGGCGATTTCAACACGCTCGGCTCTTCCCTGTGGATTCTGCGCGGGGCAAAGATTCAGGCGGTCGGCACCGCCGACGCCCCGATCGTGTTCACGTCGTCGCGCGCCGCGGGATCACGTCAGCCGGGTGACTGGGGCGGACTCCTGCTCATCGGCAACGCGATCAACAACCGAAGCGGAAGCGTCGAGGTCGAGGGCTCGGGCACTGACGGCACAACGATCGTGGGCGGAAAGAACTACCAGGTTCTCTACTCTGGTGGAACTGTCGCCACGGACAACTCCGGCACACTGACATATGTGCGTGTCGAGTTTGCGGGCTTCGCTCCGTCGCTCAACAACGAGCTCAACTCGTTCACGTTTGCGGCGGTCGGCTCGGGTACGCGTGCATCGTACCTTCAATCTCTTGCAGGCCTCGATGACTCGTACGAGTTCTTTGGCGGCGGCTTTGACCTCGACCACCTCGTCGCTTACGAAACCGGCGACGACATGTACGACATGTCGGAAGGCTGGGTTGGACGCATGTCGTTCCTGATCGGCTACAACTCGGTACAGCTCACACCGAGAACGGGTGCAGGGTTCTTCTCCACCGATCTCGAGGGAATCGAGAACGACGGCTGCAACGGCTCCGGATGCGACAACGGATTCAACCAGGCGCCGTTCACTGTTCCACTCGTCACCAACTTTACTCTCATTGGCTGCGGCGACGTTGCGTGCAGCGGATCTGGCGGCGGCTACGGCATGATGCTTCGCCGAGGAACGGGCGGATACTATGTGAATGGAATCCTCGCGCGCTGGCCGCGTGGCGGCGTTTCGTTGCGCGACCAGGAGAGCTACGCCCGCGGTGGATCGGTGCCTGTCCCCGACGCTGCTACCTCCGATCTCATTGTGAAGAACGATTTCTTCACCGAGAACCCGGTTGTCTTTCAGGCCGGTGGTGGAAGCACCATCCAGAACTCGCTCGACCTCACCGGAAACGCGCTGACCATCAGCACGGCAGCCGTGACGACGTTGTTCACGACTGTTCCTGCACAGGGCGCGGTGCCGACGAGCGTCAGCTCGTTCGACTGGACACCGACCGCAACGTCGGCGATTGCAGCCGGGGGACTCGCGACATTCGCGGGAAAATTAGCAACGAAGGCAGGCACCGTGGTAAGCGGCACTTCCTACGTCGGCGCCGCAGCACCGGGCGGAGCGAAGTGGTGGACAGGCTGGACGACCTACGCAAGGAACTAGGCATTCACCCATCACAGATGGCCGGCGGGCAACAGTCGCCGGTCATCTCTCGTTGACATCTCCCGCCATGCGACGATCGACCAGGCTCGGTGCCATCCTGATCTTCCTCATCGGGATGTCGTCATGCGAGAACCTTCGGGAGTCGGCCGCGTCATCACCTCAAGACTCCGCCCGCGCCGATTCAACCGCGAGAGCACGCCAGGATTCGATAAATCGCACGCTACCTGGATACGTCGTCGATTCGATCCTTCCTATGGCGGAAGAGCTGCGGCGTTTTCGGGCGGCAGTCGGAGGAGACAGCGTTACACGGCTCAGGGGCGGAGCCGGCACCCGCGATTCGCTTATCCGGAAGTTCGTCCGCGCCCTCTCGGCAGCGGATACAGCGGCGCTTCGCGGGATGCAGGTAAACGCGCAGGAATTCGCGTCGCTCGTGTACCCGGAATCACCTTATACGAAAGCACCATATCGACAGGCGCCCGGTTTGGTCTGGAGTCAAATCCAGAATCCGGGATCGTCCGGCCTGACGCGACTCCTACGACGCCTCGGCGGACAGTCTCTGCGCTACGGTGGCAGCACGTGCGCGTCCAAATCCGACCGGCAAGGCTCCAACATCATCTGGACCGAATGCGCCGTCATGATCTCGGAGCCGGGGCAACCCCGTCCGCGACGCCGCAAACTTTTCGGCTCGATCATCGAGCGTGACAACCATTTCAAATTCGTGAGCTACGTGAATGAATTCTAGAGTTGAAGCCGCGCAGCAGTCGCTTGCCTCGTCAGGGATCCAGATGGAACGACAGGTCCAGCGCGGCGATGGCGTCTGGATGATTGTCGGACACCCCGCGACGCAACCGGTCGATAGCGGATCGATCATCATCGAGCTGAAAGAGTCCGGCTCAGAGGACACCACGGTTGGGCTCCACAGCCGACGCTCCAGCGATCGATCCGTGCAGCCGATGCGCTCCCTCGCATGGACACTCTTCACCGCAATTGGCTCCCGGCTCGCACAAAAGGTTCGCCTGCACCGTCAGGCGTTATCTTCCACCTGACGATGCCCGACAACACAGATACGATGCCGAACGAAGCGCCGGCCCGGCGGCGCCAGCGAAGCCGCGCACGCGCCGGCGACGTGCGCATCGCCGCAATCGACATAGGATCGAACTCCATCCGTCAGATCGTCGCCGACGTGTCACCTACCGGCGGCATCCGCGTCGTCGACGAAATGAAGGCAGCGCCACGACTTGGTGCCGGAATTCAGGAGACAGGACGGCTCAGCACTCATTCAATGGCTGCCGCTCTCGCCGCGCTGAACAGGATGTCGGCCCTTGCGCGACAGCTCGGTGCGAAGCGCCGGCGCGTCGTTGCAACGAGCGCTGTGCGTGAAGCTTCGAACGGCCCGGAGTGGCTCGCGCTCGTCCGCAAGGAAGCGGGCATGAGGGTCAGCGTCCTCGACGGTTCCGACGAAGCCCGACTCAGCTTTCTCAGCGCGCTCGCACATTTCGACCTTGGGTCAGGTCGCGCAATAGTTGTTGACATCGGCGGGGGTTCGCTCGAGCTGGCGTTGAGCGTGGAAGGGCTTGTCGAGCGCCTGATCTCGCTCCCGTTCGGCGCCATTCGCCTCACCGAAAAATATTTCGCGAAAGGCATCACGCCGGCAGCAATGAAAAAGCTTCGGCGCGCAGTGAGAAAACGACTCGATCAGGAAGTGTCTGCGAAGGACTGGAGCGGATCGCAGCTCATCGGATCTGGCGGCACATTCACAAACCTGGGCGGCATCGTGCTCGCGCGACACGGAATTCAGACTGCGCGCACAGTTCACGGAACCCGCGTCGCGCGGATGGAGCTCGAGCACATCGTCGACACTCTCGCCGCACTCTCACCGGCCGAGCGAATCGCCATGCCCGGTCTCAACCCGGGACGTGCGGATATCATCACAGCGGGTCTTGCTGCGATCGCTGAAGTGCTGTCGACGTTTGAGTCGAAAGAGGTAGTCGTATCGGGATACGGGATCCGGGAGGGAATTCTTCTCGAGCTCGCCCGCGTTACGCCCAAGCCGGCCGATCCGGGCGAAGCGCGCGAGCGCTCAGTGCGCGATCTGGCGGAGCGATCGCATTTCGAGGAGCCGCATGCGCGGCATGTGCAGAAGCTTGCGCTCCGCCTCTTCGACTCGATCGGCCACCGACTCGGGTGCGCTCGCGAAGAACGACAGCTTCTCGCCGATGCGGCGCTTCTTCACGACATCGGCTATCACATCAACTACGACAAGCACCACAAGCACTCGTATCATCTCATAACTCACGCCGATCTGCTCGGGATGACACCTGTTGAACAGGTTGCGATCGCGAACATTGCCCGCTACCACCGCGGTTCCGAGCCGAAGAAGTCGCACGGTAACTTCGGGCCGCTAAGCGCGGCTTCACGCGACCGGGTCACGCGCCTGGCCGCGTTGCTTCGCGTCGCCGACGGTTTCGACCGCGGTCATGCCGGTGCTGTCGACGACATCCGGGTGCGCTGGCTTGACCGCGCAATCCGTCTCATTCCCGTACCCTCCCCGAAAGCACCGAGCATTCGTCTCGAGTTGTGGGGAGCAAGCAAGAAATCGAAGCTGCTGGCGAGCTACGCCGGCGTTCCCGTCGAAATTGTCGCCCCCGGTGGGTCGACATTCACGTTCGAGGACGACGGCACACCAGCAGATTAGCTGTTTGCCGTCTGCTCCGTCGAATCAACAGGGAGATACGGCGTCGAGTCGTCGGCCGAGAGCATTCCCCAACTGTCGATCAGCAATTGCTCGTGCGCAGCCCGGAGCGGTTCGCCGTCATGCGGAACGCGCTGAACATACGAGCCGTCCGACTGAAGCTGCCACGCCTGGCGGTTGTCCTCAAGCAGTGTGTTGAGGAGTGCATGAAGGCGCGGGTGCAGCGTTCGATCGTCAACCGGGGACACCGCCTCGACACGCCGGTCGAAATTACGAGGCATCCAGTCGGCAGACCCGAAGTAAAACTCTTCCGATCCTGCATTCCCGAAGTAGAACAGACGCGAATGCTCGAGGAACCTGCCGACGATGCTGATGACACGAATGCGATCGCTCACGCCGGCAACGCCAGGACGAAGGCAGCAGATCCCGCGGATGATGAGGTCAATGTCCACGCCTGCCTGAGAGGCCTGATACAGAGCTTCGATCGTGTCGCCATCGACGAGCGCGTTCATCTTCGCGATGATCCGCCCGCCTTTTCCGTCGCGCGCATGCTGAGTCTCACGGTCGATCAGCTCGCGAAAGCGCTGCCGCATGTCACCCGGCGCGATGAGAAGCTTGCGATACAACCGCTGGCGTGAGAACCCCGTGAGAGCATTGAACAGATCGCTCAGGTCCGCGCCGATCGAGGGACTGCACGTGAACAGGCCGATGTCCGTGTAAATACGCGCTGTCTTCGAGTTGTAGTTGCCGGACCCGATGTGCGCGTACCGGCGAATGCCGTCCTTCTCCCGGCGGACGACGAGCGTTGTCTTGGTGTGCGTCTTGAGACCGGCCAGACCATATGCCACGTGCACGCCGAAACTCTCGAGTGTGCGCGCGAACGTGATGTTGTTGGCCTCGTCGAACCGTGCCTGCAGCTCGATCAGTACGACGACCTGCTTGCCACGCTCGGCTGCTTGCGTCAGGGCACGCACGATTGCCGTGTCTCCCGTCGTGCGATAGAGCGTCATCTTGATCGCGAGGACATTCTCATCGAGCGCCGCGGCAGTGATGAACTGCTCGACCGATGCAGCGAATGAATCGAACGGATGGTGAACAAGAATGTCCTTCTCGCGAATGACGTCGAAGAATGAGCGCGATGAATCGCGCAGCTCGCGCGGCACGACGGGGTTGTACGGCGGGTCGCGCAGCTCTGGAATGTCGAGATTGGCAAGTGTCATCAAGTCGCCGAGCTCGAGAAGTGGCCCCGTCTCGACAAGCTCGATGTCGGGGAGCGATGGAAGATCCGCGGCCTGATCCTCCCTCAGCTCATCGAGCAGCAGGCTCTGAAGCTCGGCCGGAGTACCGCTTTCAATC
>JBBSFT010000145.1:0-7020 GCA_038254845.1 Gemmatimonadales bacterium | reverse complement strand
GTTCGAGTGTCGAGATCAGGCCTGCGCACCGACTCCATCAGCGTTGTCGTTTCGGGCGATACTACCCTTGTGATAGACCTTATTCCGTCCGGTGTTGCTACACTCACGCCCGTGGTAGTCGGAACGACTCGCGTGGCGAGACGAATTCAGGACGAACCCGAGAGGGTGGAGATTCTGGCCGGCGAGGATGTAGACGAAAAAACGGTGATGAGGCCGGCCGATCCAACGCGACTGCTGTCGGAAATCCCCGGTGTTCGGGTACAGGCCACATCCGCCGGTCTCGGAGGGTCTGGTTTGCGCCTGAGAGGACTGCGAGGTCGCTACACACTCCTTTTGTCCGACGGGCTGCCGCTCTATGGCGCGGTCCAGGGAATCGGCTTCATGGACGTGCCACCGCTCGACCTCAAGCAGGCTGAGGTTATCAAGGGCGCTGCGACCGCCCTTTATGGCCCGGAAGCATTTGGCGGAGTCGTCAACCTCGTGTCGCGCGAGCCGCCGAAGCGTGCAGCTATTACCGACGTTGTCGGCAACGCAACGTCGCGAGACGGTCAGGATCTGACCGCGTGGACGGGAGGCCGAATCGACCCGAGCTGGGGATACACCCTGCTTGCGGGAGCACATCGTCAATCGGCACGTGATGTAAATGCTGATAAGTGGGCGGACATTCCGGGATTCAACCGGGGAGAAGGCCGCGTACGGTTTGTCAGAACCGACTCCACGCGGAAGCGGATGATGGCGACCGCCGGATGGTCCACCGAGGATCGCAACGGCGGAACACTCGCCGGCGATGTCGGGCCATCAATCGGATCGTATCGGGTGTCGGCCAGAACGACGCACGCGGATGCCGGCGCTGATGGGAGATTTCCAGTGAGCAATCGTTCCGACATAACGGTGCGCGGTTCTGTGGGAACCCAGTGGCAGCGCCGGCGGTTTGGCAAGAGCGTCGAATCAGATCGGCGGTCGAACGGCATTGCAGAAGCCGTTTATTCCTCCTCGCAGCGCAGGAACGACGTTGTTGCCGGTATTGCCGGATCCGCAGCGGACCTTGGCGGCGCGGCGCCCGCCCTGGCTCGGTACAGCTCCACGACTGCCTCGATCTTCGCGCAAGAAACCTACAACCCGCTCGAGTTTCTTTCCGTCTCAGGCACGGCTCGCGTAGATCGCACCAGCCTCTACGGCACGTCGTTCAGCCCGCGTCTCTCGGCGCTGGCAAAGCTGGGTGACGGATGGTCGCTTCGCACAGCAGCGGGCGTCGCTACGTCAAACCCAACTCCTTTCGTCGAGGAAGCTGACGTCATCGGACTGAACCGAATTCGCGGTTTCGCAGCGCTGCGGCCGGAGCGGTTGCGGGACGCGTCGGTCGATGTGAACGGAAAGGTGGGGCTGGCGGAGTTGAACATGAGTGTGTTCACATCGTCGCTCTCGCGTCCGGTGACCGTGGTCGAAAATCAGCCTGTCGAAGGAAGGATTCTCCTCGTGAATGCCCCAAAACCGAGCAGGATTAACGGAGCAGAGGTGTTCGCAGTGTACAATCGTGAACCGATTGCGATCACCGCGTTGTATTCGGTGACCGATGCGACTGAATGGTCGGTTGCCGAGGGACGGCGCGTTAGCTCCCCGCTTGTACCGCGCCAGGCGGGAGGGGTAGACATCGCGTTCGAGGAGGACGAGAGCGGTACGCGGGTTGGCGTCGAGGTCTTTTACACTGGACGTCAGACGTTGGAGCACGACCCTTATCGCCGCGAGGGCGCTCGATACGCGACGGTGGGCATCCTTGCTGAGCAGCGAATCGGCAAGATCATGTTGTTCCTGAATGCCGACGACGTCACCGACGTGCGTCAGACCCGTTTCGACCCGCTGTTGCTCCCGCGACCGGCACCGACGGGAAGAGTCACGACCGATGTCTGGGCACCGCTCGAAGGACGGGTCATCAACCTGGGCGGACGCCTCCGGTTCTGATCCTGCGACGGGAGTGACGAACCGTCCCGAGAGTGGCCACTGCGATCGTTAATCTTCTCACGAACGCCAAACTAACGGGTGCGCCTGTCCAACCTCATTTTCCAGGTTACGAGAGGTGGTATCGCACGGTCTGATCGCCCCGCAAGGACGAGTGCCAGTCCCATGGCTGCAAGGCCGAGGACCGCCGCCCACCAGAGCCCATGACGAAAACAGATTGCAATCGGCATGAGGCCATTGATTGCATAAATCACGAGCGGGAGCCGCGACGGCGAAACTTTCGAGGTGAATTGAGCCGGCGAGACGACCGCCATCATTGCCCGCGCGACGATGCTGCCAGTAAGGAACCAGCCGATCCAGTTGCTCAACGGCATACCATAGAAGAAACCGTCGGTATGCCAGAGCCAGTGAGTCGTTGCTTTCGACATCGCTGGGTCCATTGCGACATCCCACGCGGTGAGAATCGCGCCAGCACAGAACGCCCACGCGACGCGGCTTCGCTCAGAGTCTCTCGCTGGGAGAATTCTGCCTGTGATCGCAATGCTCGCGTAGACCATATAGAACCACGAAAGCGGAATCGGAAACGGGACTAGGCCGCCGATCCGGTAGCCGAGAAGCGTCGTGTACGAGTACGGCCCGAACGGAAGGCCGGTGCTCGTCCCGAGAAGCTCCGAGGTGAGCGAGATCGCCACGCCGACGCCAAGGAGGGCCAGCGCGCGACCGAGTCCAAACCGCATTGCGGCATGCAGCAAAATCGCGGCGGCGCCGAGCAGGACGTAAGTCGGACCCGAAAGCATCCAGCCGTAGCGGTAAATAGTCTGAGCGGGCTCAGTTGCGAGCCATGCCGGCGGATTCCCCGCGAGAAACGTCGTCAGGGCAACCGTTGAGAACAGAATGAGCGCGACATGAGCCGCGAGGAGCGTACGTGCTGCGCGTTCCATCAAGCTTCTCCGATCATGTCGGCAACGATCTTCCCGGAGCTGAGCACTCCAGGAAGTCCGGCGCCCGGATGAGTTCCGGCGCCGGCGAAATATAGATTCGGCACATCCTCGCTCCGGTTGTGTGGCCTGAACCACGCCGATTGCGTCAGGATCGGCTCGACCGAAAAGGCGCTTCCCAGGTGTGAATTGAGCTCGGTGTCGAAGTACCGCGGGTCGATCTGCCGCTCGGTGACGATGTGTCGAGACAGATCGGGCAGGTATCGCTCTTCAAGATACTTCACGATCGTATTGCGGTAGGGAAGCGACGCCGCCTTCCAATCGACATTTCCGCCCAGGTGGGGAACGGGAGACAGGACATACCACGAGTCGCACCCCGGGGGCGCGAGTGATTGATCGGTTGCCGTCGGGCGGTGAAGGTAGAGAGAAAAATCGTCGGCGAGAATCTTTCTCGTGAACACGTCTTCGACGAGGTCCTGGTATCGCGGCCCCATCAGTATCTCGTGATGAGCGATGTCCTCGTAGCGACGATCGGTCCCGAAATACATGACGAACAGTGACATCGAGTAACGCAACTTCTGCATCCGGCAATCAGTGTTCTTTTTTCGCGCGCTCTTCGGTACCAGGCTGAGATAGGTACGCGCGACCTCGGCGTTCGCGACAACCGCGTCGGCGCCCAGAGACGTTCCATCTGTCAATGTTACGCCAGTCGCCGTACCGCTCGACGCATCGATGTCAATGCGAGCGACTTCCGCCGAGAACCGAATCTCTCCGCCGATGTCGCGAAACAGTCGGACCAGCCCGTTCACGAGTGCACCGGTCCCGCCCATCGCGAACCACACACCCCATCGCTGCTCGAGGGTATGAATGAGAGCGTAGATCGATGTTGTCTGGAACGGATTTCCACCAACGAGGAGTGGATGAAAGCTGAGCACCTGCCGTAATCGCGGATCGGCGATGTAGCGATTCACGAGCGATGCGACGCTCCGATGCGAGCCGAGTCGCGCGAGGTCGGGCAGCACCTTGACCATGTCGGTGAACCGGTCGAACGGCTTGTCGATGAGAGCGAAGCCGGTTTTGAAAATGTCCTCGGCGGCGGCGACAAACTTTCTATAACCGTCAACGTCGTCCGGATTGATTGCGCAAATCTGGCGAATGATCGACTCGCGGTCGCCGTTGTATGAAAAAACAGTTCCGTCCTCAAACCGCACGTTGTAGTACGGATCGAGGGGCACGAGCTCGACGTAATCGGTGATCTTTCGGCCAGCCGCCGCGAACAGGTCGGCGAAGAGCTGCGGTGCGGTAATAATCGTTGGGCCGGCGTCGAACACGAAGCCATCCTGCCTGAACACGCGCGCCCGGCCGCCGGCATCGGGGTGCTTCTCGACAATCATGACGTCGTGGCCCTGCGCCCGCAGGCGGATAGCGGCAGCGAGACCGCCAAATCCGCTGCCGATTACAACTACCGTCAATGCTTCGTCAGGCGGTTGACTTGCTGCGGCTCTTGAACCGCCATGCGTCCCAGAGAACCCCGAGGCGTGCGATGTTGCCGACGGACGCGCGCGTCGACATCG
Source organism: Gemmatimonadales bacterium (assembly GCA_038254845.1). Lineage (GTDB taxonomy): Bacteria > Gemmatimonadota > Gemmatimonadetes > Gemmatimonadales > Gemmatimonadaceae > UBA4720. The sequence goes on along the minus strand of JBBSFT010000145.1, from coordinate 2,552 downwards.
AGTCGTAGTTGATCTGCTCCAGTGCGTCGAGAATCGCCGCATAGCCAATGGCGCATGCGGCGGCGCATCGTTGCGAATCGGGCGATAACATCGAAATCCCCGGCAAAGCCTGTTCGTACAGACCGCGGGCGCGTGCGATCTCGAACGTCATCAGGCGGTGCCACCGTGGGTCACCGGCAATCGTCGCGTTGCGAAGCACGTCGTCGCGATCGAGCGAGAAGCGCTGGAGCTCTTCGGTCGGAAGGTAGCAGCGACCGTTGCGTGCGTCTTCACCAACGTCGCGGAGCACGTTGGTGAGCTGCATCGCGACTCCGAGCGTGCGCGCGTGACGAAGCGCGACGTCCTCGCGTGCCTTGCCACCGGGAACGCCAAAAATCTGGGCGCAGAGAACGCCGACCGTGCTCGCGACGCCCTCGCAGTAGCGCTCGAGGTCCTCCCATGTCGCGTAGGTCTCGGGCTCGACATCGCGAGCAACGCCATCGAGCAGATCGTACATAATCTTTCCCGACAGCGAAAATTCGCGCACGGCCCAGCGCACTTCGCGAAAAACGGCTCCCTTTGGTCTGCCCTCCAGTGCTTCGGTCAGCTCCCGCCGGTGACACTGGAGTTTTCGGGTGACGGCCTTGCGATCGCCAGCGCCGGCGCTGTCAACGATGTCATCGGCTTCGCGACAGAATGCGTAGGTCGCGAATGCGGCCCGCCGCTTTTTTGCCGGGAGAAAGTAGCTGGCGAGCGTGAACGTTCGCGCATGACGGCGCACGATGCGTTCGCATTGCAGTGCGTCGGAGCGGATCATGGAATTCATACGATCAGGCAACGCGGTCTGGATTGCAGCGGGACGTCAGACTCTGTCCTCGAGCCCCGTCACTCCCGACCTGGACGCGCACGACGCGCAGCAATAGAACGTCCCGTTTGCCTCTACTCCGTGACCGATGATCCGGCAGTCACAGTGAGCGCAGTGAGGCGCGAGTGCATGGATGGCGCACTCGAATGCGTCGAACGTGTGCGTCGTTCCTTCCATCGTGACGGTAAACGACTTGTCGTAGTTGTTCCCGCAGACTTCACACTTTCCCATTGAGTCCTCGTTGATTCGGTCGATTGCCAGACTGCGTATTTCGGGCCAGCACGGCGGCTAATCTACCGTGGCGCGGACGATCCGGTATTTTGAGGAATGTGCGGACGCTCTTCTCTTCACGACGCGCCGGTGGCGGTGCTCGACCGCTTTCGCCTCCCGCGGGTTCTTCCGGGATTCACACCGAGGTACAACATCGCTCCATCACAGGATCAGTGGACGATCCTGATTGGCGCAACCGGAGCACCCGTCGCGCGTCGGTTGAAGTGGGGCCTCGTCCCATCGTGGGCGGCTGATCCCGCAGTCGGAAACCGAATGGCCAACGCCCGGTCTGACTCGATTGCCGTCAAACCATCGTACCAGGAGTCATTTCGCAGCAGGCGCTGCGTCATTCTCGCAGACGGCTACTACGAATGGGCTACCGACGGGAAAAGGAAGATTCCCAATTTCTTTCACCTGGCCGACAACTCAGCGTTTGCCATCGCGGCTCTGTGGGACCGCTGGGAAAAAGGCCCGGCGCCGCTTGAGACCTGTACCGTCATCACCACCGACGCCAGCGACCGTGTTTCCGTTGTTCATCATCGCATGCCCGCAATCCTTCCACTCGACCGCGCTGCGCAGTGGCTTGACCCGGACACATCGCATCGAAATCTCCTCGCGCTGCTGACGCCATACAGCGAGGCCGACCTCGAGTGGCGCGAAGTGAGCCCGCTTGTGAATGCGACGGTTAACGATTCGCCTGACTGCATTGCCCCATATACGCGAGACCCGGAACCTCGTGAGCTCACTCTCTGGGACGTGTGAAAAAAGCCGAGCGCCTCGCGACGCCCGGCTCGAGTCAGCGCGAACTCAGGCTCCGCTTCCCGCCTCGGCGTCGATATTGATCGAGCTCTCCGCGATCTGCGTCAGCAGCTTGTCGGTATCGCCCTCTTCATTCAGTGTCGTCTGCAGCATGTCTGCCTGTTCGGAGTAGCCGAGCTGGCGGGCATACGTGCGAACGCATCCGTAGCCGGCCATCTCGTAGTGCTCGACGTGCTGCGCGGCGGCGATGAGGCCCGCATCGAGCACATCTGCGTCGGGCTTTTCCCCGATAAGCTCCGCTGCTTCCTTGATGAGGCCTTCCATCCCAACACACTTCTTGCCGCGAGGACTCACGTCGAGCTCGGAGCAGATCGTCTCGAGGCGCTGCACGTGACCTTCGGTCGCGTCACGATGCTGGGCGAAGGCAGCCTTGAGCTGCGGATGGGAGGCGGCCTTGATCATCTTTGGAAGGCCTTTGAGGATCTGCTTCTCGGCGCTGTAAAGGTCCTTCAGTTCCGAGACGTAAAGGTCTTTGAGGGTTTCCATATCCATATTGTCTCCATGTTGACGTTGATGCGTCCTGGAAAGGCAAGGCAGGTGCCATGTGCGTGTCGCATGCCTGAAAACTCCGGTCGCGATCGTGTGCCGGGAGCGTTGAAATTCTGACCGCCACTCTGAT
>JBBSFT010000144.1:0-7337 GCA_038254845.1 Gemmatimonadales bacterium | reverse complement strand
TGTCGTCAATGACTGCGTGAAACGATGAAACTGGCCAGCCGCTCGAGGTCAGAGCTCAACAGATTTTCCGCGTGCAGCTCGCTGCATGCGTCATCGATCAAAGCGCCGGCTCTCGCCACTGCCTGGTCTACACCCATCAGAGCTGGATACGTGCTCTTCCGAAGCGCGGCATCACGGCCGGCCGTCTTGCCGAGGCGGTCGGTTGATGCAGTGACGTCGAGCACGTCATCCATGATCTGAAACGCAAGTCCGATGCGACTTCCATAGTGTCCGAGTGATTCGACGGCCCTGGCTGAAGCGTGAGCGGCGATTCCGCCGATCTGGACAGATGCCGAGATGAGCGCTCCCGTTTTCGCCGCATGAATCTGGTCGAGCTCCTCGCGGGAGAGGTCGCGGCCTTCACCGTCCAGATCGAGCAACTGGCCACTGATCATTCCTCCGGCGCCGGCCCCCTGCATCAATACCTTAACTATCGTACAGCAGGCGGTCCCGGGCAACGGAAGGGCTCGCGCGGATCGGTGCACGGTGAGGGCGGCGAACGGGATCATCGCGGCGCCGGCGGCTGTTGCAACGGCAATGTCGAAGACGCGATGAGTCGACGGGCGTCCGCGGCGCATGTCATCGTCGTCCATGCATGGCAGGTCGTCGTGGACGAGCGAATATGCGTGAATGATTTCGACCGCCGCAGCGAGGCCCGATGCGTCGCCCGTTCCGCCAGCGGCATCATACGCCGCGAGGACGAGCATTCCGCGGAGCCGCTTGCCGCCGCTCGCGAGAGCGTAGCGAATGGCGGATCGGACTGGATCAGGGAGGTTTGCGGTGCCCTCGGTGCAAATGGTTGCGATGGCTCGATCGACCGCTTCGCGTGCCCTCGCCGGAACCCCAGCGGGATCAGCCGCCGAAATCGCGAAGCTCCAGGACTCCGTCAGCGCGCTCGACGAGCTCTTTGACTTTCGATTCGGTTTCGTTCAGCTCGACGGATGCCTTGCGCAGCAGCTCGATGCCTTCTTCGAACAGGACGAGTGATGCGTTCAGATCGAGGCGGTCGCTCTCGAGCTGCAAGACGATCTGTTCAAGGCGATTGAGGTTCGATTCGAAGGACATTTGGTACAATTTGTCTCGCATGGAGCGCCTTCGTCTACTGGCGACGGTGACTGCCGGAGGCGAGCTGCCGGAGGCGAGCTTGACACCAGCCCGGACTGAAAGTATCCTTAAATCCGGATATACGGATGCAACTCGCCCAACCCCTCCCCCTGTTCGAGCGCATGACCGTGCTCGCCGACTCCACCCGGAGCAGAACGCTGCTCCTTCTGGAACGACACGAGCTCACCGTCAACGAAATCCGCTCCGTTCTCCAGCTTCCCCAATCCACCGTCAGCCGGCACCTCAAGTCGCTCTCTGACCAGGACTGGGTGACTTCGCGGCCCGACGGCACAAGCCGCCGCTACCGTACCGCGGAAAAGCTCGACGCATCGTCCCGAAAACTCTGGCATGTCGTTCGCGAGCAAGTCGCCGCAACGCCCGCAGCCGCGCAGGATATGCGGCGAGTGCAAACAGTCCTCGCCCATCGCCGCAGTAAGTCGCAGAAATTCTTTTCGTCCGCCGCCGGCCAGTGGGATCGGCTTCGCCTCGAGCTCTTTGGCAAGCGCGCCGATCTCCTCGGCCTGCTCGGGCTCCTCGACGACAACTGGACAGTCGCCGACCTCGGCTGCGGAACAGGCCAGCTCGCCGAGTCGATCGCACCATTCGTTGGCAAAGTCATCGCGATCGACGACTCTGCCGCGATGCTCTCGGCAGCTCGTCGCCGACTTGCGGAAATGGGGAACGTCGACGTCCGGAGCGGACGACTCGAGTCGCTGCCAATCGGGGACTGTACGCTGGACGCTGCACTTCTCTTCCTCGTCATGCACTATGTGCCCGAGCCAGAAGAAGCAATCGCCGAAGCTCACCGCACACTCAAGCCGGGCGGCCGCCTTCTGCTCGTCGACATGATGCCGCACGACCGCGACGACCTCCAGAACCAGATGGGTCACGTGTGGAGAGGTTTTTCCGAAGAACAAATCACCACGATGTTGAAGGCCGCCGGATTCGCCGGCGGACGGTATCACCCGCTTCCGGCAGATGAAGTGGCAACAGGACCGTCGTTGTTCGCTGCTGTTGGCCGGAAAATCGGAACTGCCATTAACAACGATGGCACAGATGAAAACGATGCACAGATGACTGCGGCAGACGGATCCGTGCAGATATGAGTGCGACCGTCGCGGCGGATTTCTGTTTTGTTGTTAACAACCACAACAGAAAATCAGCGCTCTGCGATAACTCTCCTGCGACGAGTGGCTTTCTGCACTCATCTGCGCATCATTTTCATCTGTGCCATCGTTGTTAAATGGCAGTTGTCTAGCAGTTGTTGGTGTTCTTGAAGTGGAAAGCAGAATCATCACGGCAATTGGCCACAATCTTTTATCGAGGGGCAGAATCTTGACGAGCATAGCTGAACTTCCAACCACTAACGAAACCGGTGACGTGCCGTCGCAGTTTGCCATGAGCGGCAATCGCGATGCGTACAAGGTCGCCGACATCTCGCTCGCCGAATTCGGGCGCAACGAAATCCGACTGGCCGAGCACGAGATGCCTGGCCTGATGGCGCTTCGCAGCGAGTACAAGGGACAGAGCCCACTCGCTGGCGCCAAGATCATGGGCTCGTTGCACATGACGGTCCAGACCGCCGTCCTAATCGAGACTCTTGTCGAGCTTGGCGCTGATGTGCGCTGGGTATCGTGCAACATTTTCTCGACCCAGGATCATGCCGCAGCGGCTGTCGTGGTGGGCAAGCATGGAACAGTCGACAATCCGCAGGGCACGCCTGTCTACGCCTGGAAAGGCGAGACGCTCGAGGAGTACTGGTGGTGCACCGATCAGGCGCTCGTGTGGCCCGATGGCAGCGGACCGAATCTTCTTCTCGATGATGGCGGCGATGCAACTCTTCTCGTGCACAAGGGCGTCGAGTTCGAGAAGACCGGTACGGTTCCCGATCATGACGAAAACAAGGATTCGGAAGAGTACGGCGTCATTCTCGATCTCCTGCGCAGGGAGCTCGCAAGCAATCCAAAGCGCTGGAGGACGATGTCGAAGGATCTTCGCGGAGTTTCCGAAGAGACGACGACCGGCGTCCATCGCCTCTATCAGATGATGGAAGCCGGGCAGCTCCTGTTCTGCGCGATCAACGTCAACGATTCAGTCACGAAGTCGAAGTTCGACAATCTGTACGGCTGCCGTCATTCGCTCACCGACGGAATTCTCCGCGCTTCTGACGTCATGCTCGCCGGCAAGGTTGCGCTCATCTGCGGCTACGGCGATGTCGGAAAGGGTTGCGCGCAGGCGTTGAAGGGTCAGGGAGCTCGCGTCGTCATCACCGAGATCGATCCGATCTGCGCTCTTCAGGCAGCGATGGAAGGTTATCAGGTCACGACGCTCGACTCAGTTCTCGAGACCGCTGACATCTTCATCACCGCCACCGGCAACAAGAACATCATCACGGCCGAGCACATGACAAAGATGAAGGACAAGGCGATTGTCGGAAACATCGGTCACTTCGATAACGAGATCGACATGGCCGGCCTGAAGAAGATGGAAGCGAAGGGTGTGAAGCGGGTGAACATCAAGCCGCAGTACGACGAGTATGTGTTCCCCGACGGACACAGCGTGATGATTCTGGCCGAGGGTCGGCTGTTGAATCTTGGATGTGCGACCGGTCATCCAAGCTTCGTGATGTCAGCGAGCTTCACGAACCAGGTGATGGCGCAGATCGAGCTGCATCAGAATGTCGGCAAGTACGAGCGCAAGGTTTACACGCTGCCGAAGCATCTCGACGAGAAGGTTGCGCGGCTGCATCTCGACAAGCTTGGCGTGAAGTTGACGAAGCTTTCAACCGAGCAGGCGGAGTATCTCGGAGTTTCACCGGATGGGCCTTACAAGTCGGACCACTATCGCTACTAGAAGTTTGAAGTCACGAAATAAGACGGGCGCCGATGGCGCCCGTCTTATTTCGTGCGTGGATTGGTCAGGACCGGTAGCAAGGCGGCTGCAATCAGTATGATGCTCTTTCCTAGACGGGCCGGCGACCTTCTCTGATCGCAGCGAGGATTTCGGCCTTCGTCAACCCAATATCGACCGAGTTCACATCGAGCGGGGAGCGCGTCACTCGCTCCGGTTTAAGAACAAACACACTTCCATCCTGACGGCGGATGCGCACCGAACCTTCCTTTCTGGCGCGCTCGAGCAACGCTGCGAGGCCCTGCCTGGCCTCCGTGTACGTGTATTCCTTCATTCCTTTACCTCGAGAAGATCAACGGAGGCTTTCTTAGCGGCTCGAGACAGTGCTTTGTCGAGGGTCAGCAGAGGAGCCCTCTGATTGAGGGCGCAAGCGAGGAGATATGCGTCGTAGGCGTAAAGCCCGTGTTCGTCGGCGAGATCGAGGGCCTGATGGAGGTCGACTTCGAGCAGCCGCAAGGGAATCTCCGCGTATGCGTCCAGCGCTTTTCCGCATTGGGCGAGGGTCGCCAGCTTCCGCCTCGTGAGGGCGACCAGAGCGTTCCCCACTTCCCAGTGAACCGAGGCGGGCGCAATAAGATCGGTCCGCCTGGTCGCCCGAATGAGCGCCGCGCGCGATGGTTCGCCGGTCAACACTGCGATAATTGCCGAAGTATCGATGACACATTCCAAGTCCACGCCCTGTATGTACAATTGTACAATAGAAGCTATGACGTTGAATTACAAGGCTGACTTGTGCGAGTGACTGTAGCGCCGGGCGGTTCACGACAAGACAGGCTCCCACTTCTTTGAGCGGTGTCGCCATCGAGGAGTATGAGGACCGGGCAGACTAACTCTGTTGCTATTTGACCCAGCGGCCCCGCCAGAAAAAACTCAGTCGCCAGCAACGCCAGAGCAATCGGACAAAGCTCGCCGCGCCACAACGCATAGGCTGCGCGTTTCGACGCATTCGTGATTGAGAAACGCCGCGATTCCATCATTCTCGAAATCTCAGCCTTTCCAACCATTTCGGTACCATTTACGTGCCATAAGCACTCCCAAGAGGCTTTTCAATGGCGAACCTCACACTTAAAGGCGTCCCCGAGGCACTTGTTGCGGAACTGAAGAAACTGGCTGCCACACACCGTCGGAGCTTGAATGGAGAGGTCATCTACCGGCTCGAGCGGTCTCTGCCATTAGGTGATGAGGTTGCGCAACGGTTTGTTCGCGAAGCGGACAGACTACGAAGGAAGATCGGGATTCATGCAACCGTCGAGGAGATTATTTCGGCCCGCGACGAAGGGCGACGGTGATCGCGTCCGATTGCACGCTCATTGCCCAGTTTTTCCTGACGACCCCAGAGACGGAGCTCGCTCGGCAGATCGCGATCGCGGATGACACATGGCTCGTTCCCCCGCTCTGGCGAAGCGAACTCCGAAGCGTCCTCAGCAAATACCTTTTGCACAAGGACTTGTCGGCTGCAGAGTGCGTTCAGGTGATGTCAGCAGCGGAGTCTATGTTGAGCGACGGCGAGACTCAGGTGTCGAGCGCTGATGTCATGCACATCGTTGCAGCGTCGGACTGCTCGGCGTACGATGCGGAGTACATTTTAGTGGCTCGGTCGTTCTCGGTTCCGCTGGTTACGAGTGACAAGCGGCTCCGTGGGCGATTCCCGAACATTGCCGTTTCACCCGCTGAGTTTCTTTCCGGCTTGAGAGGTGATGGTTGACGAGAAACAAGCTCGAACTGACGTGGATCGGGAAAGAGAATCGGCCACGTCTGGAGCCGCGGGTGTTGATCGAGCACGCAGCGCTGTCGTATCGCGCGGATAGTGCTGACAATGACGCCGAGGTTTTGGACAGCCGGCTGATCTTTGGCGACAACCGATTGAGACAAAGCAATCCACGTTTCTATCTGAGCCACATCGATGCTGTCGGCATCAAAGCGAGACGAAAACGGCGTGTATTCTCTACCGGCCCGCCGATATGCATACCCCGCGGAGTCGAGCACAGCGCGTTGCGCGGGCCGATCGCCAGAATGCCATTGTATCGATCGGCTCCACTCTTAGCGTGGAACGAGGAATGTCTCCTGATGACACACACGTGGCCGCGAAAGCCGTACAACGCGTCGATCACTCCGTGAACAGTTTTCCCCCCGCTGAAAAGTGACGTGGTATCACGGAGGATTAGCTGACGGACACCAGCCTCGTCATAACATCGCAACTAATCGATCGTCGCAAACATCTCTGCGGCAATCCTCCACGCACCCTCTTCCCGGCGCCAGATCGCGTAATAGGGACCAGCCAGCTCCCTCGCCGACCCATTCTCGCGCCACCGCTCCTCCCATCGCCCCGTCTCGAAGGCCATGTCGCCACTCGCCACAATACGATTGCTGGTGTAATGGAGTTCGAGATCCGACCTGCGCGCGAAGATGCGGCCCATCAGTGTCACGTACGCATCGCCGCCGATTCGCCGAAACACCTGCGACGTCTGTGCGACGCTGTCCGTCACGAGCGAGCGCACCGCAGCCGTGTCGCGCCGCACGACCGCGGCATTCCAGCGCGCACGCGCCGCCCCAACTTCGGCCGCCACGGCAGGATCGTCCGGAGGTGAGACTGGCAGCGCGTGCCCCGCAACGAGTCGCCACCGCGGTCCGTCCCGCACGAACAGATCAATTGCGCGCGATGCACGTAGAGCACGCCCATCGGGCGCATGTTGGGTATCTGTCATCTCGGCGAAAGCTGCGCTCCGGAACGTCCGCACGGTGATACCGGTGAGCGCCGAGAATTCGCCGGTGTTGTCGGCTGCGGTCCAGCGCGCAATGGCCGCGCGCTTTCCGTAAGAGCGCCCGGTCCATGCCGTTCCGATGAACGTGCTGTCGATCAGCGAATCGAGGGCGACCGCATCGCGTGCGGCGGACGAACGCACAATATCGTGCTCGAGCGCGACGATGGTCGCGGAGTCCTCCGAGGCGGCTACCGCGCTGCTCGCACGCGAGACGTGCAGTATCGCCAGCCTCCAACGCCCACCCTCCTTGCGCCATATGTCGGTGGTGTGGCCGAGAAACTGGAAATGCCCCGCAGAGTCGTACTGCGTGTCTGAGAGCCGCACCACCGCGATACCACCAAAGGTTCGCACGCTGATGTCGGTTAGCTCGCTGAATCCGTCCGGGCCAGCCGCACCGTCTGCTCGCGGCTCAGGTACCCAGCGAGCGACGGTCGCCGTCTTTCCGGAGACGCTTCCATCCATTCGCAGGCTCAGGAAATCTTCCGCCATCGTGGAGTCGTACCGCGCCACCCTGGCCGCGCG
>JBBSFT010000143.1:0-7369 GCA_038254845.1 Gemmatimonadales bacterium | reverse complement strand
GGCTCGCTTCAGACGCTCCATCGCCCTCTCCGGCGCCACTCTAAGGTATATGATACGCCCGTTCTCGCGCAAAAGTGCCACCGAGGCGAGATTCGTGACCCATCCTCCGCCCGCGGACATCACCGTTCCTCGGCAACTGGCCATTTCTATGGTTAACTCACGTTCGAGCTCGCGGAACCGTGCCTCGCCTTTCGTCGCGAAGATCTGCTGAACCGACGCATGTTCGCGGTGCTCGATCTCTGTATCAAAATCGATGAAGGGCCAGTGAAGAGCTTTGGCGATCGCTCGGCCCGTTGTCGTCTTACCGGATCCAGGAAGCCCGACGAGGATGAGATTGGGGTGATCAGAGATCACGTTGTGCCGCAATCTGAGCGAGATATCCGTCCCGGTTTCGCCGCATCTCCGGGAGCGAATCGCCGCCGAACTTCTCGATCATCGCCTGCGCGACAACAAATGCCAGCATTGCCTCAGCGATAACGCCCATAGCGGGAACCGCCGTGACATCGCTTCGCTCCGCGACCGCCGATGCCGTTTCGCCTGTCTGCATCTCGACCGTAGCGAGCGGTTTCATCAGTGTACTGATTGGCTTCATCGCCACGCGAACGACGAGCGGCTCACCGTTCGTCATGCCGCCTTCGAGACCGCCCGCGCGGTTCGTCAGCCGTCCCAGATTTGCCGAGAGAGGACGTTCGGAGACCGAATGAATCTCGTCGTGAACCGCCGAGCCGCGAAGTCGCGATGCCTCAAATCCAATCCCGATCTCGACGCCCTTAACAGCGGGGATCGACATCATTGCTGCACCGATCCGTCCGTCGAGCTTACGGTCCCACGAGACATGCGAACCGAGTCCGATTGGCAGTCCGCGACATACGATTTCGCAAACTCCGCCGAGCGTGTCGCCATCGCGCTTCACGGTGTCGATCAGCTCGATCATGCGAGCTTCGGCATCACCGTCGAGCACACGAAGCGACGACGCATCGGCGGCAGCGTTGATGTCGTCCGGCCACTGAGCAGGAGTTTCAGCTCGAATGCCACCAAGCTCGAGAAGATGACTGCCGATCGAGACACCTAGCTCGCGAAGGAGTTTTCGGCAGATGGCCCCGGCGGCGACACGTGCCGTCGTTTCACGGGCGGATGCGCGCTCGAGGATATCCCGCGCATCGCTTCGTCCATACTTGAGCATGCCGGACAGGTCGGCGTGCCCAGGGCGAGGGCGCGTGACGATACGTTTTCTTGGCTCGGACCCTTGCACGTCAGGAGCGGGATCCATGATCGCCTGCCAGTTCTTCCAGTCACGATTTCTGATGAGCATGCCGATTGGCGAGCCGATTGTCTCACCGGCACGCACACCTGAGAGGATCTCGACAGTATCGTGCTCGATTTGCATTCGCCGGCCGCGTCCGTACCCCTGCTGGCGGCGCGCAAGGTCGGCATCGATGTCCGACGCGGGCAGCGGGATCCCGGAGGGGGCGCCCTCGAGGATTGAAATCAACGCAAGGCCGTGGGATTCACCCGCGGTTGTGAATCGAAGCATGTCCCTCCAACGAGCGAGCCCGGCGTGAAGCCGGGCTCGGGTCGAACTCCAACCTGATGTGCTGCCCGCGTCTTAACGACGCGGGACCAGCTTCTGGCAGCTTGTCGTAAACGTATTCGCGAGAGTGACGATCACAACCCCCGATTTCGTCGCGCCGACAAGGACGATCTGTCCTGTTCTCGGCCTGATTGCGGCCTTGATCGGTCCGATGATCGGATCCTTGATCGGTACGCTGCTGACTTTCTTGTAGCAATAGCTGTCGAAGATGTCGATTACCGGCTCAGCGGAAGCCGCAAACACGAGCCGGCTCGATAGCGGGAAACTGTTCGGTCCCGTGTTGTTGGGATGGAAATCGATCCCCGAGTTACTTGCAGCTGAGGGAAGGATGCCCTGAAGCCTGAGCGCCGGATTCAGGAGGTACGTGGAGTCAGCGCGAATCGCGGTGAGCGAGCCATCGAAATTCATGGCGACCCCCGAGACTTTCGAAAACGCATTCGCCACGAAGCCGAGTCCTTCACGTCGATCGGCCCGGTCGGTGACCGGCGCACCTCGTACCCGAGTGATGTAATGCCGGTCTGATCGGTTGCTTCGATATGAATGGTGTCACTGACTTCGACTCTGGCCGTGTGCGAGAAGTTCACAACCGGCACCGAGTTGATCGAGCCAGACAGCGCAATCGTCAGCGTCGTTGTCGCGCCGAGTGTGCGCTGACCGAGCGAGTCGATGACAAATGGTGTTATCTGGAGCGGGCCAACCGCAGCACTCGCTGGAATCGCGAGCGTGTCGAGCCGGGATACCGAATCCAGGAGCGGGCTCGACGACGAGCTCGAATCACCGGCGACAAACGACCCGGTCGTGCGAAAACCAAGCGTGCGAACCTTCAATGCTGATCGAGCGCTGAGCGACAGCACAATCGATTTTCCCGCAACGGCAATTGTACCGCTCTTTGGGCTGCTGATGCTCACGACCGCCGCGGGCACGTTGCCAACAGTGGTTTTCAGCGAGTCAACCGGCGACTTGTTGAGCGCTCCATCGATTGCATAGGCACTAACGTAGACCGGCGTGCCTGGTGGAATTGCGCGCGACACGTTGACCGAGAATGGAATCGTGACGTCGGTGTTTGCCGTCGTGAATGTCGTGTCGTAATTGAGAGTCACGCCGCCGGTCACATTCACCTTGATGGTCTTGATCCCGATGTTGTCCTTGACGTTCACCTGGAATGCAACGACGCTGTCGGGGACAGTGCCGGCCTGCGAGAGGTGCATTGTCGGCGGAGTTTTGTCGGCGGTGTTTCCACCGATCACGCCGGTTGCATCAGCGCATGCGGTGGCGATAACGGCGAAACCAGCCGCCGTGACCACTCTTCCGCTGTGCCGGGCGCGGCGCAGAATATCCTTGCTCATGTTGATGCCTACTTCCGGAGGGCGTTGGCCGCGGCATTCGCGCGAGCGGAGAGCGTGCGCTCACCCTCGTCGATGATGTGCGGTGTAACGAGGATCAGGAGGTCGCGCTTTTCTTCCGACTTGCGGGTAGTGCCAAACAGTCTGCCGATAAGCGGGAGATCGACGAGAAGCGGAATACCTGACTTCGAACTCGTGACCTGTGTCACAGTAAGGCCGCCAATCACTGCCGTCTCGCCGTCGCCGACGAGAAGCTGGTTGTCCGCGCGCTGCTTGCCGAAGATGAACCCGACATCGGACGATGCGAGCTGCGCATCGGAATTCTCGGCATGGAGCTTCAGTAGAATCTGCCGGTTGTTGGTGATGTGCGGCGTAACACTGAGAATGATGCCGACTTCCTTGAGCTGAACTGTCGCTCGCGGAACGTTCGTGGCACCCTGACCGCCACCGCCGCCACCGTTCTGACCCTGCGTTCCGACATCGAGCACGCGAATCGGAATTTCCTGTCCAACGAGAATCTCGGCGCGCCTGTTGTCGAGCGTCACGATGCTCGGCTCCGCCTGAAGATCGGCAAGGCGTACTTCCTGGAGCGCGTCGAGAAAGCTGGTGAGCTGAAATTTCTCAAGCGCGGCCGAGAAGACCAGCTTGAGCGCCGGATTGACGACTCTCGAGTTGGCATTCGCAATTGCGGCAAGCGCGTTGCCGCCGAGGAGGACACGGTCGCCGGTGACCGGCGTTCCGCCGCCGAATGAATCCGGCACTCCATCGCCGTTGGTGTCGATGGGCTTGTTCGTGCTCGGGTCGATACGCTGCACGAGCTGGCTGAAGAACTGATCGTTGCCCGTTCCGAGATCGTACGAGAGACCAAGCTCTTCGATGTCGGTGCGGTTGACGAAGATGATCTTTGCCTTGATCGCGACCTGCGGCGTGCGAACGTCGAGGTTCCGAATGTAAGAGAGCAGGTCCGACATGCGTGTCGGCGTCTCCGTGATCAGAAGAGTGTTGGTCGCCGTGTCGGCTGCAACTGCGCCACGCGCGAAGCAGCTTGTCTGCGCGTTCTGATTCGCCTGCGGAACGCTTCCCGGTGTGCAATCGCGGGAGAGAAGACCCTGGAGTGTCGGGACAAGTGAGCTGGCGCTTGCATAGTTGACCGCCACGAGCTGAGTCACCAGGGGCTCTGACGCCTGCTTCGATGCGATGTTCCTGTAGCTGTCGACCGTGATGATTCCGGAGATCGGATCCTCGGCCGCCGCGAGACCCTGGCCCTGGAGGATCGCGCGCAACGCGACATCCCATGGCTGGTTCTTGATCTCGGCTGTGATGCTGCCCGCGACATCCTTTCCGACAACGATCGTGCGGCCGGAGAACGTCGCGAACGCCGCGATCACGTCACGGATATCAGCATCCTGATATGTCACGGTGATTCGCGGCTGATCGGATGCCGACGTTGGTGGCGACAGGTGGAACGAGTTTGAGTCGTCGGACGGTGATGTCTTCGGCCGGCCGGAGTTGTTTTCGTGACGCGTGATGTTGGCGTCCGGCGTGACCGAGTAGTTATCCGGTTCAACCGGTGTTGCGGCGACTGTTTTCGCCGCTGCAACGTTCGGAGCCTGCGCCGCGGTGCTCGCGGTGGGGCTGGCCGAAGCTTGAACCGCAGGCTGCGCGGTATAACGAGCCGCCAGCTCGGGCGAAGAATGCCACGCGGCAAAATTCACGCTGCCACCGGCGACCGTCACATGAACTTCGCCGTCCTTGCGGACAACCTCATATGAATGGGCCGCGTCCATCTCGATTACGACGCGCACCACGTTCGGCTTGAACTGCGCGGCGCGGACGTTCGTGACGCCCCCGCGTGCAACCCGATCGTAGCGGGGCGTCATGCCGAGTGTCGCGCCCTTCAGGTCAACGACAACCCGATACGGCGCTTCGAGCGCGAAATCGTCGACATCAACCGAAGGGTCAACTCCGATGACGATCTCTGCGCGACCAGCAGCCGAGACGACGCTGACGGCGCGGATTGCCGGAGCGGTCGGAGCCACGTTGGCTGCTGCCGCGTTGTCGGATCGAACCGCAGCGGCCTGAAGAGTGCCAGCTGCAGGAACGAGCGCGAGAGCGGCGCAAGCCGCCAGGAACTGCCTCATTGCGCCCTCACTTTGGTTGAATCATTCATCGCCACCGATTCCTGGCGGCTGTACCCGAACTCCTCGATGCCGAACACCACGTCTTTCACGTGGATGGCGGCGACACGCATGCGGCCGAGCTCCTGGCCGACCTTAACCCGGTACTGCTCCTTGGTCGTGATGTCGCGAAGGACAGCGACCGAGTTCCTGCCTGTAGCATCGAACGCGATCGCAACAAGCTTCAAATCGCCGATCAACGGGCGGAGCTCTTCGGTGTTCATCAGCTACGTGAAGGGGTCTCGTCTCCCGGCGTCGGGATACGAGTAGGTCTCCCGATTGATCAGCACTTCCGGAACGACCGGAGCAGGCGCCGAGACCGGGGCGGCCGGCCGCGGTGCCGCGACCGGGGCCACCGTATTCGACACAACGCGCACGATGCGATGCGGCCTGGCCGGAGACTGGGCGTTGGCCACGAACACTATCGCGGCCCCTGCCATTACGAGTGTCACGCAGCTGATGGTAATGCTGTTGTTCAGGGTCACTGGCTTTTCTCCTCCACAGCTGATGCCGCCGGTGTGGGCGCATGGGCGATATAGGTCTGGATCTGGAAATCGGTGTCTAGTGTGGATTCGCCCGCCTTCGGGCGTGCCTTCTTCTTGTCGGCCGGCATCGCCTGCTTTAGATCGAGTGCAACCGGTGCAACGATCCGATTGAGGGAGCCGACGTTAGTGAGGAAACCAGCCAGCGCGTGATATCCTCCTTTCACTGAAACCTTGTAGCGGTAGGTGTCAAACTGCTCGCCGGTGAGAACCGGCATCGGCTCAACCGATGCGAGATCGAGCCCAACCCGGCGCGCTGCAGTCGAAACGTTTTCCAGAAGCGCCGGGACTTCATTCGTAGTGGGCACGAGCTGCTGGAGAAGCTTGAGACTGGCGTCATACTCGACGGCCTGCGCGCGCAGCTTGGGAATGCTGTTGTTCGCAAGGTCGGCTTCCGCCTGCTGGTTCTTCTTGTCCAGTGCGCTGACGTGCGTCTCGATGGCGGCGAGCTCGTCACGCTTCGGCATGTACATGAAATAGCCGTAGGCGCCGGCGAGCGTGATCGCGATGACGGAAACGGAAATCAGGATCTGATCGCGCCTGGTGAGATTTGCTCCGATTGCCATGTCAGTGGCCTCCCACGGACATTGCGACCGTGCGAATGATGAACGGCGGTGCCTTCTGCGACTCCGCCTCGAGCTTGAACTCGGTGACTTCCTTGTTCTCCACGAGCGCGAGATCGGACTTCGTGAGCTGAACGTTCTGAATGAAGGGAGACGCTTCGAGCGTTTTCATGAACAGAGTGAGCGCCTGAATGTCCACGGTATGGCCGACGATGCGGAACTTTGTCGCGCGCGATGCAACCGCGAGGACGGAGTCGGCATGTGCCTTCTTCTCTGCGGGAGTCAACTCTTTTCCCTTGGTTCCCGCTGCGGCGGTCGCGCGCGTTCCGGCTGAATCGGAAACGGCCGAGCTCGGTGGCGCGCTCGTTTGAGTAACGATGGTCAGCCAGGTGTACTGCGGAAGCGCGTTGCTGATTTCTTCGAGCAGATGCGGCCAGAGGTATCGGCTATCGTCGATCGACTTGATGATCGCGACTTGCTGATAGAGCGAGTCGCGAGTGGCTTCCGCCTTGGTTTTGGCGGCGAGAACAACCTTGTATCTGGCAGAGTCCTGAACGGCGCGGGTTTCCCGAGCAATCAGCACGCGCTCCCTGTTGCTCTGACCCATCCAGAGAAAACCGACCGCCACGACAACAGCGGACACCGTGGCGACTGCGCCGAGCATGTACTTGTCTTTCACGCTCGACGCCGCTCCGGACAGAATGCCGGAGAGTTTGACATCGGAGCGGCTCTGGGACTTGCCGCCGGCTCCGGGAAGAAGATTGACC
Organism: Gemmatimonadales bacterium; assembly: GCA_038254845.1. Classification (GTDB taxonomy): domain Bacteria; phylum Gemmatimonadota; class Gemmatimonadetes; order Gemmatimonadales; family Gemmatimonadaceae; genus UBA4720. The sequence goes on along the minus strand of JBBSFT010000143.1, from coordinate 386 downwards.
TGGATCATTTCAGATATCCGTTGACGGCGGGCTACTGGCGGAGTGCCAGACCGATGGGAAGCATGAGTAGCGGCGCGACTTCATCGGTCGTAAGTGACTCGAGGGCGCCGTCGCGGATGTTGAGACGGGCGAGCGGATTCGCATGCTCGACCGAGACCTTGAGACGGTTTGCGAGAATCTCGGCGAGGCCCGGCGTGCGCGACCCGCCACCGCAGACGTAAACGGCGCGCAATACCGCGCTGTTTTTTGAGCTGGTGAGGAACGCGACAGCACGCTCGACACCGACAGCGATCTCTTCGACGCGGGCGGTGAGCACAATGTCGAGCTGCGGCGATCGATCGTAGCCGCGAATCAGATTCTCGGCGTCTTTCGCTCCGAGTGCATGC
>JBBSFT010000142.1:0-7397 GCA_038254845.1 Gemmatimonadales bacterium | reverse complement strand
CGTCGCAATACTCACCGCGCTCAAGGCGGAATTCGACGCGGCGAAGCCTTCGATGGTTCTTGCGGGTGGAAACACGCCGCACGGAATGGAGCTGTGTCTCGCCGCGTTCAACGTCAACTCGGGAACGGGCGCCGTTGGCACGACGATCACGTCAACTGGTGCGATGACCGGATTCGAAGGCATCGACTCGCCCGCGCAGCTTCGCGTCGTTGCGCAAAACATGCAGGCCGGGAAAGTCCCTGTTCTGATGGTGCGCCACGTCAACCCGGCGTACGGCATGACGAAGGCATCAGGATTCGCGACTGCAATGGCGAAGGTTCCATTCAAGGTGAGCTTCTCCTCCGTGCCTGATGAGACCAGCGCGATGGCTGACCTCGTACTTCCCGATAACCACTTTCTCGAAAGCTGGGGTGACGCCGAGCCGGTTCGTGGAACGCTGTCGTTACAGCAACCGGTGATGGACTCGGTTTTTGACACCCGCTCGACTGCCGACGTTCTGATCGCGGTCGCACACGCGGGAGGACAGGGGACATTCGCAGCAGGATTGAACGACTACAGAAGTGTGATGGTCTCGCGGTATCCTGGTGGAGCGGCCGCGCTGGCTGACGCACTTCCGCGTGGTGTCGCGAGCGGGACGACGACGGCGCTCACCCCGCTGGCCCTTCCAGCGCCCGTCATCGCCGGAGGAGTAACACCAGGGTCTTATGCGCTGGTCGTATATCCACATCCGGTTATTGGAATGGGCGCCGGCGCAAACAAGCCGTGGCTCCAGGAGTTGCCTGATCCGGTGACGAAGATTGCGTGGCAGACAGTTGCCGAGATGCATCCGTCCACCGCTGCAAAGCTCGGCGTTCAAAACGGTGATCACGTGCTGATTCAGACATCGCAGGGCAAGCTGTCGCTGCCGACTTACGTCTATCTCGGAATCAGACCCGACACGATTGCCGTGGCCGCCGGACGCGGACATGCGAACGTTGCGGGCAGGTATGCGCGATCGGGGAGCAATGCGTTCGACCTCCTTCCGTATGCGGAAGACAGGTCGGGCGCAGTCATGCTTACCGCCGGCGCGCAGGTCACGAAGGACGGCGGTTCGACTCGGCTCGCGACAACGGAAGGTTCGGCGCGACAGCACGGCCGCGGAATCGGCCAGGCGATCACGATCGCCGAGCTGACGGGAGCGCGCACCGCCGAAGCTTCCGGTGCCGAGCATGCGGCTGAAGCGGCACCGGGCGGGGACAAGACCGCGGCGCAACAGGACAGAGCTGAAGGGCGCGTCAAAGTTGCCGAGGAAGAGCCGGAGTTTCCGGGCGATGCAAGTCATGCATTTCTTCCCGGACTTCGGTCGCCAACTGCAAACGACGCGCAAGGCGACCTTGGTGGTCCCGAGCTCAAGTCCAAAGAGAAGGGGATGTATTCGCCTGACCACTGGAGTGGGATGGCAAAGCGCCGGTGGGCGATGACAATCGATCTCGCTCGCTGCACTGGTTGCTCGGCGTGCGTTACCGCGTGTTACGCGGAGAACAACATCCCGACAGTGGGTGCCGACTGGCAGGGCGCGAAGATTATGCCCGATCGGACGGGCTTCGGAGCGAACATTACGCGAAGCCGTGAGATGGCATGGCTTCGTCTCGAGCGGTATTTCGAGGGCGGTGAGGACGGCGGTGCCGATTTCGACACGCGCTTCGTGCCGATGCTTTGCCAGCATTGCGGCAACGCACCGTGCGAGCCGGTGTGCCCGGTGTACGCGACGTATCACTCACCGGATGGTCTCAACGTTCAGGTCTACAACCGTTGCGTCGGCACGCGTTACTGCTCGAACAACTGTCCGTACAAGGTTCGCTACTTCAACTGGTTTGGTTACGGTGAGCCCGCGCGGCCTCAGTACGCATTCCCCGAGCCGCTCAACTGGCAGCTCAATCCGGATGTCACTGTTCGCGGCAAGGGTGTGATGGAGAAGTGCTCGTTTTGCGTGCAGCGAATTCGAGAGACCGAGAATCGCGCGGCCCTCGAGCATCGCGGCGTTCAGCCTGATGAGTTTACGACTGCATGTGCTGAAGCATGTCCGTCACGCGCGATCACGTTCGGCGATGCGGCAGACGAGAAGTGGGCTGTGGCTGGAATGGTGAAGGACAAGCGCGCCTACCATGTCTTTGAAGAGCTCAACACATATACAGCAGTGGTCTACCTCAAGAAAGTCAATCATCCAGCCGGAGGAGCGGCCTGATGGCGACGATGGCCAGACCTCTCGACGAAAAGGACGTGCTGCATCGTCCCAACATCGCAACAGCAGACGTTCAGCTGCCGGCGGTCAAGGATTACGAGCAGGTCGATCGCGAGATCACCGGTACGCTTCACCCAACCGTTGCGTGGTTCATCGGACTCGGCGTTGCAATTCTTTTCCTGATCATCGGCGCAAGCGCGTGGACCTACCAGATCTACAGCGGGCTCGGCGTCGCCGGTTACAACCCGCCGGTGATGTGGGGCGTGTACATCATTACCTTCGTGTTCTGGGTCGGTATCGGTCACGCCGGCACGCTCATCTCCGCGATTTTGTATCTGTTCCGCGCGGGATTCCGCACCACGATTTATCGATGCGCCGAGGCGATGACGGTGTTCGCCGTCATGACGGCGGGACTGTTCCCGATTCTTCACCTCGGCCGCCCGTGGAAATTCTTCTGGCTCATTCCGTATCCGAACTGGCGTTACATCTGGCCGCAGTTCAAGAGCCCGCTCGTGTGGGACGTGTTCGCGATTCTCACGTACCTCACCGTGTCGTCCACGTTCCTGTACATCGGCCTCATTCCCGATATCGCGGTGCTGCGCGATCGCGAGACCAACCCGGTTCGCAGGAGAATTTTCGGTGTGCTGTCGCTTGGCTGGAGAAACTCGGACCGCGAGTGGCGCCACTTTGCGCGCGCGTATCTCTTTCTCGCCGCGTTCTCGACACCGCTTGTGCTATCGGTGCACTCCGTGGTGTCGTTCGACTTTGCGATGGCGCTCACGCCTGGCTGGCACACGACGATCTTCCCGCCGTACTTCGTTGCCGGCGCGATTTTCTCGGGCATCGGAATGGTGTTCACTATCATCATCCCGCTTCGGAAGTGGTTCGGTCTCAGGCACTACGTGACGATCAATCACCTCGATGCCGCAGCCAAGCTCTGCCTCTTCACCTCGCTCGTGGTCGGATGCGCGTACATGACCGAGTGGTTCGTCGCCTGGTATTCGGGCAGCGAATTCGAGCAGGGCTTTTTCGCGAACCGCATCTGGGGCCAGTGGTGGTGGGCGTCGGTCATTCTGTACACGTGCAACATGGTTCTCCCGCTCTCGCTGTTCAAACAGACGTGGCGCCGGAACCCGACCTGGCTGTTCATCCTGTCGTTCTTCATCAACCTCGGCATGTGGTTCGAGCGGTTCGTCATCGTCGTGCCGTCGCTGTCGCACGAGTTCGAGCCGTGGCAGTGGACCGGGTACACGGTCACGTGGGTGGACATGGCGATTCTCTGTGGAAGCTTTGGCTGGTTCTCGATGTGGTTCCTGCTGTTCATCAAGCAGCTGCCGGTGATCGCAATCTCCGAGGTGAAGGAGATCATTCCGCCGAAGCTGAGAGTAAGACACGATCACGGGATCGGTCCCGCTGGCCGTCATCTCGACTTTGAGCCGTCAACACCTGGGGAGTACGACTGATGGCCGGCGTCGTGGGAGCATTTCGGGAGATCGACGCGGCGGTTGACGCGATCGAAGCGCTGAAGCAGGAAAGACTTGGCGAGATCACCGTGTATACACCGACTCCCCGGCACGAGCTCGAGCATGCGCTCGATCCCGGGAAGCCTAGTCCAGTGAGACGATTCACCCTGTTCGGTGGACTGTTCGGCGCGACATGCGGGTACTGGATCGCGGTGTGGGTGTCCGATTACTGGCCTCTCGTCGTCGGCGGCAAGCCCGTCGCGTCGTGGGTTCCGTACACAATTTTTGGCTTCGAGGTGATGGTTCTGTTTGGTGCATTGTCGACTGTGATCGGGTTGCTCATCAACTCGCGAATACCGCGGCTCACGATGACCGTCGGCTATGACCCCCGCTTCAGCGGTGGCGACTACGGAGTGTGGGTGGCGTGCGCGCCCGAGAACGCGGCGGCGGCGGAATCGCTTCTTCGTTCACACGGTGCAGTGGAGGTGCGCGGTGAACGCTAGACTCAGAGCAACGCTTCTCCTCGGTCCGATTCTCCTGGGAGCGGCGGGCTGTGAATGGTTCACTGACTTCAAGCGCCAGCCGTCATTGTGGACGTGGGAGCCGGTCAAGGACACGCTGACTCCCTCTCGCGGGAATCCTCAGTTCTCGGTGCCCGTCACCGGAATGGTGGTCGCGGGCATCCAGGTTTCGTATGCACCGCTGCCGGCCACTATCGACTCGATGGCATCGTTTCCGAATCCGACACCGATCAGCGCCGCGTCACTTGCCAATGGCCGAAAATATTTTCTAGTCAACTGCCAGCCTTGTCACGGCGAAAAGGGAATGGGCGACGGTCCTGCGACGAAGTTCGGAATGCCCGGCATCAATCTCACGACCGATGTCACGAAGGGCCGCGCCGACGGTTACATCTTCGGCATGATCCGCAATGGGCGCGGTCTCATGCCGCCGTATAACCGAATCGAGGAGCCCGATCGCTGGGACGTTGTGAATTATTTACGCGGACTTCAGGGCAAGGCGGGCGTGGCTGTTCTGACCGGGCCGCTCGCGGCGCCGGGCGTGACGGGAGACAAGCTGTACGGATTCTCACGCACCGCACCGACGCGCCCGGCGCCGTTCATAAATGCGCGCGGTCAGATCGGCGGCACCGGATTGCACGGAGCGGCGGTTCCAACGTCGGCTGCTGCGGCCGACTCGGTCGCGGCCGCCAAGCCTGCTGCCGGGCCTGCAACACTTCCGGCAGACACGAGCAAGCGGGAGACACCCCAGTGAGCCACGACCACGTTCATGTGCCAACCCGCGAGGAGATAATCGCGGGCACATCGAAGCCGCTGCCGCGCTCGCTTCGGACAATCTGCATCGTCCTCGGCGTCGTCGGACTTCTCGTGTTTTTGATCGGCGCGGTCACCGGCAATGACCGCGTGTGGCAGGCGATGCTCGTCAACTGGCTCTACTTCACGACAATCTCATCGGCGGGTGTGATGTTCGTCGCGGTGCAACGAATCACAACTGCGCGATGGTCGCGCTCGGTGATCCGGCTGCTCGAGGGTTATGTCGCGTGGCTACCCGTCGCGTTCATTCTGCTCATCGTCATTTTCCTTGGAAAAAATCACATTTTTCCATGGGCCACTCAGGCGATCGAGATTCCCGAGAAGCGGACGTATCTCAACCCCGCATTCCTTATCCCCCGAAGCCTGTTCGCGTTTGGCGTCATCACCGCGCTGAGTCTCTGGTACATCTACACGAGCGTGAGGCTCGATGTCGGCCTCGTTCCCGAGGCCGGCGCGCAGTGGGCAAAGGGGCTTCGTGAGCGAATGCGCCGAGGCTACCTGGACGAGCGCCGGGAGATTCATTCGACGCATTCACTTCAAGGGCGCCTCGCCGTATTCCTCGGCTTTTCGTTCGCGTTCGGGTGGATTGTGCTCGCGTGGGATTTGTCGATGTCGCTGGACCTGCATTTCCAGAGCACGATGTACGGGTGGTGGGTATTCATGGGCGGATGGGTTGCATCGCTCGCGAGCTTCACGATCCTGACGATGACATGGCGGCGCTATCTTGGCGCGTACGAGCTCATCGTCGAGAATCATTTCCACGATCTCGGAAAACTGTGCTTCGCGTTTACCGCGTTCTGGGGGTACATCACCTTTGGCCAGTACCTGGTGATCTGGTACGGCAATTTGGGTGAGGAGACGCATTGGGTGCGGCTGCGTCTCATCTATCCGTGGCTCCCGCTAACGCTGATGACTGTCGCGCTCATGTTCGGCCCGTTTTTCGGGCTCATGTCACGGGCAGCGAAAGTTTATCTGCCGACGATGGCATTCTTCGCGATGTTCACGGTCGTCGGGTTGTGGTTCCACCGGTATCTCGAGGTGTATCCGTCGCTGTATTTCAAGTCGGCCGACGTTCCGCTCGGATTGTGGGAGCTTGGTGTGGCGCTTGGATTCCTTGGATTGTGGGGCTTCTGCTACATGTCGTTCATGGATGCGTTCCCGCGCATGCGGGTGACGCTGATGACGTCGCCGTATCGTGATGAAGTTCAGGTGCCGGTAAACGCGAAGACGATGGAGCCGCTTCCGGCGCACGAGTAGGATCCTATGCGAGTGAGTCAGCCAGCACGTCTTTTTCCGTGGGGATCAAACCAGCCCACGACGACGCAGCGGCTGGTTGTCGCTCTGCTGATATCGACCCTCGCGGCGGCCATCCACTACTTTCATACGGCAGCAATCGGCGGAATCTCCGACTTCACGGCCCTGTGGTTCGGAAGCCGGGTGCTGAGTCTAGGTCAGAATCCATACGCCCTGATCGGACCTCACAAACTCATCGACTTGCCTGCGCCGCTGGTTTATCCGGCGCCCGCGCTCGTCGCCATATCTCCGCTCACCCTTCTTCCGTTCCGTTTGGCGGGAACTGTCTTTGTGTTTGTCTCAGCAGGTTTGCTCGGTTTCGGCGCGACCCGAGATGGGTGGCAGCGTCTTCCAATTTTTGCTTCAGTTGCGTTTGTAACATCTGCAGAACTGGGTCAGTGGTCGATGTTGATGACGGCTGCCATCTTCATACCGGCGCTTTGTTTTTTTTCGACGGCGAAACCTCACGCATTCGTGCCGATCGTTGTGTCGTCGACGAAGCGAGCAACATGGGTTTGGGGTGCAATCGGCAGCATCGTTCTAGTCACAGCCAGTTTCTTGCTGCTTCCCAGCTGGCCGCTCGACTGGTGGCGTTTCGTTTCCACTCTGGACTTTTATCGGGCACCTATCGCCAGCTTCGGCGGATTGGCGATTGGCCTAGTGCTCATTCGGTGGAGGAGGCCCGAGGCGTGGCTGATCTTCGTTGCGGCATGCATGCCTCAATCCTGGTACGCGTACAACGGCCTCATTCTACTCGCGATCGCTGCATCTTTCAGGGAAGCGTCGATTCTGTCTTTGACGTCGTCGGCAGGGTGGGTGATCGCCTATCTGTACTTCGCGGGAGACTGGCGGTCTGCGGAGACGCGCGCAGTAATGGAGAACGTGCTAGTCGCTCTCTGTTATCTGCCGGCGACAATGCTCGTGTTGCGGCGACCGAATGTCGGTCCGGGTCCGCTATCGATCAGTTGGTTGAGATCGGTCGTGGGGGGGGGTGTAAAGCGCGCGCCGGGGGGTGTGTGATTTTGTGGCCAGCGCGGGGCTATTTTAAGTGTGGGGGGGGTTGGGGAGAGGGGGGGGGGCCGGGGTTTT
>JBBSFT010000141.1:0-7520 GCA_038254845.1 Gemmatimonadales bacterium | reverse complement strand
TCCGCTTCCACGTCGCTTGGATCTCCCACCTCGTGGTTTCACAGCACTCATCAGAAGTTGCGAGGTGGAGTGCGTGAGGAGTTCGGGGCCAGGCGCGTGTCGCCGTGGCCTCCGTGTTCCATCGCCCCCGGACTTCAGACGATCAAGACGGTCAGGGAGCCTGACTCCGGAGTGTCTACCCCAAATCGTTCCGAAGGATGTTCGCCGACTCGCGCTTGATCCGATCATTCGCGGGACGGATGCATGCGCCGCGATTGCCCTCGTGGACAGTAGGTCGCGGCTGAGATTCATTTCGAAAGGATCGAGGCGGTGACCCGTCGCACGAAGAAGACGATCAACGTGGGGATGATGATCCACTGAAGCAGAGGTGAGAGGCCGATTCCGGCGATTGTGGGCATGGCCTCCGTGTACTGCCAACGGCCGACGGAGATTGCCCACTTTTCAATGGCGACGGTGATGAAAAGCCCTACCGCGAACCAGCGCGGCAGCGCAGCATGCGGCCGCGCTGATGACGACGTCCCATCCTGCCGCCCGCGCACACCACGCCGTGGCTCGCCAGAAAGGCAGCCGGTCCATCGGCGTGAATAACGATGCGTGGCCCATCTCCCACGAAAAGTGCAGGGCTTATGCGGCGAGGATAATTGCGGTGACCAGTCGCATCACTGCACGACGATGGAACCCTTGAGCATGTTCATGCCGGACATGAAGGTCAGCGGACGACATCGCTGGGGACGGAGCTTCGCTTTTCGATACCGCCGCGGCGACTCTACGCGCGGTGGACGGAGTTTCCATTCCGAGGAGGTTTGAGCGCTCTTTTCGACCTGTTTGAGTCGATTCCTCGGTGTTTGCGTTCGGCCGAGGGATCCTCGGTGCATGGCCAGAGCAATGAGAATCGAGTACCCGGGCGCGCTGTATCACGTCACCTCACGCGGTCACCAGAAGAACCCGCTCTTCATCGATGACCGCGATCGCGATCATTTCCTCGAGCTCGTCGCGGAGGTGGCGCGGCGCCACAGGTGGATCATCACCGCTTACGTGCTGATGACCAATCACTTTCACTTCATCATCGAGACGCCGCAGCCCAACCTCGGCCTCGGCATGAAGCTACTCAATGCCTCGTACGCCTCCTGGTTCAACAAGCGTCATGGGCGCATCAATAGTCTGTTCGGCGAGCGCTACAAAGCGATTCTCATCGAAAAGCAAGCCTACTTTCAGCGCGTCGTACGCTACGTGATCCTCAATCCGGTGTGGGCCAGGATGGTGGAGCGTCCTGAGGTCTATCCCTGGTCGAGTTACTGCGCGACGGCGGGGCTCACTGACGCTCCATTGTGGCTCTCGCTCGAACAGCTCATTCCCTACTTCGGCGAGGCCGACAGCTGGCGCGCGAACTACGTCGCCTTCGCCAACGAAAAGTGCGCGGCGAACGAGCGGATCTGGAACGAGCTGCGACGACGATTCTCATTCCTCCGAGGGCTGGCTGAAGAAGATGAAAAGGCCCATCCGCGGCAAGCTGCGTCACGATGATCATCCTGCCGTACAGAGGCTCGCCGGAGCGCCCGCCGTCCATGCCATCGCCAAGGCCGTCGCGAGAGTGTTCGAGATAACGCCCCGCGAACTGCGCGAGATGCGCGGCGGTGCGGCGCGCATGATGACGGCCTGGATTGCCTGGTACGAGGGAGCGCATCGCTTGCACGACGCGTAGGACTCGCTTGTCCGGGGCATCGCTGCAGTCCATGCCGCACCGCCAATGTTGGAGTGCGGATGAGACGTGCACGAACCAGGCCCCTGTCCCGGGCGCGTCATGACGACGGGATCGCGCGGTCAGGAAACGATCGTCCCGGAGACGTGCGCCGCTTGAGCGAAGCGCTAACGCGAGTAGCGCAATCCGATTCGCCATGAGCGCGGCTGAGCTGTGGTGGTCACAGGCGTTTTTCCGGATTCAATCTCTTCGTTCAGGGCGTTCTCGACTGCGCCGTAGAGCGTCCAGTGAGTGGCGATGTCTTTTGATGCTGACACGTTGATCGTCGTGTATGACGCCAGGGGCAGCTCGTTGCGATCATCCTCGAATGCTGGCCCGCTCCAGCGCAACTCGGACGTAATCTGCGCACCTGACAGTCCACGATAGTTTGCGCGAGCGGAAGCCTGGTGTCGCGCCACCTGAGGCAACAGTTTACCGACGATAGAAGGATTCGCCGCAAGGGCTACGACTTCGCCGTCCGCAAAGAGGTATCCGGCGGTGAGGCGCAGCTTGTCGAGCGGCCGCCACTCCGCGTCGAGCTCGAGACCATTTGTCCGGCTCGTGCCGATGTTCTGTCGTTGTCGCGTGATCAACGCAGGCGTCGCACTGATCGTAACGTTGCCGATCAGGTCCGAGGTAGTCATCGAGAAGATGTTCGCGCGCAAGGTAAGCGCCGTGCTCTCACAGCGAGCCCCGATTTCGTAGCCTCGGACTCGCTCCGCTTCGAGCTCCTCGTTGGCGTTCGTCACGACATTGCCGAGTCGAAAGGAACGATAGAGCTCGTTCAGAGTCGGCGCGCGAAATCCGCCATAGGCCGAAGACGTCAGCGTGATTCGATCGGTAACGCGATACAGAAGCGCCAGTCGAGGACTGAGCGCGTCGCTGCTCTGAGCACCGAGCGTGGTCACCACCCCCCCGCTCGTGCGCGAGGCGTCTGCATTTCGCCAGGCATCGTAACGAGCGCTGGCCACCAGCGTCAGATTCGACGCCAGACGAGCCACATCCTCGATGAAGATCGACCCGGTGGTCTGCCTGCCGCCAGCACTTCTCATGCTCGACGCCGTTCCGCTGAAGACCTCTTCGTCGCTCTGTCCTTTCACCTGCCGCACTTCCCCGCCGACCACCAGCGTGCTGCGCCCACCGAGCTGCGCGATGGCGTGTGCGCTGATTCCAAGAGAGCTCGACGGCACCTGCTGTTCGAGTGTGAGCCGTTCTGATGTTCGATCAAGTGCGATCGCCGAGAACGTTTGCTCGTACTGCTGATCGGTCGCAAACGCGCGCAGCGAGCCAGCCAAGCCCCCTCCAGTGGCCATGTCCAATCCGGCTGCGGCACTCCACAATCTCGTGGCATTCCGCTGCAGCGCAGTTCCATTGCTGCGACTCTCGTCAAAGAAACTCAGCCGCGCGAAGCTGCTCACGGAGCGTTGCGTCTGATGCGAAATCCCCACCTCGATGACCTGACGCTCAACGTCAGCCTCGATGTCGACGGCACCGCGCTCACTGTCACGAACAGGGATGTAGCCTTTAGTCGCGAAATGCTCTGCGTTCACACGCAGAATGACCGCGCCCAGCCGCTCGGCCGCCGAGACTGACAACTGTGAGCTCGTGTGATCGCCGCCACTCAGATCAGCAACGAGATACCGCTCGTCCGAGCGTCGCACCATCTGAATCACGCCACTGAGCGCACTGCCCCCGAACAGATCCGATGAACCTCCTCGTACCACCTCGATACGATCGATCGCGGCCACCGGAACACGCCCCCAGTAAACCCAGCCTCCGAACGCGTCGTTCAGCGGAATCCCTTCGTCCAGAACCGAAGTACGACTGGCACCGCTCGCTCCCACTCCTCGCAACGAAACCCCTTGCGACGTGGGGTTCGCAGTGCGGCTGCCGCTCCGGCGGAACAACGTGAAGCCGGGCACCGCGCGGAGCGCGTCGTCTATCACTGGCGACGCGGAAGCCTGCAGCTCCTCCCGCGATACAACGACCGTGCTCGAGGGCGAGTCGGCCACCGGCAGTCGTGACCTTGAAGCGGTGACGGTGATGTCTCCAGCTGCAGTCAAGCGATCGAGAACGATGTCGAGCGCTAAGGCATCCTCGATCAATGCTTCGTGGGTGAGAAAGCCGGGAACCGTCACCCGCACAGTGACCGGCGGTTCGACTGGCAGAGTGAATCTTCCCTCAGCATCACTCGTGGTCGTGTGTTGGCTGAACCGACCTGTTGCAGCAATCAATACGCCTCCAACCGGCTGACGACGACTGTCGACGATGCGTCCTGTAACTGTCGCCTGCAGCGGCATCGTGAAGAGGCACAAAGCTAAAGCTGCAATTGTGGACTTGACGCTTCGTCGCGCGCCGTCGCAAAATGCAGCTGCAACGGCAGAACGCGTCTGCATCAGTTTCCGATCCCACCATTACAGTCGGTCATTTGATCGCATCCTTCCACAGGCCTCCGCGGCACTCAAGTCCGACTGAACCCGGAGGAACAAGCTGCCGTTGCGATCTGCGGCGGCTTCACTCCCGGCCACGTCGGCCGCATTCTCTATTTCCTTGGATTCGTATCGAGTCCTCTCAGGAAATCCACCATGTCGGCGCGCTGGCCAACGTCGGCGAGATAGAACGGATGTGGCGCTCTGTCGCCGCGGCGCGGATCGAGCAGTTGTTCTAGACTGCCGACCGACGCGTCGTGGAGGACACCCGCGTGCGCGCCAGATCGAGAAGCAGAGGCATTGCGTTGCCTCGTTTCTCGCCACGATCGCTCGCGTCCACTATTACCATCTTGTCATCGAATGTACCGAGCGAGTTGAGGATGGTACTGAGCCTGGCGTCTCCCCGAACCCCGGCCGGAAGCGGCGTGTATCCGGGCTCATGAGACGCCTGCCACTCCATGGTGAAGGGTCATGTCCATGGTGAAGGGTCATGGCAATGCGAAAACGTAGAGCGCCGTGCCGCGGCTCGCTCCGTACATCTCGGGCGCGAAACCCTCCAGCCACCCTCCCCACCCGCTTGGCACGGCGATGTACTGTTTTCCGGCGACGCTGTATGAGACCGGATTGCTGTGAATGCCGCTGCCCGTCTGGAACTGCCAGAGCAGGTCGCCGGTGCGGGCGTCGAAGGCGTCGACCATTCCGTTCGGTTCACCCGTAAAGACCAGCCCGCCTGCTGTCGAGAGCACCGAGGCCACCACGGGAGATTGCCCTTTCCACGACCAGACTTCACGTCCGTTAGCGGGATCGAATGCTTTGACGTAACCCGATTGCGGTTTGCCGGCAACCGAGGCCTCGCCTCCCCAATACGCCATCCCTTCCTTGAATTTAGAAGGAATCAGCTTGAAGTCGGCACAGGCCTCGATTACTGGCACATAGAGCAGCTTCGTCTGCGGGCTGTAGGACGCGTGCGTCCATTCTTTCGCGCCTGCGGGGCCCGGACAGATCTCGACGCCTTCTTTCGTGGGCATGAGGCGAGGCGTCACCACTCCGGTACGCTCGTCGATGTCCCCCCAGGTCACTTTGCCGAATCGGGTCGCACGGATGAATTTCCCGTTCGTCCGGTCGAGAACGAAGAAATAACCGTTGCGATCGAAATGGGCGAGCAGCTTCCGTCCGTCCTGCTCGAACAAAATGTTCTCGTTCACACCGTCGTAGTCCCACACGTCATGAGGGGTCCACTGATAGTGCCATTTGAGCGTTCCGTCATCGGGGTTGAGCGCCACGACGGACGAGGTGTAGAGATTGCTCTTCGGCCGCGCCCCGCTGTCGAAGGGCGGGCCTGGGTTTCCCGTACCCCAGTACAGAGTGCCGAGCTCTGGATCATATGTGCCCGTGATCCACGACGTTCCACCGCCCTGCTGCCAGGAATTGCCATCCCAAGTCTCGGAGCCTGGCTCGCCAGGCTTGGGCACGTTGTAACGTCGCCACGCCTGTGCGCCCGAATCGACGTTGAAGGCGTCGATGTGGCCACGCACTCCGTATTCACCGCCGGAACTGCCGACGATGACCATGTTCTTCACGACGAGCGGCGCCGCCGTCGCACTTTCACCCGCCCTGACGTCGGCGAACGCCTTTTCCCACATCAACTTTCCGTTCCGGGCATCGAGCGCGAGCAGGTGACCGTTCAGAGTTGAAAAGAACACTTTGCCCTTCGCAACGGCCACGCCTCGGTTGACGTTTCCACAACAGAGCGGCGTATCCAGCGGAATGGCGTGGCGGTATCTCCAGAGCGGGGCGCCGGTGACCGCATCGAGCGCCCAGACATAGCCATCCCAGCCGGAGAGAAACATCACGCCGTCGACGACGATCGGTGCCGCCTCGAGGGAGTAGGTCGCGGGCGCAGCCTGCAGACCGATCACGCCGGCCTGGAAAACCCACGCCGTCTTCAGGTTTTTCACGTTATCGCGAGTGATCTGATCGAGTGCGGAGTGGCGTTGGCCGTCGTATGCGCCGTAATACGTGAGCCAGTTCTGCGGCTCACTGCGGGCGCGGACGATGCGCTCGCCAGTGACGGTTCGGGTGACGTCCGGCGCCTGGCCCGGCATGTTTTCTACGAATTCGTTCAACGGTTTCTGGCTCTGCGTGACCGGGTGTTTCGGAAACGACTCACACCCCACAACGCCGAGCAGAGCGGTCACGAGGACCGAGCAAGAGAGCAGCGACTTGACCATTCGATATCCTCCGATTTTCACGGCCGGTCCTGTTTCGGGCGATCGAGCCTGGCCTCGGCAGGCGTCTCGCCCTTGACGATCACCAGTCCGAGCATCCCCCGGCCGGCGTGATTCGAGATCGGGCAGCCGAACCAATAAAGTCCCGGCTGGCCGAGCTTGACTCGTACCTTCCCGGCCTGTTTCACAGGAAGGAAGAGCACCTGGCGCTCGCCGTCGCTGGGCATCATTACGGCGTGAGTGACGACGTCATCGTTCGAGAATTCAAGCTCGAGCTCGCCCCCTCTCGGCATCGTGATGATCGCCGGATACCACATGTACTGATTCTGCGGGACGCTGATCCGTTGCCGGAAAACGCCATCGCTTCCTTCCCGCGCGCGAGAGAGGCCGCCATGCGCAAAGAGCCGCCCTAGGATCGCTTCATTCGGCTTGTCGATCTCCGGGAACTCGTTGACGAGCCGTACGACGCGCGGATTCAATTGTTTGAGGACCTTAGGACGAAGCAGCCGCGCGTATTGACATCCACTCAGCAGGAGGGATGCGGCGGCGATCGTCAACCATGGACGCACAATGTTCATGACGACTCCTCCATTCGAGTGGACCAACCTGGTGATCTGATTGCTGCCTTCTTCACGCGAGCGGACTGACATCAAGATTACTCCGCTGCGGAGCATATCTCTAGAACGGGAAACCTCGCACGCCGGCGCTTCAGAATCTTGGTTGCGGGGGCAGGATTTGAACCTGCGACCTTTGGGTTATGAGGGCTATCCGCACCGCCATCCCGTTCCTCTCAGATGCAGCCAGGTAACCGCCGGCAAGCGAATCGTCCCTCCCGAGGCGCACCCAGCCGTTCCTTGTAACACGTTTTTCGCGGACAAAACACGGACATTCCAAGCCTCTGACCAATCCACGGACCGAGAGGCGATGCCCGGCAGGGGAGCCAGCAACACGGGCCGGCGGATTCACGCTCGAGGTCCCCGCTAAGATGGTCCGCACCGGTTCAGGGCTAATCCGCAGCCGGAATTCCGGTATTGGGGTACCCGTCTCCGCCTCGGCGCGAGGGTCCAGCCCCCCACGTAGTATTTATGTCCATTCCCGCCGCCCCCCTCAAGGCTAGCCCCCGAC
>JBBSFT010000140.1:0-7602 GCA_038254845.1 Gemmatimonadales bacterium | reverse complement strand
GGCGAATAGCTGAGCGAAGCGTTTCATCCGGGCGCCGTTTCGTCGTCAGGGACAACATCTTCTTCTGCGTCCCCCTCGGCTTCGCCGCTTTCCCCTTCCCAGCTGCTCGCGAGAGTGTCGGCCTCGAGTCCACGCTCGCGCAGTGAGCGCACGACGGACTCACGATAGCCGTGCGTAACGAGAATTCGTTCGGCGCGCGTCGCATCGATGGCCGCCATGAGGGCGGGCCAGTCGACATGATCGGACAGCGCGAAGCCCCGATCGACAGAACGACGGCGACGCGCCCCGCGAACGCGCATCCATCCTGATGCGAATGCCGACGACGCCGGCCCGAACCGTCGAAGCCAGGTCGAGCCCGCTGCACTCGGTGGTGCCACGATCATTGCTCCGCTCCAGTCGTGGCCTTTCGGTACCGATGCGGCATATGTCGTTGGTGGCAACGCGATTCCCGACTCGCGGTAATCGCGATTCAGGCGCTCGACCGCGCCGTGAGTGTAGAAGTTGCCAGCGGGGTCATCAGCCAAGCCAGCGAGAACGCGTTGCGCTTTGCCGAGCGCGTAGGCGAAGACGATGGAGGCACGGCCGGCGTCCCGGTTGGCGCGCCACCACGCGGCCATTGCGGCGAACGTCTCGGCTTGTGGCGACCAACGGTAAATCGGCAGGCCGAATGTGGACTCGGTGATGAAGACATTGCAGCGAACGGGCTCAAATGCGGAGCAGGTCGGATCCGGTTCCGTTTTGTAGTCCCCGGATACCACCCAGGTTTCACCGCCGTGCTCGACGCGAATCTGCGCGGAGCCGAGGATGTGTCCGGCCGGGTGGAAGGAGACAGTGACGCCGTTGATCGACGAGGTCTCGCGCCACGGACGGGGCGTGACTGTCGCGTCGGGCCCGATCCGCGTGCGCAGAACGCGCGCGCCGTCTTCGGCGCATACATAGACACGCGATCCCCACCGGGCGTGGTCGCCGTGCGCATGCGTGATGAGTGCGCGATCGACTGGGAGCCACGGGTCAATGTAAAAGTCGCCGGCCTGACAGTAGAGGCCGCAGTCGGTGACGCAGAGGAGGTGTTGAGGCATTGGGATGTCAGTCGGACTGATTCCGAAGATAAGCCGAAAGCATGCTTGGCGGCAGGCGACCCGGTACTCAACGGCTTTGCAGTATGAATGCCCGGCGCCGAGAGGCAGCCCATTTGACAATAATTGTTTTAACGACTATTGTTTAAAGGCATAATGGGGCGGGCGCGCTCCTGACATTTCTCAACAACGGAGGATCATGGCTGCGCGTCTTTCAGCATCTCCCAGGCAGATGGAAGTCGGCCTCGCGGTACTTCGGATCGTGACGGGCATTGTTTTCGCGGCCCACGGTTATCAGAAGTTCTTCGTCATGGGTATTCAGGGCGTCACCGGGTTTTTCACTGGCGTTGGGGCTCCATTCCCTCACATTTCTGCGATAATAGTGAGCACAGTCGAGCTGTTCGGCGGCATTGCGTTGATTCTCGGCCTGCTGACGAGCCTCGTCGCAATTCCGCTGGCGATAGACATGCTGTCCGCGATCGTTCTCTTTCATGCGAAAAACGGATTCTTTGTGCCAACGGGAATCGAGTTCGTGCTGATGCTGCTGACCGCGTCGGCTGCCGTCGGATTGGCGGGGCCGGGAGCGTTTTCAGTTGACGGCATGCGGTCCAGCCGGAGGTAGCGGAACCATGGCAAAGTGTTACGGCATCCCACCGAAGGGCTATCGCTTACCGGCCGACACCCACATTGGCCGTGTTCGGCTGCAGGTGTCCGACCTGAATCGGTCGCTCAGCTACTACGAAACGGTGATTGGCATGCGCGTGATCGCGCGCTGCGACGGCTCGATCGAGATGGGAGCGCACGGCGACGATCGTGTGCTGATTCAGCTTGACGAACGCGAGGGAGCGCGCGCGGTGCCGCGACGCGGCCTCCTTGGGCTTTATCATTTCGCGATGCTGGTGCCCGACCGTGTTGCCCTCGGCGCCTTCGTCGTACACCTCTCAGAGATTGGCGCATATGCCGGCATGTCGGATCATCTCGTGAGCGAGGCGGTTTATCTCACCGATCCGGACGGGCTGGGCATCGAGGTGTATGCGGATCGCGATCGCTCGACGTGGAGCGCCGTGAACGACCAGATCGAGATGGCGACGAAGCCTCTCGACGTGCAGAACCTGATTGCTGCTGCTCACGCCAAGCCGTGGGAAGGGATGCCTGCGGGAACAACGATTGGGCACGTCCATCTCTACGTCGGGGACATCGATGCCGCATCTGCGTTCTACCACTCGGGTCTTGGCTTCGACAAGATCGTATGGAGTTATCCGGGCGCTCTGTTCATGTCAGCGGGCGGCTATCATCACCATGTCGGCGTCAACACGTGGGCGGGTCGCTCGCCGGCGGCGACTGACGAGGACGCGAGGCTGCTTGACTGGGAGCTGACGCTTCCATCTGCCGAGAGTGCCAGCGAGGCGGCGGCGTCGCTCGAGGCGGCGGGTTATTCCGTTGACCGTAGTGGTGACGCAGTGAGGGCCCGCGACCCATGGGGAACAGCGCTCCGCTTCGTGCACGCGCGCTGATCAGGAGCTAGGTGTTGTCGCCGCGTGCCTGCTCGAGAAGATCGATGAGTGCGCGAAGATCCTTGCGTTTCATGTGGCTGAGCTGACCCGCGTGCGCGTCGGACATCGGGCGGTCGATCTGGTCAACGAGGTCGTGGCCGCGCCTGGTGATGCGGGCATTGACGACGCGCCTGTCTTCCGATGATCGCCCGCGCGTAACGAGACCGCGCTCCTCGAGGCGGTCAAGCAGCCGGGTCACATCCGGATCACGCGTCACGAGCCGACCGCTGATCTCGCTGCACGGCAGCCCGTCTCCTTCTGTTGCACCGCGGAGAATCCGAAGGATGTTGTACTGAGGTGCGCTCAGGTCGAACGGGCGTAACGCGTCGGCGATACCTTGTCGAAACGCGGTGGCCGTTCTCATGATGTTGAGGACAACTTCCTGCTCGAGGCTGCCGAACGGTTTCTGCTGCTTCAGCTCTTTCTGGACATTTCCGGTCATTGGCGGAAGTTGCGATGAAAATGCAAGATACAACGATTGTCGTTGCGACACACATTAAAGATGGTGTTCTCTTCGAGATCGGCAAATCCCCGATTCAGGGTGTCGGAGCCTTTGCATCGAGAGACATCGCATCCGGGACCCGGCTGATCGAATACACGGGTCAACTGCTAACGCCCGCGCAGGCTGACGCCAGGTATCCCGACGGCGTCGACGAGCGGCATCACACGTACCTCTTCGCCATCGACGACGATGTCGTGGTCGATGCCGCTGTTGGCGGCAACGAGGCAAGGTTCATCAATCACTCGTGCGATCCGAATTGCGATGCGGTCATTGAGGATGGACGAATCTGGATCGAAACGATCCGGGCGGTCGCTCGCGGCGAAGAGCTTGCTTACGACTATGCGTACACCCTGCAGGAGCGGCACTCTCCGGCGGCCAAGCGACGCTATCCGTGCAGTTGTGGATCGAGCGTGTGCCGCGGGACCATCCTGGCGCGAAAGAAATAACGGTGACGCCAGTGCTGACTGCAATCCGCCGCGACATGGCGGCAATATCGAATGTGGATGATGCCACGTTTCTTCAACGGTTCTTCAAGACCGGTTCGGGAGAATACGGAAAAGGCGATCGGTTTCGCGGGATTCGCGTTCCATCGCTGCGGTCACTGGTGCGCAGCACACCGCCGTCAGGGTCGATGACGCTCTCGAGCTTCTGGCCTCCGAATTTCACGAGGACAGGCTTCTTTCGCTGCTCATGCTCGTGAGGCTGGATCACGGAACGGAGGCGTCGAGCGAGCCTTTCTGATGAAGCATTGCCGGGTGATGCCGCGAACGATGCTCAGATACGCAATCGAGAAGTTTCCCGAGGCGGAGCGAAAGGCCTATCTGACGGGAACCGCGACCGCCTAGCCGCTACTGCTTTTCGGGCGGTATCCCGCCCCACGCGTTGACGACAGCCTCGCCGATTCGTCCAATTGCGATATGCGCTTCGTTGTCGACAGCGTACCGCATATCCGTATTTTCCTTGCTCAGTGCGCAGACGACGATCCGGTTGCGGAGATAGAACAGCGAGCATTCGGTACGCACCTTGTCGGTGTCGCCGGTCTTGTGGGCCGCGCGCGCGCCGTACACGAACCGCTGCATCTTCTCGCCGTCCTGATTGTGCTCGAGCATGTCCAGCATCGTCGAGTCAGCCGCCGGGCTCACCGCTTTTCCAAGAGCCAGTAGCTCGAAGAGGTGCGCCATCTCGTTCGGTGTCGTGACGCCGAGTCCGTATTTGACCGAGCTGTCCATCGCGACGCTGGAGTTTCGGAGAAACGCCTTCGAGTGGACCTTCGTGTGGTGCAGGCCGAGCGAGTCCATCTTGGCCCATACTCGCCGGATGATAATTCGGTCGAGAAGCAGATTTGTCGCGGTGTTGTCGCTTACGGTGATCATGAGCCATGCGGCGTCCTGAACGGTGACTTCGGTACCGTTGTGCATGTACTGAAGAAGCCCTGAGCCGGGAACCTGATCTATCTTGAGAACGGTGAGAGGGTCGTTGAGCGAGAGCTGGCCCTTTGCGACGAGGTCGTAGACGGTGACGAGGACCGGCACCTTGATGAGACTTGCTGTCGGGAATGTCTCATCGCCGCGTCGGCTGATCCGGACGCCGTTCTCGAGATCGATTACGCTGTAGCCCATTGTGCCGTGGTGCGCGTCGACGATCGAGTCGAGTGTGTGGCGAAGGCGGGCTGTGTCGGCGCGTACAGGCGTAACGCGTGGTGTGGTGGCAGGGCCCTGTGCCGATGTTGCATGGGAGCAAGCAATCGCAGCTGTTATCGCTGCAACGCGAAACGTTTTCACGGGGAGAAGGACGTGGCCTCGCATTCGATTTTTCTTTTGTTGTATGGCTTACAGCTTATAGCTACAGCTAGCAGTTATCAGCAAAGGTTACCATCGAGCCGATTGCCGGGTACCGGATTACCGGTACCCGGCAAACAGGGCTGCGTCAAAATCAGCCGAGAGGAAGGCAGCCGGAAGCTTTCTGCTCCGGTGTCAGCAGAGCGGCGATCGCAGTCGTCAAGGAGTGACGTGCCGCCTCCAGACGAGCTATCGCCGGCGCCACCGCCGCGAGAATTGCATCGCGCTCGGCCTTTGGCTTGCCTTCGGCGCTTTCATATGCCGCTTTCACGGCCTGCAGATCAGCCTTGTTGGCTTGCTCGAACGCCTGCTCAAGAGCTTTGATTTTGCCCTTCTGGTCGTCAGTCAGCTTGCCGAATTTGTCAGCCTTGCAGTTCTTGGGCGTATGAGAGGCCAGCCAGGCGCGCTGGTCAGCCGTGAGGACGGCGTCGATGTCGGCCTTTAGCTTCGCTTCAGCGAGGGCGAGGTGCGCCGTTACGGAAACGCCCTTGGCGAGAATTTTTCCAACCGAATCTGCGCCGGCTTTCCCCTTGCCCCTGGATGCGTCGCGTGCCTGCTTCAAGAGTGCTTCGAGCGCGTCACGATCGGACTTCGTCGCGGTGTTGAACGCGTCGACAAGCGCCTTGATTTTGGCCTGTTGATCAGCCGAGAGCTTCAGGCTGTCAGGCAGTCCGTTTGTGAGACGGGTCTGATACAGCTCGGCTTCATAACCACCGGCGACGGTCAAGGCGCTTCCGAATGCTCCAGCGCCGATAGTGGTAAGGTCTACGACCGCGGGCGTGGTCGGCGCGGTGCTGTCGGTGGAGCATGCCGCAAACGTGAGCGCGACAACTGACATCAGTGCGATCCTGCGCATCCATCCTCCTGAATTGTGTGCTCGGCCAATTTCATCTTTGACTAGGCAGACGGGCTTTCGTTAAGGAGCCGTTCGAATCCCGCGTGAAAATAGTAATACATCTGTGTACAGTGGCATATCCGGGGCCACTTATAAGCCCTTACAGGACGTAGATCTTACAGAAATCAAACGGGCGTACAATTTGCGCCTGAGGAGCCCTGAGGGCGCCGAACTCCGCCGACTTCCTCGATTCGCACCTTTCTGGGGGTTACCAATGTTGAAGACTCACTCAAGCAGCGCGAGACTCGTGTTGATGGCGTCGGCAGCAATCGCGCTCAGCGCCTGCGCAAAGAAAGATGCCGCGACGTCAGATACCGCGATGGTCGCGACCGCCGATACGGGCATGAAGGCCGCCGACACCGCGATGGCTGCCTCCGCGGCGCCAGCGATGTCTGACGCAAACATTTTTTATGTTCTCGACAAGGCGAACATGTTGGACAGTGCCGGAGGTGCCATGGCCGCGCAGAAGGGAACGAATGCAGAAGTTCGTGCCTTTGGCAACATGATGGTCCGTGACCACCATGCCATGCGAAAGGAAGGGATGGACCTCGCCAAAAAGCTCGGCATAACTCCGGCAGCGCCCGCTAATGACGACAGTCAGGCCGAGATGGACAAGGCCAAGAGCATGTACAACGGCGCTGCGAAGGGTAAGGATTTCGACAAGTCTTATATCGACTACCAGGTAACTGACCACAAGCAGGTGCTCGAAAAGGCGACCGCAGCGATGGCCGCCGCGCAGAACGCAGACCTGAAAAACATGCTCCAAAAGGCTGCCCCGAAAGTTCAGGCGCACTTGGACAAGGCGCAGTCAATCCAGAGCAAGATGCAGTAGGAGTGCTTCGCGGAGTAATCTTTGACATCGACGGCACACTCGTAGCCAGCAACGAGGCGCACGCCCGATCCTGGGTTGAAACGCTTTCGGAAGCAGGCTATGACGTGCCGCTTGACGTCATCAGGCCAATGATCGGAATGGGCGGCGACAAACTCTTGCCAGCTGCGACTGGCATTCCTGCCGAAACAGTCGAAGGGAAGAAGCTGTCGTCACGACGCTGGGAAATATTTCAGGAACAATATCTGCCGCAGCTTCGGCCCACACCCGGTGCAAAAGCGCTCGTCGAGCGAATTGCGGGCGATGGACTCAGGACCATCGTTGCCACATCCGCAAACGGTGACGAGGCCAACGCGCTACTCGACGTCGTAGGCGTAGGCGGCATGATGGACGTGATCGCGTCGTCAAGCGATGCGAACGACTCCAAGCCAGATCCCGACATCGTGCAGGCCGCAATCAGAAAGAGCGGATTCAACGCGGATGAGCTGCTCATGCTCGGCGATACACCCTACGACGTCGAGGCCGCTATCGGCGCCCATGTGAATCTCGTCGGCGTGCTCTCGGGAGGATGGACAATGGAAGAACTGTCGGGCGCGATCGCAATCTTCGACCATCCGGCTGACATCCTGCGCTGGTACGATGCGTCCCCATTCGCGGTCAAAGCACTGGCGGGCTGAACTCAACCACTCAGCGCTTAATGAGGCTCATCCTCATTCCGTTCTTCGGCCGAAGCGTGATGAGCGGGAGAACGGCGACTGGATGCCCCGGCTCGAGCCGCATCTTCCATTTCTGGGCGAGAGTCGCCATGAGAAGAATCGCCTCCATCCACGCGAACTGCTCGCCAATGCATACCCGCGCTCCGCCACCAAATGGGAAATACGAGAACTTCGGACGTGACGCCTGCGCCTC
>JBBSFT010000139.1:0-7637 GCA_038254845.1 Gemmatimonadales bacterium | reverse complement strand
AGGGCGGACGCTGCGAAGCGTGTGAAGGCGACGGTCTCTTGAAGATCGAGATGCATTTTCTTCCCGACGTCTATGTTCCGTGTGACGTATGCAAAGGCAAGCGCTACAATCGCGAGACCCTCGAAGTGCGTTTCCGCGGCCTCAGCATCGCCGACGTGCTCGACCTCACCGTCGAGGATGCCCTCGCATTCTTCGAGAATCAGCCGCGCATCTACCAGAAGCTGCACACGCTGAACGATGTCGGCCTCGGCTACATCCACCTTGGCCAGAGCGCGACGACTTTGTCCGGCGGTGAGGCGCAACGGGTAAAGCTCGCGACAGAGCTGTCGAAGCGCGACACTGGCAGAACGCTCTATATTCTCGACGAGCCGACGACCGGACTACATTTTGAGGATGTTCGCATGCTGCTCGAGGTGCTCCATCGTCTTGTTGAGCGTGGCAACACCGTTCTCGTCATCGAGCACAATCTGGACGTCATCAAGACAGCAGACTGGATCGTCGATCTCGGGCCCGATGGCGGTTTTCGCGGCGGGACAGTGGTCGCGAGTGGAACGCCGGAAGATGTTGCGGCAGTAGACGAATCGTATACGGGCCAATTCCTGCGTCCTTTGCTGGGAACGAAGCTGCGCCGCAAGGCGGGCTGAAGCCGGAGGCGCACTACTATATGGTCTCGCTGCTGGACATCATCGGGCCCGTCATGGTCGGGCCGTCATCGAGCCACACCGCTGGCGCCTGCCGCCTCGGCCTCATTGGCCGCGGGCTCGTGAGCGGCACGCCGCAGTCAGCGCTTCTCGAGCTGCACGGATCGTTCGCGCGCACGGGCGAAGGTCATGGGACTGACAAGGCACTCGTTGCCGGCCTGCTCGGATTCCGCCCCGATGATGAGAGAATCAGAACAGCGCTTAAGATCGCCGAGCAGGAGGGTCTCGACTATCGGTTCGAGAAGACGACGCTGTCAGACTCGTCGCACCCGAATACCGTGCGAATGACACTCGAGCATGGGGACGTGAAAGCGACTCTTGTCGGATCGTCGCTTGGCGCCGGCAGGGTGCTCGTGACGGAGATCGACGGCTACCCTGTCGAGATCAGCGGAAACTTCCACACCATCGCCCTCGTAGCTGAAGACAGGAAGGGCTCGATCGCTAGAATCACAAGCATTCTGGCCGACCACGAGATCAACATCGCGACGCTTCGCCTTTCCAGAAAGCAGAAGGGAGGAGACGCGTTCATGGTGATCGAGTGCGATGACTCGCCAGGCGAGGGAGTCCGGGATGAGCTGAGGGCGCTCGACTGGGTGCGCTGGGCGCGGCGGCTCGACAAAGTGAGTGGCGGCTAATGTACCGCTCGCTGCTGGACGCGATTCGGGACGCAGAAGCGAGTGAGAAGTCGCTTTCGGAAGTTGCGCTCGCGCTGGAATCAGAGGATCAGGGCCGGACTGTAGATGATATCAGGGCATCGCTCAAGCGGGCGCTCGATGTGATGAAAGGCGCGATTGGCGATGGATTGGAGGGCGACCTTCGATCGGCGTCGGGACTCGTGGGCGGAGATGCAGCAAAGCTTCGAACTGGACCCGATGGACCGCTGGCGAACACGCCGTTTCGGGATATTCTGGCGCGGGCGCTCGCGGTGCAGGAAGTGAACGCGGCAATGGGTGTGATCGTCGCTGCACCAACGGCGGGTGGGGCAGGAACTCTGCCGGCGGTGTTGACAGGGTTGGCGAAGGCGCGGGGAATCGCGGACGAAAAAGTTGTCGATGCGCTCGCGACGGCGGGTTTGATTGGAGCCGTCATCGCTGAGCGGGCGTCGCTGTCGGGCGCAGAGGGTGGATGTCAGGCAGAAACCGGCGCGGGTGCGGCAATGGCGGCGGGCGCGGCGACAGAAATGCTGGGTGGGTCGCCATCGCAGGCAGGCCACGCGGTTGCGCTCACGATGCAGGGAATGCTCGGGCTCGTGTGCGACCCGCTCGGCGGGTTGGTAGAGCTTCCGTGTGTGTTTAGAAATGCAACCGGCGCGGCAATCGCTCTCGCTGGAATCGAGATGGCGCTCGCGGGAATCACGTTCGCGATTCCGTGCGACGAGGTGATCGATGTGATGGGCGAGATTGGCAGGGAGATGGATGTGAGGTATCGCGAGACGGCAGGCGGTGGGCTGGCGGCGACGCCGACGGGCAGGAAACTCGCGAAAGAACGGCTGTATCAGATCCGCAGGTCCTGAGCAGGAATTTACTGGTAGTCGTTCGTCCGATTGGGTATCTTGGGCATTCGCTGGATCATATGAGGTAACAACCGAACATGAGCATTTTCGACCGAATCGCTCGTCTTTTCAGATCGAACGTCAATGACATGATTTCTTCGGCTGAACAGCCTGAGAAGATGTTGAATCAGATCATCATCGACATGCGCTCGCAGCTTGTGAAGGCGAAGCAGCAGGTCGCGGCCGCGATTGCCGACGAGAAGCGTCTTCAGGATCAGGCAGCACAGGAGCTTCGCGAGGCCGAGGAGTGGGAGCATCGCGCGATGCTGGCCGTGAAGGAAGGCCGCGACGATCTCGCCAAGCAGGCGCTCATGCGCCGCGGCGAGCACATCTCACGCGGGTCGCAGATGCAGCTCACCTGGGAAGCGCACAAGCAGGAGACCGACCGGCTCAAGGATTCGCTCCGCGGCCTCAACGACAACATCGAAGAGGCATCGCGCAAGAAGAACCTTCTTCTCGCCAAGCAGCGTCGCGCCGAAGCGCAGAAGCGAATCTCGGAGACGATGTCGTCGATCTCGGAGAAGTCTGCATTCGAGGCGTTCGCGCGAATGGAAGAGAAGATCGACCAGAACGAACGCCAGATTCGTGCGCATGTCGAGATCAACGAGGAGTTTTCGGGCGATCGTCTCGCCAGCGATTTCAAGCGCCTCGAGGCAACCGCTGGAACAGCGACAGCCGATGCGCAGCTCACCGCTCTCAAGCAGAAGATGGGCCTCATTGCGGCACCGGCGCCTGATACGAGCAGGCAGCTTGGCGCGGGACACCCCGATGAGATTGCCGAAGTCGAAGAGATCCACGACGAGAACACGACCCATTGACTGAGGCTGCAGCAGGCCAGCACTTCAAGCTCGGCTCTGCGCTCATAACGGTTGTTCTGGCGGTTCTTGGGCTCTGGCTCGTCGGCTCGACGGCCAGCGTCTTTCTGCTGCTGTTTCTGGCCATCATCATCTCGCTCTTTCTCGGAGCGGTGCGTGATCTGCTTGTAGATCGGGCGCACATCCCGCCGCGGGTGGCGTTCTTCATTTCGGTGATCGGGACCGTTGTTGCCATCCTCGGTCTGTTTGCTCTCCTGGTGCCGCCCGTCATCGAGCAGACACGCGGCCTGATCATGACTCTTCCGACGACGATCGGAAATTGGGAAAACGGCATCGACCGTTTTGTGGCGAAGTTCCCGGCACTTCGGGATGTTTGGCCCCCCGGTCAGCATCAGTTCCTCAAGGCGGTCTACGATCGGGTATCGTCCGGTGCGGGCGACGTTGTGCCGAAGGTGTTTACCGCGGTGAACATGCTCATCGAGGCGTTCGCGGTGTTCGTAATGAGCATTTATCTGGCGCTGCAGCCGGGCGTGTATCGCGAGTGGCTCATCGCCTTGTTTCCGCCGGTGCATCGCGATCTGCTGCGCGATGTGCTCCGCGATCTCGCCGATGCGCTGCGTGCGTACATCGTCGCGCAGCTCACGACGATGACAGCGCTCGCGGCGCTCACCGCATTCGGCCTGTATCTGTTGGATGTTCCCTATTGGCTCACCTTCGGCATCTTCACCGGCGCCGTGGCTATCATTCCGTTCTTTGGAACTCTGCTGTCAACGACGCTTCCGGCGTTGTTCGTATTGAGCGGGCCGGATGGCGGCACGCGCGCGGCGATGGTGATGGGCCTTGGTGTGATCGTGCACCTTATCGAAGGCAACCTGATCGCGCCGCTCGTGATGTCGCACAAGATCGAGCTGCCGCCTGTGCTGACTATCATGTCGGTTCTGGTGATCGGAAAAATTCTTGGGCCACTGGGCCTTGTGATTGCGCTGCCGATGCTCGCGTCGGTGATGGTGATCGTGCGAAGAATCCTCATCAACCGCATTTACGAAGGACGCGGGTTTAGAAAGAGCACGCGCGACAGGACGTTCGTGCTGCGTGTGCCTGCTCCGGACGGTGGGGTACTTTTGCCAAGTGCGCCGTCGGCGGACGTGTTGCGCTTTCGCGATAAGCTTGATGTTGCTGTGCCGCCTTCGGTTGTGGTCAGGACGGCCTGATCTACCTCAAGCTTAAAGCGTAAAGCAAATAGCTACTGCTAACGCCCGTCGACTAGAAGGCGCCAGCCGTTGGACGCCAGCACTAGCGTTTGCTATAAGCTGTAAGTCCTGCAGACGCCGCTCACGGGTTTTCGATGAGCGGCGTTTTCTTTTGGTAAAGTAGATCGCGTGAAGTGCGATAAGCTGACGGCATGGGAATGGTCAACCTCCGCCGGACGTCGCGTGAGAGGGTTCTGTGCGCGAGAGGCGTCACCAGGGCATTCGCTCGCGGGCTGGCTAGGAAGCGGGAAGGCAAGTGCGCGATCGAGAATGTGGATCTCGATCTCGAGGCGGGCGACGTCGTCGGTGTGGTCGGTAGCGAAGGCGCGGGAAAAACGACGTTGCTTCAATGTCTCGCCGGCTTGCTCAGGCGCGATGCCGGGACTGTGGATTGGTTTGGAAGCAGTTTTCCGGGCGGAGGATGTCTTCCCGGGCTCGCGTACGTGCCGCCAATGCCTGTCTACTATCCATTCCTCACGGTGCGCGACGTGATCGAATATCGCCTGGCGCGGGAAATCGTTGGGCGATCGCAGCGCGGGCAGGTCGAGGGCGCACTCGTGCAGCTCGGTCTACTCGACAGGTCGGCGTGCAGAGTGGCGGAGCTGTCGAGAGACGAAGCGAAGCGGTTGTCGATTGCTGAAGCCGTGGCGTTCGAGCCGCGTGTCGTTCTCGTCGACACGTCGTACGTCGATATTGCAGGGCCATTCGCTCCTGAGACTCTACGGGCGTTGCGCGACTACGCGCGCGGCGGTGCGGCGGTCGTACTGGCTGCGCGGGAGACCGCTGAGGTTGCCGGCGCCGTGACGAGGGTGGTGGTTCTCGATAATGGGCGTGTCGTTAACACTTTCCACGCCGATTTGACCGATAACCGAGATGCCGTCGCGTTCCCGGCCTCGACCTCGATAGTACGGTTCGTCGCGGAACGGGTTCACTGATTTAGGGTCCGAGGTCGTGATTGACATGAACGCATTCGATTCCACACTGTCGGCTGGCCGACGAGGTTGATTGCCTTATATCGGCCCGGTCAATCGCTGGGATGTTTTCTGGGCCGACGTCGAACCGGGCGTCGGAAGCGAGCAGCGTGATGCTCGGCGGCCGGTCATCGTCATGTCGAACAACGGGTACAACCGAGCCTTCGACGTCGTGACCGTTGTCTCTGTCACCAAGCTCGAGGGGAAGATGCGAAAGCCCTATACATTCGAAGTGTTGCTGGCCAAGGGAGCGATTACAGAAAGATGGGCAAGCATCGTGATGCCACAGCAGATTCGATCGATCTCGAAGATGCGGCTCCTGGAGCACATTGGCACGCTCGATGACCAGGCAACTCGCGATGAAATCGAGAATCGATTGCTGGAGCATCTGGACATAGAATTTCAGCCGGACTTCTAACTACGGCCCGACGTTCCGCGCGAAGCGAGGCGATGCAACAGGAATTTCGCTAGCTTGCACCTCATGTCCGAGTTCAGACTCTACAACACTCTCACGCGAACTGTTGACCCGCTGATTCCGGCGGACGGCACGACGGTGCGCATGTATACGTGCGGGCCGACGGTCTACAATCCGGCTCACGTCGGGAACTTCCGCACGTTCCTGTTCGAGGATCTGCTGCGCCGCGCGATTCGGCTTCGCGGCTGGAATGTCCAGCAGATCATGAATCTCACCGACGTTGACGACAAGATCATCAAGCGTGCGGCCGAGCGAGGATTGACCATTGCGCAGGTGACGGAGCCGGTGATCGCGACATTTCACGATGACCGGCACTACCTGCGGATCCAGGATGCCGAGACGTATCCGCGGGCGACGGAGCACATTCCCGAAATGATCGCGCTCGTCGAGCAGCTCATGGAGAAAGGAATCGCGTACAAGGCGGAAGACGGCTCGGTCTACTATGCGATCGATCGGTTTCCGGGCTACGGCAAATTGTCGAGGCTCGATACGCGCGAGATCAAGTCTGGCGCGCGCGTTTCGCAGGATGATTACACGAAGGAAAATGCGCAGGACTTCGCTCTCTGGAAATCAGCGAAAGACGAGGATGAAAAGACCGAAGCGGCGTGGGACTCGCCATGGGGCCGCGGCCGCCCCGGGTGGCACCTTGAATGCTCGGCCATGGCGATGCGGTATCTCGGTCCCACGATGGACGTGCATTGCGGCGGTGTCGATCTCATTTTTCCGCATCACGAGGACGAGATAGCGCAGAGCGAGGGAGCGACCGGCGAGATATTTTCACGTTTCTGGTGCCATGGTGAGTTCCTGCTGACAGATGGGACGAAGATGGCGAAGCGTGTCGGCAATGTTGCGACCGTTTCGGACATGAGAGAGCAGGGGATTTCGGCGGCGGCTTTCCGGGCGTTCGTGTTCTCGACTCACTATCGGAAGCAGCTCAATCTGTCGCCTGAGGCGCTCGATGCGGCGACTGAAGGCGTCCGTCGAGTCGGTGATTTTGCGGACAGGCTGAAGGCTGCAACGGGCGGAACAGCTGAGCTCATTCAGATTGCATCGGAGGCCGAGAGTGCGGCCTCGTCGGCGCTGTTCGATGATCTCAATGCGCCGCTGGCGTTAGGTGCGCTCTTCACCTTCATCAGGCGGGCGAACGGTGAACTTGATCGGGTCGGTGTGAACTCCGAAGGACTGGAGGCTGCGCGACGGACTTTTGGTCTGATTAACGGCGTATTGGATATCATTCCGGCGATCGAGTCGGGCGACGATCCTGTGGAGATCCAGGCGCGACTAGCCGAGCGCCGTGAGGCGCGCGCAAACAGGGATTTTGCTCGCGCCGACGCTATCCGAAAAGAACTCGAGGGACTGGGCATAGAGATCAAGGACGGGCCGGGGGGAACGACCTGGAAGCGGGTCCGCTAAGACGCGCGGAGTCGCAGTTAGAGGCGGACGAGAGGCGGGCTGGAGCCACTTGTCTACGAATACGCAAGTCGGCTAAATTACTAGGCTTGCGTTGAATCGCTGTTTGCTGACGTAGCTCAATTGGCGGAGCAGCTGATTTGTAATCAGCAGGTTGCGAGTTCGATTCTCGCCGTCAGCTCTTTCAGTCAAAATTGGGTGTGCGTCTTGCTCCGGGTTCGGACGGCTGGTTTTTTTCGTGATTTGGGTGGGGTACCCAAGTGGCCAACGGGAGCAGACTGTAAATCTGCCGGCTTACGCCTTCGAAGGTTCGAATCCTTCCCCCACCATGTGTGGCAAGATGGGGCGGGTTTTTTTGTATTCAGTGCGGGAGTAGCTCAGTTGGTAGAGCACTAGCCTTCCAAGCTTGTGGTCGCGGGTTCGAGTCCCGTCTCCCGCTTCCGGTCGAAGGTTGTTGAATTGT
>JBBSFT010000138.1:0-7684 GCA_038254845.1 Gemmatimonadales bacterium | reverse complement strand
CTCCAAAAGGGGTGCGTGCCCATAAAAGTGAGTGGAATTTTGCTCCGGCTCACCCATCCTCCCGGTCTATGACTTACCTATCCTCCCGGTCTGTACCCTGTACCTAACTGAAAACTGTAGACTCAAAACGCGCCGTCTCTCAAACTGTAAACTCAAAACGCGCGACGCCGTCGTTGAAGAAAGGCCCGCGAGTCATGGAAGGCCTTTGATACTACCGGTTCGGCTTCCCCGGCGGATCCGGACTCTTGAATACTTCCTTGTTGATCTGAATGAACTGCGCCATGTTCGCCGGCACATCCTCTTCCGGGAAGATCGCCGTCACCGGACATTCGGGCTCGCACGCACCGCAGTCGATACACTCGTCGGGATGAATGTACAGTTGTTCGGGACCTTCGTAGATGCAGTCCACGGGACACACATCCACACACGCTCTATCCTTCGTGTCCTTGCAGGCTTCCGTGATGACGTAGGGCATTGATTGGCTCGGGAAATTCTGGCGAACTGTATGCGAAAAATAGACCCCGAAGGGTGAATATCAACCGCGAGCGTCAGTGAAATGCGGTGGCGCTGTACATCCCGAGAGCCGCGAACACCATCGCAGCGCCGACGATCACGAACACAATGCGTCGCCGCATTGAGCGGACCGACTCGTAGACTTCTTCGTCGAAGTAGTACATCCCGGGATTTGACTCGCGAACCACGGCATGCCGCATGAGCCGCTTTACCGGCCGGCTCTCGCCAAGGCCAACATCCGCCAGCGACCTGGCGCTCTGAGGACCGAGCGCTCCCGCCCGGCGAAAATCGCCCCGCACCTCACGTTCCTGCCGTCGCATAATGGCAATTGCCGCTCCTGCGCCCACCATCACCTCGTCGTCGAGTGTTGCTCCAAGATAGGCCCGTCACCCGGGACCGCCAGCGCACTCCGGCGCAATTCTGGTGTACGGAACGAATCCGGCAGTATCCTGTTCCGCGCCAGTACGGCGCCAGAGCTGCCGATATTTCCAGGAGAGCACAATGAGAAAGATCTGGACATTGGGCATTGCCCTCGCGTCCGTTGCCGTTCTGTCCAGCTGCAGTGCGGTCGACTCGATCGCGAGCGGGAGGGTGACGGGCACCTATCAGCTTGTTGGAGTGAACGGCTACGCGCCCCCGGCCCTCATCTACCAGGAGCCCGGTTATCGCGAGGACGTATTGAGCGCGACATTCTCGCTCGAAAGCGATGGCAGCTATACCGATGCGGCAATCATCCGGCAAACCACAAACGGCCGCTCGACGACAGCGACGGCGTCGAGCTACGGCTACTACGACGAGTACAACGGCCAGATCACGTTCAACGAGACTGGCGGCCGACGGTTCTACGGAACGGTGAGAGGCGGGCGCCTGACGATCGACGATCAGGGTCTCACCATGACCTACGACCGCTATTAAGTCCCCGACGGGGCCTGAGAACTTTTCTCCAGCCCCGTTGTCGTTGCATCATCAGCCGAAGAAAGAGCGTGGGTGGGCTCGGTTCGATAGGGCGCCAGCAGCGTATTCAGGCTCCGCTCGATCCGGCCCTGCGGCGTGAGCATCCGCACGATTGACCACAGCATCAACGATCCGAGCGCGATCGCATGAATCGTCTCGGCCAGGTGCTGCGTGCTGATTGACTCGCTCGTCAGCTCGCCGACTTCGACCGCGCGATCGAGCATCGCCTTGTAGCTCGCGATCGCGCTGAAGGCACTCGCGGCAGCCACGGCGTGAAACTCCGGATCGCTGACTTCGAGCATCAGAAACGCGAATGCATTCGCGAGCCCTTCGTGCTGTTCGACGGTGCGATACCGGTCCAGCACCGCCGCATAGAGTGCGTCAATTGGCGACTGGGCGTTGCTGACGGCTGCGGCCGCCAGCCTTCCATCAGTGAGAGCGACACTCTGTTGAAGCATCGCCAGCAACATCGATCGCTTCGATCCGAAGCGCTGAACGAGCGTCGCGGCCGAAAGGCCGACTTCCTTGCCGACGTCAGCAAGCGTGAACCGATCGGGGCCAGTGCGACTGACGACTTTGAGCGCCGCCTCGAGAATAGCTGTATCGGTAAGTTTGCGTGGACGCGGCGACATTAGCTCGAGTTGAGGGGACAAATCAGTTACGTGATGGTTCGACCTATTGTTGAATCTTCATTTATCGGCGCCAGGGTGGCAGGTCTCCCTTCTTCTTCTTGATGTCCGGATTGTCCCGATAGAATGTCGCGGTTCTGCCAATCACCTGGATGACCTCGGACTTTGTCACCTCGGCAAGCTGGCCCGCGGCGTCTTTCGGCTTGAGATCGGCCGTTTTGCCGAGCTTCACCTTGACGAGCTCGTGCGTTCTGAGCGCATCATCGAGTGATTCGATGAGAGACGTCGACAGCCCATGTTGACCCACATGCACCGTCGCGCTCAGGTGATGCGCCTCGGCGCGGAATTCCGCGCGCTCACTGCCTTTCATTCGCGTGCCTTTCCTGTGCGGGTCATGAAAATTCGAACGTCAACGGGCGTGCCGTTCCACCAGTCATGCTGTCCAGCCTGGATGCGCATGGCCTGAAAATGAAGATGCGGAGTATCGGGCGGTGCGTTGCCGCTTGTTCCAACGTAGCCAATCACGTCGCCCGCGGAAACTTTGAGGCCCTGCGTCATCGGGTCTGAATAGTGGTCGAGATGGGCGTAGTAGTAAACGTACCGGCGCTCGTCGTCGATGAGGTAGATCGTGATGCCGCCAAGTGTGTTTTGCGAGAGACGGGCGACTTCGCCGGAGATGGCGGCAACGACCGGCGTTCCGCGGGGTGCGAGGATGTCCGTGGCGCGGTGGGTGCGGCCGCTGTCGCGCGCTTCGTTGAACGAGTCGCGAAGCGAGCGCGGCTCGACGCCATCTACCGGAACCATGAGTGGATGTTCGCTGAAGTACTGTTGGTCGGCGGACGAAACCGACGGAGGTGGCGAGTCGTGATCAGGCACAGGTTCGGACGCGGGCGAGCTCCGAAAGCAGGCAGCGCTCGCGGCGAGGCATATCGACAGCAGAGTTCGTAACCGTTTCATCGGCGCCCAAGATAGGTGCGGAACGCAATCGCCGCTGGATGGAGGAGTTGACTCGCGGTAGCGTGTCGTGGTTTCGTGCGAGCAATGTCTTTGGGGAATTGGCGCGATCGGTTACCGGGCGCCGGGCTGGCTGTAGCTGCGGGTTTGGCGTCGCTCGCAATCGCCGGGGTCGAGGAGCGGGCGTTCGGCCATCCTGTAATCGAGGGTCTTGTCGTTGCGATTCTGCTTGGAATGATCGTCCGCACGCTCTGGTCTCCGCCGGAGCGGATGGAAGCAGGGATTCAGTTTGTCGCCAAGGACGTGCTCGAGGTGGCGGTGCTTCTGCTTGGGGCCTCGGTCGATCTGCCGTTGCTGTTGACGGCGGGCCCTTCACTTGCTGTCGGGATTGTGTTGCTCGTAGTGCTTGGCATTGGGTCGAGCTACTCGATTGGCAGAGTGCTCGGGTTGCCACACAAGCTTTCGGTGCTCGTGGCGTGCGGCAACTCCATCTGCGGCAACTCGGCCATCGCGGCGGTTGCGCCCGTGATCCGCGCGGGTAAGGAACAAGTCGCGTCGGCGATTGCGTTCACTGCAATACTCGGCGTTGCCGTGGTGATTGGCCTGCCGTTTCTCATGCATCCGCTCGGATTGAATAACTATCAGTACGGTGTGCTAGCGGGTCTTACTGTTTACGCGGTGCCTCAGGTGCTCGCGGCGGCGTTTCCGGTGAGCGTGTTGTCCGGTCAGGTCGGCACGCTGGTAAAGTTGGTGCGAGTGCTGATGCTCGGACCTGTCGTTCTTTTCTTCGCGCTCATGCACCGGAACGATGCTGATGCACCGATCGTCGACGGGAGGCGATTTCAGCTCACCAGGTTTGTGCCGTGGTTCATCATCGGGTTTCTGGCGCTCGCCGGTTTGCGGACCATCGGCGTCATTCCTGCGGCGATGGTAGAGCCAACCCGATTGTTATCGAGCTGGCTTACCGTCGCTGCCATGGCTGCGCTGGGGCTTGGTGTCGATCTCAAGGCGATCAGCAGGGTTGGGTTGCCCGTGATACTTACCGTGACGGCGTCACTTCTCGTGCTTGCCGCGTTGAGTGTCGCGCTCATTCACCTGCTGGCGATCTGAAATCAGACGGAAAAAACGGCGAACGCGTCGAACAGGATTCTACGTCAGCTTGACCGCGGTAGGTTCCACCTTGCGTCTGTTGGACCGCACACCCAACATGTAATCCGTGAAATGATCGTTTCACGCGACGACTGCTGACAACCGGAGGGTGGATGCACCTGAGTTCATACAGCACGAAGTTCCGCCGCTCGCTTTTTCTGGTAACTCCGCTCCTGATCCTCGGGTTGTCGCGTCCAGCATCGGGCCAGGGGTGAATGCCGATCCGATTCGAGTCGCCCAGTTTGGGCGGCCGCGGTGATTCGTACCCGGATCCGGGACAGTTGCAGGTGGGAATTTCGTATCGGTATCTGTCAGCCAGCGACTTCTTTGTTGGACGGGAACAGCATGACGAGCTGGGACCGTTCGGCCGCCCGCTCGACTTCAAGCTTCACTCTTTCACCGCGAGTGTGAACTACGCTCTGACCGAGCGCTTCAGCGTCGCGTTGAACATTCCGTTTTCAACCGGCGAGGAGACGCGGCTGTATCCTGATCGGAAGTACCACACCTCATCGGCATCCGGAATCGGCGATATCCATCTGGTCGGGAGCGCGTGGTTGTGGGATCCGTTGAACGTGCCGCGCGGAAACATCTCGCTGGGCCTGGGTATGAAGGCGCCCACGGGATCCAACAAATCCCCCGGCTACGACTGGAGTGCCAGCGGCGATTCGACTCCCGCGACACTCGACCAGGCCATTCAGCTTGGCGATGGCGGCTGGGGTGTGCTGTTTCAGGCGGAGGCATTCCGCCGAATTCGTGACCGCAGCTTTGCCTATGCATCCGGGCAATATCTCGCCAACCCGAAGGAAAAAACCAATATCGTGTCGCCGAGAAATCCGGCGCAGAGGCTGGCTGTTCCGGACTTGTACAGCGTTCGCGCCGGGCTTTCGTCAGTGATACTGCCGACGCGCCACGTGACGCTGAGTCTTGGAATGCGGCAGGATGCAACGACTCGCGCCGACCTCATCGGTGGCAAGGATTTGTCGTTTCGGCGTCCGGCCGTAGTTGGATATTACGATCCGGGTATTTCAATGACGACCGGGAGCAACACGTTCTACGTCAATGTTCCCACGCGCGCGTATCAGAACTTCCGGAACGACTACTCATACAAGCCGGGTGAGCCCGTAGGTGGCGGTGACCTCGCCCGGTATCTGGTATTCGTGGGGTACACGCATCGGTTCTAGGCGGGAGACGGGCAAGTGCATAACGTTTCGTCGAAGAACGCAACATCGGCTTGCGATTGCTGACGCGCACGCGCAGTCTATCCGTCTATGACCGCTACCCCCGATGCGCTTCGTACCGCCATCGCCGATCGTTATCGCATCGAGCGTGAGCTTGGCGCGGGCGGCATGGCCACGGTTTATCTGGCAGAGGATCTTAAGCATCACCGGAATGTGGCGATCAAGGTGTTGCGCGAGGATATCGCTGCATCAATCGGCGCCGCGAGGTTTCTCCGCGAAATCGAGATCGCTGCCCAGCTTCAGCATCCAAACATTCTGACGCTGCTCGACTCGGGCACGGCTGACGGCTTTCTGTTCTATGTGATGCCGTACGTCGCGGGACAATCGCTCCGTGACCGACTCGCCCGCGAGGGTGAGCTGCCGGTGCACGAAGCGGTGAGACTGCTCGCGGAAGTTGTCGATGCATTGTCCGATGCACACGCACACGGAGTCGTGCATCGCGACATCAAGCCGGACAATGTCATGCTGTCCGGGCGACATGCATTGGTCACTGACTTTGGTGTGGCAAAGGCGGTGAGTGACGCTTCGGCGGGAGCCGCGGGCGTGACGAGTATTGGGCTCGCGGTCGGCACTCCCGCGTACATGTCGCCCGAACAGGCAGCAGCAGACCCCGGTATCGATCATCGCAGTGACATCTACTCCGTTGGCGTGATGGCGTACGAGATGCTCACGGGGCGAACGCCGTTTGTTGGCGCGACGTCACAGCAGATTCTCGCGGCGCAGGTCACTCAAACGCCCGACCAGCTCTCACGGTATCGGCCGGGAGTTCCAGCAGCGCTCGAAGCCGCGATCATGCGATGCCTCGAGAAGCGGCCGTCCGATCGCTGGCAAAGTGCAGCTCAGCTTCACGCCGCGCTCGAGCCGTTTTCAACCGCGTCATCCGGAATTACGCCGACGGATACGCCGCCTCATGTGAGGAAGTCAGCGGTTTCCCCGAAGTGGATTGGCGGTGCGATTGCCGCGGTTGTGCTGATTGCCGTCGCCGGCTGGCTCGCGTTTGGACGTTGGCACACAACGGCGACCGGTGCGCCGGGCTCCATCGCCGTGATTCCGTTCGAGAATCTCAGCAATGACACAAGCATGGTGTATTTCGCGAATGGCATGGCGGATGAAATGGCGACGGCGCTCTCGAGCATTCCGGGACTTCGTGTCATGGCGCGAACGTCGGCGGCTGCGTTCGAAGGCAAGCATGTAACGTCGCAGGAAATCGGAAAAGCGTTGAACGTCGATGTCGTGTTGATGGGAAGTGTGCGCCGCAACGGGGACCGGCTTCTCGTCTCTGCCCATGTCGACAGGACATCCGACGGATCGCAGATGTTCGCGGAGCGTTATGACACAGCGTACACGAACGTGTTTCAGGTGGAGGAAAGTCTGGCGCGTGGTGTCGCAAACAGATTGCAGGCGAGCCTCAAGCCCGCCGCGAAGACAGACGTGCATGCGCTGCGCGGTACGGACGACATCGCCGCTTATGATCTCTATCTCAAAGGCGAGTATCTGTTCGCGAAACGCGGCGGCGAAAACATGAAGCAGGCCATTCAGTATTTCGATCAGGCCATTGCGCGCGCCCCAACTTTCGCGCGAGCGCATGCTGGGCGAGCGATGGTTTACAGTGTGCTGCCCGGCTGGATACAGACGGACAACACTGCCCTTCAGAATGCCGAAGCAGGTGCCCGGCGCGCGATCGAGCTCGACCCATCGCTGGTGGAAGGACACATCGCACTTGCTAACACTCTTAGCGCACTTGCCCGCTCGGCTGAGGCCGACCAGCAGTTCACGGCGGCGCTCGAGATGGACCCCGGCAATGCAACCGGTCACCAATGGCGCGGTGCGAATCTCGACTTCCAGGCGAAAACGAACGACGCAATTCGCGAAGGCAGAATCGCGACGCAGCTCGATCCTCTATCGGCCGTTGCGTTCAGCGATCTGGCGCTCACGTATGTGGTCGCGCACAAGTGGGTCGACGCGCTCGCAACGTTGCACGAAGTCTTTAAACTTGATCCTACTATGTATCAGACGTATGTGAGCGCCGGAATCGCCTACGCCGAACTGGGAAAGACAGATAGCGCCGAGGGAGCGTGGGATCAGGCGTACAGGACTGGGCCGGACTTGCCCAACATCCGGGCCTATCACGTCTGGCGATACGCTATAGCGGGCAAATGGAACGAGGCGCAGAAGGCGTTCGGTGATGTCGACAGGCTGGCAACCGGAAGTTCGCGTCAAGTCGAGCTCGCGGTCGCCAATCTCGCG
>JBBSFT010000137.1:0-7714 GCA_038254845.1 Gemmatimonadales bacterium | reverse complement strand
GTCATCAAGTCGCCGAGCTCGAGAAGTGGCCCCGTCTCGACAAGCTCGATGTCGGGGAGCGATGGAAGATCCGCGGCCTGATCCTCCCTCAGCTCATCGAGCAGCAGGCTCTGAAGCTCGGCCGGAGTACCGCTTTCAATCTCGACGCGAACAACCTCCGCAAAACGGCGCTGGAACACCTGCTCCTCGATCAGCGCCATCAGGTCCTCCGGCTCCTCGGCGTGCGACAGCTCGAGATCGGAGTAGCGAGTCACGCGAAACACGTTCGAGCCGGCGATCTCCATTCCGGGAAAGAGCGCGGAGAGATTGGCGCCGATGAC
This sequence comes from Gemmatimonadales bacterium, assembly GCA_038254845.1. Taxonomy (GTDB): domain Bacteria; phylum Gemmatimonadota; class Gemmatimonadetes; order Gemmatimonadales; family Gemmatimonadaceae; genus UBA4720. The sequence goes on along the minus strand of JBBSFT010000137.1, from coordinate 7,394 downwards.
TCGTTCGAGCGGAATGAAGTGGTTCGGCTTTCCCGTCGGTACCCAGCGGGGAATGCTCTTCGGCACCTTCACCCGCGCGAATTCTTCCATCCCCGACTCCGGATTCCTGAGCCGGACAGCGAGTGAGAGCGAGAGATTCGAGATGTACGGGAACGGATGACTCGGGTCGACAGCGAGTGGCGTCAGGACTGGAAAAATCTGCGACTCGAAGAATTCATCGACTGTCTGCCACTCGTCCGGTGACAACTCCTCCATCGTCAGCAGCCGCACGTCGACTGCCGCGAGCGCCGGAAGCAGCTCATTGTGCAGGCAGGCGCGGCGGAGCCCGAGCAATTCGGCGACGCGCCGATGGATGGTGTCGAGCTGCTGCTGCGGGGTCATCCCATCGGGTGACGATGCCTGCATTCCGGCGGCGATCTGGCGGCGAATTCCGGCGACCCGCACCATGTAGAACTCGTCGAGGTTCGTGCTGAAGATGGAGATGAACTTGAGGCGCTCGAGGAGCCTGTTGCGCGAATCGAACGCTTCGTGCAGAACGCGCGCGTTGAATTCCAGCCAGCTCAGCTCGCGATTGATCAACAGCGAGGAGTCAAAAACCACGGCGTACTACCGGGAAACGATGGCGCTCAGGCCGTAATAGGCCAGCGCGGCCATGATTCCGGATGCGGGGATCGTGATCAGCCATGCCCATACGATACGCCGCGCGAGCCCCCAGCGCACGGCCGAAAGTCTGTTGGTCGCGCCGACGCCGACAATCGATCCGGTGATCGTGTGAGTGGTGCTCACGGGAATCCCGTAATGACTGGCAAGCGTGATCGCGAGGGCGCCACCGGTCTCGGCGCAGAACCCGCCGACAGGTCGGAGCCGCGTGATCCGCGAGCCCATGGTGTGCACGATGCGCCAGCCGCCGAAGAGGGTTCCGAGCGAGATCGCCGAATACGCCATCAGCTCGACCCAGAGCGGCACGTCATTCGTAGGGAGATAAAGATGGTGGGCGAATCCGGTCTGGACCGCCATCAACGGCTTCACCGACACGAGGAGACTGACGATGATTCCCATCGTTTTCTGCGCATCATTGCCGCCGTGCGCAAGGGACAGAGACGCCGAGCTGATTAATTGCGCAATGCGAAAGAATCGGTCAACACGCGCGGGTGCCATTGTCTGGAACAGCCAATAGACGATGATCATCAGCAGGAATCCGGCGACGAGACCAACCAGTGGCGAGATGACAATGAATGATAGCGTCTGGATCCACTTCGTTCCCCATTCGATCGCGGCCCATCCAGCGCGCGCGATCGCGGCACCTGCATATCCGCCGATGAGTGCGTGCGACGAGCTCGATGGAATACCGTAAAACCAGGTGACGAGGTTCCAGATGATCGCTCCGATCAATCCGCCGAAGACGACTTCGGGCGAAACGATGTTCTGATCGATCATGCCTTTGGAGATCGCCTTGGCGACCGCCGTCCCAACGGTGAACAGAGCGGCAAAGTTGAAGCACGCGGCCCAGATGACCGCTGCCAGCGGGCTCAGCACACGGGTGCCGACGATGGTGGCGATCGAGTTCGCCGAATCGTGAAACCCGTTGATGAAGTCGAAGATGAACGCTACGACGACAATTGCACCTACGTAATAGACCACGAGATCAGGCGTTCTTCAGCGAGATACTCTGAAGCACATTGCCGACATCCTCGCATTGATCGATAGCGTCCTCGATCTTGTCGTATAGCTCCTTCCACTTGATGACTTCGATTGCATCGTCAGTGGAGGAGAAGAGGCTTTCCATTGCTTCGTGGTAGAGTGCGTCGCCCTCTTCCTCGAGAAGCTTGAGCTGACGATTGGCGGCCAGGACTGCCTTGTGATCCTTCATCTGCTTCACCGTTTCCTCGACACTGCGTGCGGACCGAAGCAGAACCTCCGAGAGAATCACGGCGTGCTGGCGCGCGCTCTTAAGGTGGAAAATCGAGGCGCGACGAGCACATCCATCAATGAGATCGACGACGTCGTCGAGCTGGCCGGCGAGCTCGTGGATGTCTTCACGGTCGAACGGTGTTACGAACGTCCGATTGATCCGGTCGATGATTTCGTGCGTGATATTGTCAGCTTCGTGCTCGAGCTTCTTGATGGAAGCAACATGCTGCTCGAGCTTAGCAGGATCCTTGAAAATGTCATGAAGCAGGCTCGCCGATCCCGACAATCGCGCAGCAACCGCGGCAAACATGTCGTAGAACTGCGCATCGCGTGGAATGAGCTGCAAAACGAATACTCCCTTATTGGATGAGACCGATCGAGCGCTTCCCGTGGCAGGAATTTACCTGTCGCCGATGGGCCGGGCCACCTGATAGAGTTAAATCGCCGATTGACCGAGTAACGCTCGTGTAACGAAGATCACGCCGCAGATGGAGAGAATCGGCTCAACCCGTCAGAATCCGCAGCACCCCCCAATTTCCGCCCCTCAATCCGCGATGCCGATTTGGCAGACTTTCGCGGCGCGCCGCTTGCCCATTAGTTCACGCATTACACAGACTTAACAATCAAGAGGCTTATAATGGCAGATAAAGTTATTGGTATTGACCTCGGTACCACCAACTCCGTGGTTTCAGTCATGGAAGGTGGGGACCCCGTTGTCATTCCCAACGCCGAAGGTGGTCGGACGACACCCTCGGTCGTCGGATTCACAAAGGACGGCGAACGACTCGTCGGCCAGATCGCCAAGCGTCAGGCCGTCACCAATCCGCAAAATACCGTCTTCTCCATCAAGCGCTTCATGGGCCGCAAGATGAGCGAGGTGAAGGAAGAAGCCGGCCGCGTACCATACAAGACGGACGCCGGATCAGGCGATGTAGCGACGGTCGAAGTCCAGGGAAAGCGATTCACCCCGCCCGAAGTCTCGGCCATGATCCTTCAGAAGATGAAGCAGACGGCCGAAGACTACCTCGGCTACAAGGTCGAGAAGGCCGTCATCACGGTTCCGGCCTACTTCAACGACTCGCAGCGCCAGGCAACAAAGGATGCAGGCAAGATCGCCGGCCTCGACGTGCTCCGGATCATTAACGAGCCGACGGCCGCCGCACTCGCCTACGGCCTCGACAAGAAGAAGGACGAGAAGGTCGCCGTGTTCGATCTCGGCGGTGGTACATACGACATCTCGGTGCTCGAGCTGTACGACGTCGAAGGCTCGCGCCAGTTCGAGGTGAAATCCACCAACGGTGACACTCACCTCGGCGGCGACGACTTCGACCAGCGCGTCATCGACTGGCTCGTCACTGAATTCAAGAAAGATCAGGCAATCGACCTGTCGAAGGATCCGATGGCGCTTCAACGCCTGAAGGAAGCGGCCGAGAAGGCGAAGATGGAGCTGTCGACGACGCAGTCGACGGATATCAATCTTCCGTTCATTACCGCCGACCAGAGTGGTCCGAAGCACCTCAATTATCAGCTCACGCGGGCGAAGTTTGAGCAGCTCGTCGACGACCTGATTCAGCGCACCCTGCCGCCGATGGAGCAGGCGCTGAAGGACGCCGGCATCAAGCCGAACGAGATCGACGAAGTCATTCTCGTCGGTGGATCGACCCGTATTCCGAAAATTCAGGAGATCGTCAAGAAGTTCTTCGGCAAGGATCCGAACAAGGGCGTGAATCCTGATGAAGTCGTCGCAATTGGCGCGGCCATTCAGGGTGCGGTGCTCACCGGCGAGCAGAAGGACGTTCTTCTCCTCGACGTCACGCCGCTGTCACTCGGCATCGAGACACTTGGGGGAGTTACCACGGTACTCATCCCGCGAAACACCACGATCCCGACCAAGAAGAGCGAGACATTCTCGACGGCTGACGACAATCAGACCACCGTTGAGATTCACGTTCTGCAAGGCGAGCGCGAGCTCGCTACATATAACAAGACAATTGGCAAGTTCCAGCTCACGGGCATTCCGCCCGCACCGCGCGGACTGCCACAGGTCGAGGTGACCTTCGATATCGACGCCAACGGCATTCTGCATGTGACGGCGAAGGACAAGGCAACCGGCAAGGAGCAGAAGATCCGCATCGAGGCGTCCAGTGGTTTGACGGATGCCGAGATCGACCGCATGGTCAAGGACGCCGAGAAGAATGCTTCGGCGGACAAGGAGGCGCGTGAGAACATCGACGCCCGCAACCGTCTCGACTCGATGACGTATGAAGTCGAGAAGAACGTGAAGGAGTGGGGCGACAAGGTGAATCCCGATGTAAAAACTCGCGTCGATGCGTCGATCGAGCGGGCCCGCAAGGCGCTCCGCGGCGATGATATGGCGGAGATTCGCTCGGCGCAGGAAGAGCTGACGAAGGTGTTCAGCGAAGCCGGCCAGTCGTTCTATCAGCAGCAGGCGCAGGAAACGCAGGCGGCAGGTGAGCCCGGTGACGGCGCCACAGGTGCTTCTCCTTCGGACGGAGCATCAGCGCCAGCCGATGATGTAGTCGAAGCGGACTACGAAATCGTGGACGACAAGAAGTAGCTTTCGGGAGTTCCCGCCGGCCGCAACCTTAGGGGTGCGGCCGGTGTCTTATCTGGACAGGAAATTTCACACAGGGGTGCAGGGGTTTATGTCTTCATTTTCAACACGTGCCCGCTTGGGAGCAGCCGTCGTCGTCGCATTTCTGGGCGGACTGATCATCGCGTCCGGCGGCCTCAATCTTTCGAGACTCGGAATTGCGCAGGGTCGTCCTGACGCGAGCGCTGTCGCACCACTCGTGCAGGCCAGCAATGCGTTTGTCGAGATCGCCGATCACGTGACGCCTGGCGTTGTCGCTATCTCGGTCGAAAGCCGTCCGACCGCGGCCACGCGTCGCCAGCTGCCGCAGGGCGTTCCGCCGGGCTTTGAGGATTTCTTCAATCAGCAGGCGCCGCAGGTTCAGCAGGGATCGGGCTCCGGCTTTCTGGTGACGAAAGACGGATACATCCTCACGAACAACCATGTCGTGACGATGGAGGATCGCACTACGATCGCGGACCGTGTCACTGTTCAGATGCTCGACAACCGCGTCTACAAGGCGCGGGTTGTCGGCAACGATCCGACCACGGACATTGCGGTTGTGAAGATCGACGGAAATAACTTTCCCACGCTGCCGCTCGGCAACGACACGCAGAGCCGCGTCGGAGAATGGGTGCTCGCGATCGGAAACCCGCTCGGCTTCGACTTTACCGTGACCGCCGGTATCATCAGCGCCAAGGGCCGGAGCCTTCCCGGGCTGTTGAGCCGCCGCGGCGACTCGAACAACTATTCGATCTCGGACCTCATCCAGACTGATGCGGCGATCAATCCCGGCAACTCGGGTGGACCACTCGTCAACCAGCGCGGTGAAGTGATCGGCATCACGAGCGCGATTGCAAGCCCGAACGGCGTGAACGCCGGTTACGGGTTTGCGATTCCAATCACGCTTGCGAAGAAGGTGATGGACGACATCATCGCGCACGGCAAGGTTCGCGTTGGAGTGCTCGGGATCCAGATACGCGAGGTGTCGCCGGAAGACGCTGCTGTTGCCGGCATGAAAGACATCCGCGGTGCGAAAGTTGACGGATTCAGCGCGGGTGGTAATGCTGCCCGCGCGGGGATGCAGGCGGGCGACATCATCATCGCTGCGGATGGTCAGAATGTCGATCGAGTGAGTGCGCTTCAGCGTGTGGTCAGAAATCACCAGCCGGGCGAGAGCGTTCAGCTCGACGTGATGCGCTATGGCCAGAAGAAGACATTCAGTGTGAAGCTGACCGAGCTCGCTGAGAGTGTGCGTGTGACTCCGGCGTCGAATCCAGCGGCGGCGAAGCCAGCCGCAGTCGGGGTCGTCAGCAGCGAGCTTGGTGTTTCTCTTCAGCCAATTTCTGCCGCAATCGCGAGCCAGGCCGCGCTTCCCGAAAATCGTCGCGGCGTAATGGTGACTGATGTTGTGCCGCTTGGGCCCTCGTACGCCAAGCTCGGGCCGCAGGATGTGATCTTCGAGGTTCTCTATCCAGCACCGCGGCGTCCAATCCGGTCGGCGGCCGATTTGCAGTCGGTGCTGGGGAAGCTAAAGAACGGGGATTACATCAGTCTCAATGTTCACTCACTTGCTCAGGGCGGCAGTGACAGGGTTGTGAATATTCGAATCGGCGGCTGACGGTTAGAGCGTCATTCGAGAATCCCCCGGCAGGGTGTCGGGGGATTTTTTGCGACCTGGCTTCGGCAAGTTATTTTGAGGTCGAGCGGAAGTGGCGGAACTGGTAGACGCGCTGGACTTAGGATCCAGTGGAGCAATCCGTGGGGGTTCGAGTCCCCCCTTTCGCATCCTGTTTGACGTCTCACCATTGACTTGGCAATCGAGATGTATAGTGCTCTCGTCCGCACCAGGGCCTCGCGCGCTGCGAGCTGGGCTCGTACATGCCGCCTCGCATCTGATAAGCTGTGAGCCGAACGGTATGCCCCGACGCGGCAAGCTTCCATCAGCGTCTTCGCATCTCGCCTGTCGGTCTTGGTGCGCCGAGACCGGGTTGCAGACGTCGAGCAAAGTTAGGGTCGGCGACGATCGCTTCCTGGCCAAGCGATTCCTGCTCACCTCGCGACACGAAAGTGCTGCTGTCTTTCGGAGTCAGCTACGACAACAGCAAGGCGTTCCCAAATCGGGCGGACTGAACCTTGGGCGAATCATCTCGTCCGCGGTGATCGCGGTGGGGATGATCATTCTGATCGCCGTAACGCCGTTGAGACAACGCGGCACTCATGCTCATGCCGCACATTGAGTGGCTCTAGTTTCGTGGCGACCAGGGGACGGTAAACCGACGGCGCCCAGAGCGACATCGCTCGCCCAATGTAGTCAACTAACGATTACGAGCGATACAAATCGGTGCTGAGATACCGCAGCCCGGAGTCCACCATTATCGTGACCACAGTTTTGCCCGGTCCGAGCCGCTTCGCGACCTGAATCGCAGCGACGACGTTCGCGCCGGATGAAGTCCCCGTGAAAATCCCCTCCTCGCGCGCAAGCCGCCGCGCCATCTCCTTCGCGTCGTTCGTCGCCACCGGAATGATTTCGTCCACCTGACTCGGATCCCAGAGCGGCGGCACGAAGCCGATACCGATCCCCTCGATCTGATGCGAGCCGCTCGGCGTTCCCGACAGCACCGCTGATTCTGCAGGCTCGACGGCGGTGACGTGAAGCTTCGCATGCTTCCTCAAAGCGGCCGATGCGCCGTGAATCGAATGCGCGGTGCCGACTGTTTGAACGAACGCGTCAACCTTTCCGCCCGCCTGCTCCCAGATCTCCTCACCCATCGAGTAGTAGCCGGCCACGCCGTCGTGATTGTTCAGCTGGTCGGACCACCAGTGGCCGGGCCGCCTGCTGATCACCTCCGACGTCGCGATCATCTCCTTGATCAACTTCTCGTTGATC
>JBBSFT010000136.1:0-7779 GCA_038254845.1 Gemmatimonadales bacterium | reverse complement strand
AATCGAACCCCTCTCTGCACCGTGAAAGGGTGCCGTCCTAACCGATAGACGATGGGGCCGACATTGCTCTCTCCATTAACAACTCCACATAGCGCTAACGGGATTCGAACCCGTGTTTGGGCCTTGAGAGGGCCCCGTCCTAGTCCCCTAGACGATAGCGCCTTAATCTTCCGACCACAGCCTTCAATAATAAACCGTCGAAATACCATTTCAAAGGCGCATGCCGGTTGCAGAGTCAAAAATGTGAACTGCATCACGCTTGACCTGCATAGTGACCCTCGTGCCTGGCTTGATCGCCGGCTCTGGCGGCGCCACCGCGACCAATCGCTGCTGGCCTTCCAGCGTTGTGTACACTATCTGCTCGTTCCCCATGGGCTCGACCACTGCCACCTCAGCGCGAATCGTTCCCTCGTCATCACCCACCACCTCGATGTGCTGGGGCCGCACGCCCAACACAACGCGAGTGTCGGGCGGCGCGTCGCATCGCACCGGGAGCGTGACCCCCCCGCCTGTGAAAGCAAGTGCCTCACCCTCGGGGCTTTCTTCATCGATCCGCAAAGCGCCTTCGAGGAAGTTCATCGCCGGACTTCCGATGAACCCGGCCACAAAACGATTTGCGGGGCGCGAGTAGAGTTCCATCGGCGAAGCCACCTGTTGAAGCGCGCCGTCGCGCAGCACCGCGATGCGGTCACCCAGCGTGAGCGCCTCCGACTGGTCGTGGGTCACGTATACCATCGTCGCTCCGAGCTGCCGGTGCAGCCTCGCGAGCTCTACCCTGGTCTCCACGCGAAGCTGGGCGTCGAGATTTGACAGGGGCTCGTCGAACAGAAACGCGAGTGGCTCGCGAACGATCGCCCGCCCGAGAGCAACGCGTTGGCGCTGGCCGCCGGACAGCTGCGCCGGCTTGCGATCGAGAAGCGCGTCGAGACCAAGCGACGCAGCGACAGAGCGCACACGATTGTCGATCATCGCGAGGGGCTGTTTCCTGATACTCAGACCGAAGCCGAGATTCTGGCGAACAGTCATGTGAGGATAGAGAGCGTAGTTCTGGAATACCATGGCGATGTCACGCTGCTGCGGCGGCAGCTCTGTTACGTCGCGCTCACCGATTCGTATCACGCCCGATGTGACCTGCTCGAGGCCGGCCATCAAACGAAGGACGGTGGATTTTCCACTCCCCGACGGCCCGACCAGCACGAGAAACTCGCCGTCGGCCGCTTCAAGACTCAGATCACGCGCCGCGACAAAGCCGTTCGCGTAAACCTTGTCGACGTGCTCGAGTGCAATACGCGCCATTACATGTCTCCGTTCAGCCTTTTACGGCGCCAGCGGTGAGCCCTTGAACAATTCGGCGTTGAAAGACGAGTACCATCGCCGCAACGGGAGCGGTTGCAACCACCGCGGCCGCGAGAATCTGGCCCCACGGCACCTGGTACTGTCCGCGGAACAGCGCGATCGCGACCGGCACCGTTTGCCGCTCGGGCCCAAGCGTGAACGAGAGAGCGAAAAGAAACTCGTTCCAGCAGTAGATGAATGTGAGGATCGCCGTCGTCGCCAGACTCGGTACGGCCAGCGGCAGCAGTATCTTCGTGAAGCTCTGCCGTCGTGACGCGCCGTCGACGTGAGCGGCGTCTTCCAGATCACGCGGAATCTGCCGGATCGAGCCGGTAAGAATCCACACGGTCAGCGGCATCGCGAACGTCATGTACGGCATGATCAGACCGGGATACGTGTCGATGAGATGAAGCGTGCGAAGCAGAAGATAAAGCGGACTCACGATCGAGATCTGCGGGAACATCGTGACAGCCAGAATGAACGCCATGATGGCTGCCTTGCCTCTGAATTCGAGACGCGCCATTGCATACGCCGCAAGCGTTCCTACCGCGAGACAGAACGCCGTGGTCGTGCCCGCGACTATCAGCGAATTTCGAATAGGTGTCAGAAAATCGCGCTCGCCGAAGAGAGCCCTGTAGTGATCGAGAATGATCGTTCGGGGCCATAGCGACGGCTCGCGAAAAAGAGCGGCGTCGGGCGTAACCGAAGCGACGATCGCCCAGTAAAACGGAAAAAGAGTGAACAGCACGAGCGCCACCAGCACCGCGCCAAACAGCCATCGCCCCCAGCGGAGAGTCATCGCTCGTCCCCGCCGAGGTTGACGCCAAGGCCCTTCATGTAGAGCAAAGCGAGTCCGAAGGTTATCGCGAAAATCACCACCGAAAGCGCAGAGCCGTAACCGAACCTCAGATTCTGAAGCAGCGCGTTGAAAGTGTAGAGAGCCACAGGCTCGGTAGAAGTACCGGGTCCACCACCGGTGAGCACGTAGATCAGATCGAACACGCGAAATCCATCGAGCGTTCTGAATATCAGCGTCACCAGGATAGCCGGCTTGAGCAGCGGAAGCGTGACGTGCCGAAGCTGCCACCACTGGTTTGCGCCGTCCACGGCTGCGGCCTCGTACAAAGTCAGGTCGATGTTCTGGAGCCCTGCGAGGAGCAGCAGCGCGACAAACGGCGTTGTCTTCCACACGTCAGCCAGAATCACCGGCACCCAGGCTGTCGCGGCCTGGATGAACCAGACAATTGGCTTATGCAGAATTCCGGCATCGACCAGCAATGCGTTCGCAATCCCCGCCTCCGACTCGAACATGAACCGCCACAGGAGTGCTGCGACAACCGTCGGAATCGCCCATGGCACAAGGACCGCCGCGCGCACAAATCCCCGGCCCCGAAATGCGCGGTTCATCGCCAGAGCGAGGAATAGCCCGAGGATGAGCTCGATTGAAATCGACACGACAGTGAAGAATGCGGTGTGCCCGAGTGCCCCCCAGAAGCGCGGATCGCGCGCGATCTCCAGGTAGTTGTCGAGCCCGATGAAAGGCTTGCCGAGCCATGGCATCCGCAACTCGTGCACGTGCAGCGATTCCCAGACTGTCCATCCAAGGGGGAAGATTGCAATGAGCGCAATCACTCCGATCGCGGGCGCGACAAGCATCCACCCAAGGCGGGCCTCTGATTTCACGATCCGGCTCGCGTGGTGAGTTTCCGCATACCGGTCCTCTCGATCAACGCTTCGATGCGCTTTGCCGCAGAGTTCAATGCCTCCTGCGGCTCGGCCTGTCTTACAAGCGCGCGGTGCAGCTCGATCTGCAGAATCTCCGACATCTCCGTATAGATAGGAGTAACCGGCCGCGGCGTCGCGCTCTCGATTGCGCGCTTTGCCTGATCGACTGGAATTGCGCGCACCGCGCGCAGGCGCGGATCGCTGTACAGCGCAGATCGAGTCGGGTACTGCCCCACTCCCTGCGCACGCTCGATCATCTGCTCGGGAGCTGTCAAATAGGCAATCAGACGGTATGCGGCCGCGGGCGATCCGGAATAAGCGTTAATCGCGAGCTGCGCGCCGCCGAGTGACGCCGTTGAGTGGCCTCCCGCCGCAGCCGGCATCGGAGATACCGCGAACTTTCCCGCCACCCGCGAGCTTGCGCTGTCGCTCATCTGCTCCACCGCGTATGGCCAGTTCCGCATAAACACTGCGTTCCCGTTCTGGAACGCAAAGCGCGACTCTTCCTCATGCCAGGTGAGCACGTCGAGCGGCGCAATGCGCGATCCGTAAAGCTGGTCACGCATGAACGTGAGCGCGCGCACGGCTTCGGGACGATTCACGACGACTTGCCCGCGCTCGTCCAGAATTCTCCCCCCGAACGCTCCCAGGTACTCGCTGAATGTCGTTATCAGCCCCTCGTAACGCGCTCCCTGCCAGACGATTCCGTAATGCGGGCCACCCGGCCGCGCCATTGCCGCGCGAGCCTCGGTGGCGAGCGCCTCCAGACTTGTCGGCTCGTTCGGAACGAGATCGGTACGACGGTAGAGAAGTCCGACGTCTGCAAACCACGGCAGCGCGTAGAGTTTTCCGGCCCATGTGTTCGCAGTGACTGTCGCAGGGAAAAAATCGGCTATTGGCGGCGAGAATCGGTTGAGTGGAAGAATCCAGCCGGCGGCCGCAAACTCAGCAGTCCACACAACATCGAGCTGAAGAATGTCCGGACTTCCCGCCTGTGCATTGAGCCACTGCACGTAAAGCTGGTGCCGCTGAGTCGCGTCGTCGGGTGTGCGCTGGAGCTCAACGCGTACGTCAGGATTGAGACGCGCGAAACGAGCGAGCTGGCGCGCCACGAGCGTGCCCTCAGCACCGAGGGCGCTGCCGGAAAATCTGAGGACGCTGCCCTGCTTTTTTTCGCTTTCGCCTTGACACGCAGCGAACAGCAACATTGCCGCCGCGGCAAGGGCGGCCACCGCGCGGTCGTTCGTTCGCGCGCGACCGTGACTCATCGAGCAAGACGCGAGAGCACGAACTGAACGGCAAGCGAAGTGACGTTCCAAAGCTGGATGTCGGTGCTGGCTCCATATCGTATCGGAATCAATCGGCCACCGGAGATTTCATAGCTCCACAGCTCGTTGTGTTTGAGGCCCGATGCTTCTACCGCCCCAGCCGTGCGATCCAGCGCCTGGCGGAGCTCCCGAATGTACGGAACCAGTGACGGATCACGGGGGCGACCGGACGCATCAGTGGAAGCCGAAATTTCCTTTGCAAGTCCCAGCATGATGAGATTCACTTCGCGCCCCCACACCACACGAGGCGAATGGTACGTGTCTTTTCGAAATGCATCCCAGACAACGGGAGGGGCGTACGCGTCGTTCGCTACGAGCGTCCCGAGACCCTCCACAAAAAGTCCGACGGGGTATGGCCGGACGAATGTGCGCGCATCGCGCATCGCGCGCTCGCGCGTCGCCGGCGAGCTGGCCGAGCCCGCCGTATCGTGAAGGAAGACCCATGTAGCCGGATCAGTATTGACGACCGGAATGGGCCGGCCATCGGCGTCGAGAGAGATCGCGACAAACTCGAGCGGCTGACGATCCGCTCCGGTCGTCGCGAGAACTCCGCGCCAGTACGACATTTCCGCAGCCGGCAGCGAGCTCAGTTTTTTCTCTACCGCCGAGTGAACATCGTCGGCGCTCAGCGAGACCACGAAGTGTTTGATCGCTCCGTTCCATGCCCGAGTGGCACGCCGCAGCGATTCAGGATCACGGGCATATGCGCCGAGTGCAGTCGTCTTGATGTCCGGCGCGATTGCCACCAGTCGTTCACCGGAAAATCCGAGCGATTCGAGCGCGGCGAGTATCTGCGCCGTCGACTCCAGCGCGCGCGGAACCCAGATCGCATTAATGTCCATCGCGAAGCGACCATTGGCGTAGCCGGCATTGCTGTCGCGCCAGCTCACCGGACGCCAGCGTGCAGAATCGAGACGCGGGGCGCCGACGAGATTCTGCGTGACCGGATCTCGCGCATAAGGCGCGGCCAGTGTGGCGACGAGTCCGAGCTCGCGGAGAAGGAGACCGAGACGCGGCCCCTTTCCATCAGTAGAATCCTTCAGAAACGCTATCTTTCGGGCCGCAGGAACGGTCGGGTTTCCGAGGTAGAGCGCCACAAGCACCGGAAGCTGAAACTCGTCGTCGCGCATGCTGTAGTTCTCGCGCACCTTCTGGAGATTTGCGACCAACGCGCGCGCCGCGGTGAGCGCGGTTCCGGCCCTCGCTCGATCGCCACTTCGCGTCGCCACGAAATACTCGGTGAGGCGCGCGTTGTACTCAGCAGCGTTTTCGCGAATCGCCTGGCCACCAAGCGCTTCTTCGTGACTCACATCTCCCTGCGGGCCGAGTTTCCTGAGGACACTCGCAATTACGTGCTCCGACATCGCGCCCGACCAGACCGGCTGCATCATCAAGGCGGTCATCATCATGTCCCGGCCGAAATAAGTCGCGTAGTTCGGCATCCCGGCCATGAGCTTTTCCTTCGCACTCAGGAGCTCTACGCTTCGCACGTCGCGCTCCAGTTGTCTGTAGCGTGAAGTCGCGGCCGCATCGCCGGCGCGAGTTGAAGCGGCGCGCGCGCCGTCGATGAAGCGCAGGAAATCGGCATTGAAAATCTGATCGCGGGCCAGGGGAGTGAGCGACGGTGCGTCTGTCGTCACTCGCACTGTGAACGGAACGGTGCCTCCCGATTTCGAGCGGATCGCGACTGTGGAACCCTTCGCGTCGATCGTCGCATTGTCCTGATCCACGCTCAAGTCGAGCTGGAGGTGCGTCTTTCCGTCAACGGATGCCTGAGCGAAGCTCACAAGGCCCCGCACACCCGCGACTGGCGTCACAAGCGTGGGCTGGAGTCGCCCCCGCAGCTCCCCTACCCCTCGCGCGTTGAGCAGTCGCAGGTGCAATTCGCGCTCGCGTGTGTCAAGCCGCTCGAGGCTGGCGATCATCTGCTCCACCTCAGGCAACCGAAATGTCTGAGGCCCGAATGGTTCGAGATGCCGCCCGGAATACTGGAGGTCACGCTCAACACGCATCGACCCCAGAAGAATCCAGCCGATATCTATCGCCGGCGCGTTGGCTGTGAGACGGTACTCGACGGACCTCCGCGCTCCAGTGCGAGAGATTACCGCGCGCCCCGACCCCCACTCCAGCCTGAGAGGTTTGCCGGCAGCGTCGCGAACCGTGAACCCGACACTTTCGTTGACGGCGTCAGCCAGTACCGATACCACACGTCCGCCGCGCGCATCGAGATACACCTGCACGACGTTTCCCGCAACGTCTCTGAAGAATCGCGTCTGGTATCCCTGATACGCCGTCGTATCGTCGAGCCCTTTCTCGGGAAAGGCCAGCACCGGAGCGACAGATTGCGACTGGGCAAACGTCGTGCGGCCTGTGAGAATCGAACAGGCAAGCAGGAGAAAATTCAGGCCGCGCGAAATGCTGATGATCTTCATGTCACCCCCGGCCTCAAAAATGGCCCGCCTGCCTGGCGGTTGTAAGTCACATCGCCCCTTCAGATGCCCGTGCCCTTGCGTTTGGTGATCGGGTTGCCGTACGGTATCACCATGCTACGATCGCTCCGCGCGTGATGCCCACGCTCAATCTCGCCCTCATTGGGAACGGCACAATTGGCGCGCTTGTGACGCAAAAGGCGGAAGTCACGTGGATGTGCGTTCCGGTTTTTGACGGCGATCCGGTTTTCTGCTCATTGCTGCGCGGACCCGCACAACCGGAACACGATGGAGCGTTCGCCGTCGAAATGATCGGCGGTTCGAGGAGCGAGCAGGAGTACGTTCCAGACACTCCGATCATCGTCACGCGGTTATTCGACCCGGCTGGAGCTTGTGTGCAGGTAACAGACTTTGCGCCGCGGCTCAGCGAGGGCAACAACTTGTCAGCTCCGGCGATGCTGGTGCGCCGGATCGAGAGCATTGCGGGAGCTCCGGCAATCCGGATTCGCGTGAGACCGATGCAGAACTATGGGGCGGAGGCGCTCGCGGCCGAGCGTGGAACTGGCGACGCGAACGATTGCCTGCTGTATCGAGGCGACGAGATCACGCTGCGCCTCACGACCAACGCATCGCTCGACGACGTGATGAACGAAACGGCGTTCGGGCTGGATGAACCGGTGACGCTAATGTTCGGCCTCGATGAACAAATCACCGGGGGCGCCACACGGGCGGCGCAGAATCTTGCCGATGGAACCTCGGCGTGGTGGCGTAATTGGGTTGCCGCACTGAGCACACCATCCGGCTGGAGAGATGATGTCGTCCGGGCGGCGATAACCCTCAAGCTGAATGTCTCCGAGGAGAGCGGAGCGGCAATCGCGGCGATGACCACATCAATTCCCGAGGCAAGCGGCAGCGAGCGCAACTGGGACTACCGCTACTGCTGGCTGCGCGACGCCTACTTT
>JBBSFT010000135.1:0-7790 GCA_038254845.1 Gemmatimonadales bacterium | reverse complement strand
TGCTCGCTGCCACTGACGGTCACGCCAAGAACTACTCGATCCTGCACGCGGCCGGACCACAACTCCGACTCGCACCGTTGTACGACATCATCACCATTCTTCCGTATCCCCAACTCAACCACGATACGAGCAGGTTAGCGATGTCGGTCGGCGGCGAGCGTCAGATCAGCACGATCGCCGCAACCCACTGGCTCCGTCTTGCCAGGCCTCTTGGCCTGAATCCAGAATACGCCGTGAATCGAGTCCGTGAACTCGCAATGCGGATCCCTGCTGCCGTCGACGCCCTGAATGCACAGGTTCATCCCAGCGACTACATGAAAGCGCTCGTGGCGCGACTTGGTGATTCTGTGGTCAGCCATGCCCGGCGTTGCCTTGAACGTCTGTGAGCATGACGTCCCGAACCAGGATCAACGCCACCATGGATCAGGCGGGAATGACCGTCACCCCCTCCTGGCCGCTAAAATCCTTATCGAATGTCGCAATGAAGCCGGGGCTGTTCCGTCGAGCCACTGTCACGATCGCGGCATCTACGAAACTCAACTCACCAGTTCCCTGGCGGAATTCATCAAAGGTTTCGAGAAAGACGTCAGAACACGCGATGAACCCCACCTCTCCGGCGTCGAGGATTGCTGTCCCGACGCTGGTTGCGATGGTCAGGTCGCGACGGGCACGTAAGACGGTCACGACCTCGAGAAACACATACTCGAGCAGGAGTGCCTGACCCCATTGACCCGCGACGAGGTGAACCATCATACGCGCTGCGGCGGGGTGATGGACATCGCGCGTGTTGTGGTAGGCGATTATGAAGCTCGAATCGAGTACGATCATCCGGGCTACGAAGTCAGCGGCTGTAGACGATCGTATCGATCTCGCTGCTCAGCCGTTCGTTCCCGTCCGGGTATGGCTCCGGTGCGAGGTCACGAAGGCTTCCGCTTCTGGGTAACGTTTCAGGCCGGCCAAGATAGACATGGATTGCCTCCGTTATTCGAATAACCGTGACTACGAGATCGCGGTCGAGAATTTCGTACAGGATCCGAAAGTTTCCCTGCCGAATGCGATACTTATCATCGCCGCTAAGCTTCTCGACACCGAAGGGTCGCGGCTCGCTGGAGAGTCCTCGAATCCGCTCGATGATGCGACGACGGTCCTTTTCAGGAATCGCCTCGAGCTCTTTCGATGCACTCTTCGTGATGAGGACGTTATAGAGTGCCACGCCGTTTCATGTCGCGGACCAGATCCTCAAACGACATTCGCGGCTCCTTGGCACGGTCGCGAAAGCTATTCAGGTCTTCTGCATCTTCAGCCAGTGCCTGGCGTACGGCCGTGTTGACCAGGTCGGAAATACTCGTGTCGGTTTCCGCAGCTTTGACGCGGAGGGCTTTATGAAGCGGTTCCTCGAGATAAATCGTCGATCGTTTCGTGGCGGCCATGGAAAGAAGCTAACGTTATGACGTTATAGCGTCAAGAAAAAGGTGGTTACGAAGGAACTGCTACGGCAACGACTTCGAGGCCGCCGATTCCGCTGAAGTCAGCCGGGTTGCAGGTGTACAGTGGCAGCCCGTTCGCAATCGCCGTTGCGGCAATCATTGCATCATACGACCGCGCAGCAGGCTTGCGACCTGAGCTCCGCAACGCTGCGGCCACTCGGCCAAACGCTCGTGCTGCACTCGCGTTGAATGGCAACGGCTCGAAGTCTGACTCTGCCTGCTGAAGGTGGGCCTGTCGAGCGGCACGCTCGTCATCGCTTGCCGCCACGAGCGGACCAACCGAAAGCTCGGCGAGCGTCACCGCGGTAATGAGCGGTTCCGCCGGAAGCACGCTGGCATCATCGATTCTCGGCAGCAGAATGACCGTGTTCGTGTCGAGAATGCCACGGCTGTGTCGCGTAATTGGCTCGGTCACAGCGCTGTGTCCAGGGCAGTATCGAGGTCGTGACGCAACAGCACCGGGTCAACGTGAGGCAGGTGCCGCCACCGGCGAAGCAGAGTTGCCGCCGACACAGCCTTAGCCGGAAGCGGCCGCAATTCGGCAATCGGGCGTCCATCCAGAGTGACCGTCAGCGATTCGCCCCGCGCAACGCGCTGCAGGACGCGACCTCCCTCATTCCGGAGATCACGAACAGTTACCTTGGCCATGGGGTTAATGTATCACCGGTGAGACACGTCCGCGAGCTGCAGGAAATCAATGAGCTCATGATTCGACGAATACGCCAGGATCCTTGACTTCTGTGTCCCCCTGCCCATATTGGGTAAGTGGGTAATCGCGCCGGTGGATCTGAGGTGTTATGGGAACAGTCGTAGCGGAGTACGACGTCAAGAAAGACGAGCGCAATCGCGTGACGCTGAAAAGTGTGTCGTTCGATTACTACCACGCGAAGGTTTTCGATGACGGTCACATCGAGTTCTATCCTCAGGTTCTCACCGATGCCTCACTTTCGGTTCGAACCCTTGCGATGATGGACTCAGCCATGACGAACGCAGCTCGCGGAAAGGTCAGCAAGGCCTTGAATCCGCGAGATGTTCTGGACGTTACCGGCGACGACGAATAGTCACCGGCGGTGACGAAGTTCACCGTGGTCGCCGGAATCCCGGAGATGGAAGCTGAGTGGAATCGCCTCGTCACAGGCCTGAAAGACGGAACACTGCCAAAGGCTGAGCGCGCGAGTGCCAGGAAACTCGCGAAGGCGATCGCGCATCTCCAGGAAAACCCATTTCATCCCGGACTTCAAAGTCACGAGATCGATGCGCTCTCTGCACGATACGGCCGGAAGGTTTTCGAATCGTATCTCGAGAATAACACGCCTGCGGCTGACCGAATCTTCTGGACCTACGGGCCACGCCGAAACTACATCACCTTGATCGGTCTCGACCCGCATCCGGAAGATTCGAAGAGAGGGTACAAACGCGTCCTGCTCTCCGATCTCCCTCCGTCGACGCCATGAATGCACAGGTTCATTCAGGGCACGGGATGATGCCGCCGGCAGATCAGGCTTGGTGTATCGATGACCCAAGTGGCTCAACCGACGATCATTGACTAGTCAGACTAGATAGAATAAGCTAACACCGATGAGAAATACCTACTCGCTGTATGAGACGAAAGCCCGACTCTCGGCCATTGTGAAAATGGTTCGAGAGGGCAACACCGTCGTTGTAACTCTCCACGGCGAGCCCGTCGTCGAGATCCGGCCCATCGAAAGTCATGGTACCGGATTGAAGGCGAGAATGAATGAGCTCGCGGATCGCGGAGTGCTCGTGCGTTCAGCACCATCGCATCAGCTTCCGGGCGTTGTTGCCCGAAAGCCGGGCGCGCTGAGAAGGTTTCTCGCAGATCGCGATTGATGTCTGTCGCCTACGTCGACACCTCGTGCCTGGTCGCAATTGCATTCGGAGAGAGAGGCGCCACGGCCGTCGAACGAAGCCTTCGACAACACGACGAGCTCATCTCATCAAACTTTCTCGAAGCGGAGCTTCGTTCTGCATTCAGGAGAGAGCGCGTGGAGTTCGTCGCAGGCGCGATTGGAAAGGTATCGTGGCTCATCCCCGATCGTCCGTTGACCGATGAAATCGAACGCGTGCTCGAGGCTGGCCACATTCGCGGCGCGGGCTGCTGGCACCTGGCTTCAGCTCTTTATCTGTCTCCTGAACCGTCCTCGATGGCATTTCTCACGCTTGACGAGCCACAGAAGAAAGTGGCAAAGCACCTCGGCTTCATTATTTGACCGCAGAAGAAGGAAGCCGAAGGCGGTAGTCTGGTTGAGGTTGCTCAAATGCATTTGTCTCCCTGAGCTGTGATTCGGCACGTTCATAATCTGACCAGTCGATTTCACTGACATAGCGCTGAGCAAACTCCAGGACTTCGAGAAACGCCCTCGGCGCCTGTTGTCGAGTCAACACTCGAAGGCCCGTCAGGTAGTCTTCACGATAGACCGAAGGTATGAGAATTCGCGTTTCTCCTTCGGACACCAGCTCAGCATTCATGAAGACGCGAGCGACGCGGCCGTTCCCATCCTCAAATGGGTGGGTTTCTGAAATAAAAAACATCACCGCTACGGCCCGGTTGAACGGGTCAGCAATGGCTCTCGAGATTTCGAAGGCTTGAGTGAGCGTTCCGTTAACGAGATGGGGATCAACAAAGTGCGTCTCCCCAGCCCTGTTCGGTCTGAGCTTGAACTGTCCCGGCCGTTTGTCAGTTCTGCTTCCAAGTATCATCGCGTGCATTTGTCGCAAGCGTTCGATAAACACTCGGGCGTTACCGTCAGCCAGAATGCTTCGGGACATTAATTCCCGGCTTCCGGTCGCCTCAAAAGTTCCAAGAATGTCGCGAGCGTCTTCCGGTCTTGATCGCGGAATCCTGTTGTCGAAGACGATTTGGCGTGCCTCTTCCACTTCGAACTCGGTCCCCTCGATGAAGTTCGAAAAATAGGCGTCAAAAAAGCTGACATTCTCCCAACCAATTGAAACGTCGGCTACCGGGCGAGAGCGAGCAGGATTCGCCAGAAGATGCTCGAACAGTTTCTGAAAAAGATCGAACCGTGCAGAATCATAGGGATCGCCTGCAAGGCGTGCCGCTGTTGATGCCAGCGATACCGGGCCGGGGCGAGAACCCAGAAGAAGGCTTGTCAATTGATCCAGGTGCTGCCACTCCGGGAATGCGCCGAGCGGACCTGCGAGCGCCCGCGCCTTATCGCGAATGTCATTCAGGCGTCGCTCCCCGCCCGACTCAAACTCTCTTTCGAGAACAGCTTCGATCTCCTCTCGAAGCAGCCCTCTCTGGACTCCCTCCCTCTCTCTTGACGGCCTCAATGCATCCAGCAGAGCTCTGGGACGGGAAGCCAGATAAAGACTTCCGATGAAGGGGAGATCTCCCTCTTGTGGCCCGGGACCTTTCTGCACGTTGAGATTGAGGCCAGGCAATTTCCTGTGGTACCGCGATTGCCCCACCAGATAGACGGTATTGTTCGTCGCAGCCTTGCCTTCGATTCCGGTTCGATAGCTGACAACGGCTCCCGGTGCAAGAAGTCCAACCAATCTCCACAGGTTGCGCCCGATGATGGTCTCGTCGCTGTCGACCAGATTCGGGGTGTATAGCTTAAGCCCAAGGCGCCTGAGTTCTCGTTTCTGAACAGCCGCGTGAATTCTTGAAGCAGTCTCACGAGAGCTTATGATGACCTCAGGCCACGCGTGTAGAGAAGATTCGAATGTTTTGGGCATTAAGCTGGCTCATTTTGCGAATTAGCGAGATTCTAGGTAATAAAGATACTAAAGATCAATATTTTGGGTAATAAGCATCTTTAGCCAACTGCCTATGTAGCTACATGAGGCTACATTGCTCCCATGACCTCCGTTGGAATTCGCGAGCTCAAGAACAACCTCAGCCACTACGTCCGGGAAGTTGTGGCCGGCCGTCGAATTACGGTTACCGATCGCGGCCGCGCTGTGGCCGAGCTGGTCCCACCCGGCGCCGCGGGCCCGAGGCTATCGCGCTATGACGAGCTCGTCGCCGCGGGCGTGATTCTGCCTGCGCGCGAGCAGGGAGATCCTCTTGCTGATTTCCCTGTACTTCGTTTGCCACCCGGCAGCGCCGCCACACTCATAGACGAAGATCGTGGCGACCAGTAAGGCTGCGCCGAACGAAGGCAGAACAGCAAAGAGACCTGCACGCGTAGCAGAAAGCGTTCACGTGCAAACGCGTTACATAGAATCGAGTGCGCTCCTTGCGGCACTTCTGGAAGGCGACGCTGCTGCCCTGTGAGATCATTGCCGTGTCGGACGAGGTGCTGATTCGCGCGGGTGGTCCTTTTCCGATCGAGCCGATCCGAACACTCGATGCGATTCATGTCGCATCAGTCGAGCTGCTCGGTGAATCACCTCAATTGGTAGTGTGCGTTACGCGCGACAAGCGCGTGGCGGACAATGTCCGCGCACTCGGA
Organism: Gemmatimonadales bacterium; assembly: GCA_038254845.1. Classification (GTDB taxonomy): domain Bacteria; phylum Gemmatimonadota; class Gemmatimonadetes; order Gemmatimonadales; family Gemmatimonadaceae; genus UBA4720. Next base: position 1,861 of record JBBSFT010000135.1, on the reverse strand, counting down.
TACTCGATCGCGTAGCATTTAGCCATGCGACTGTCGGACGGGAGGGATACTTTGCTGAACTCCCGACCATCCTGCCCAAGCGCTCAATCTCCGACGACTCCAATTGCCTCGCGAACCCAAGCTCCAACGCTGGACCGACCTCATCGCAGCGCTTCTCCGCCGCAATTACGCCGCGACGTTCGAAGAGCTGGCACCCGGCGTTCCCGCCTACGCCCTGGCATCAAAGAAAAAAGACGCAGTCATGCGCATGTTCGAGCGCGACAAGGACGAGCTCCGCTCATTCGGCGTCGACATCGCTACTATAGATATGGAAGACGACTCGGGCGAGACAAAGGGCTACCGACTCGATCGAAAGACGTTCTACATGCCCTACCTCTCGCTCGCGGCGAACGGTACCGACCCCGGCAAAAAACCGCGCAAGATCGAAAAGTTCTGGTACCGAGCGCTCGCCAACCTGGTCTTCGAGCCCGACGAGCTCACGATCATCGCCGCCGCCGCGCAACGCGTCCGCGCACTCGGCGACCCTGTACTGAGCGAAGAAGTCGAATCGGCAATCCGAAAGCTCTCGTTCGATCTTCCCATTCCTGACGATGATTCGTCGCACGAAATGCTTTCAATGTCGCGATCGATGCCTTTGCTCGCCGAAACAGCGGGCGCGTACAGTACATCAATGCCGACAGCACGCGAGAACGTATTCGAGATTCTCAACGACGCCCTGACGCGAAAGAAGCTCGTCAGCTTTGACTACCACTCGATGTCGTCGAACGAGGATTCACGTCGCACTGCTGAACCGTACGGTCTCTTCTTCCTCAGCTCGCACTGGTATCTCGCCGCACATCTTTCCGACAAGGACGAGATGCGAAACTTCCGGCTGAACCGCATGCGCGACGTGAGCATCAACCCCGCTCGATCCCAATCCGCCGACTACGAGATCCCCGCCACCTTCAATCTCCGCGAACACGCCCGATCGAAAAAATCATGGGAGCTCGGCGACGGCGAAGTCAACGAAGCGATCGTCGATTTCCGCGGCGCAACCGGAGCCGCGAAAGCAGCCGCACGACTCGGCGTATCGGTCGAAGGCGCAACCGACAGGCGGAAGTTCCGGTTCAAGCGGGTCGACTCATTCGCGCGATGGCTTCTCTCCTTTGGCGGTGAAGCCATTCCGGTTGCACCTCCATCACTCGTGAACGAGTTCGAGCAACAGGTGAGCTCTACATCCAATGTCTACCGGGCGCGTGAATGACAGACACGGCCGCGCGTCAACTGCGACGAATACTGCGCGTGATTCCGGAAGTTGCCGATGGACATGAGCACGACATCGACGAGATCGCCAAACGCGCCGGCGTTACGCGCGATGCGCTCATCACGGATCTCAAGAGCATCGCGGAACACCACACGGCGCCCGGCGGATTCATCGAAGGAATGCAGATGTACATCGGTGCCGACAAAGTGGAGCTGATCACGGAACACTTCCTTCGACCGATGGGCCTCACGTTCCAGGAGCTATGCGCGCTCGAGCTCGGGCTCGCGATACTTCGGGCCGAGCGTCCGCCGGATGAGACGGAGGCGATCAACCGAACGCGTGAGCGGCTGCACAAGGTCATTGCGAAGATGCCGACAGATTCCGATGAATCACCGGTGCGCCACGCTGAAATCGCACCGACCGAAGGACTGCCTTATCTCGATGTGTTGAGGCAATCACTGCGCGATCATCGGAAGGCGCAAATCACATATCGCCGGAGTGGCTCGGACGAAGTCACCCGGCGAACGGTTCGAGTCTACGCGATTGTCCCGGCAAGCGGAATGTGGTACGCGGTGGCGTGTTGCGAATCGAGTGAAGGGCTTCGCGTGTTTCGGATGG
>JBBSFT010000134.1:0-7806 GCA_038254845.1 Gemmatimonadales bacterium | reverse complement strand
CAACGGTGTTTACACCCGCGATCTTGTCGTCGGGACCGGACAGCTCGTCAACGCCGGCAAGTCCGTGACGGCGAGATACGCCGGGTGGCTCGCGAACGGCACTCAATTCGACAGCAATCAGACAACCGGATTCCAATTTGTCCTCGGCGCCGGCAACGTGATCAGGGGTTGGGACGAAGGAATTCCCGGAATGAGAGTCGGCGGCAAGCGTCAACTCGTGATTCCGCCAGCTCTCGGCTACGGGGCCCGTGGCAACGGCGCGATTCCCGGCAATGCCATCCTCGTCTTCAATGTTGAGATCATCGCCGCTCAGTAAGTGAGGCAATCACCGCACTGACGGTTGTGTGATGAGAGACATGAACGAAGTATTCGATGCGCTGGCGGGGTCTGCATTCCGCCGCGCATTTTCGTTGGGGGCAAAGGAGCGCGAATACCTTCGGCAACGGGGAATAACAACGGTTCTCGACCACGCACGCGACTTTGTCGGACGGCGGCTCGCTGCTGCTGAACCAGTCAATGACGGCAAGCAGACTCCGTTTCGGGGACAGCCCGTGTTCGTCGCGCAACATGCCACACCGACGTGCTGCCGGAGCTGCCTCGAGAAATGGCATCGTATTCCGGCTGGCCGCGAGCTGGATGATGCCGAGCGCGCACATGTGGTCTCGGCGGTTCAGCACTGGCTCGAGAATCAATGAGCGCTGCGTCCGCGCGGATACTCCTCGTTGCCGCGTCACTCGTCTCGGCCACCCAATCTGCCGCCGCCCAGCTTCGGCCACTCGAGCCCATACCGTGGAGAATGTTTGAAGCTTCAAACATTGCCGCTGGTGAAGTCGGCGGGTCGCGGCTGTTCAATCAACGGGCCTCGCTTGCGGGCACGAGCGGAACACTGACCGAGGCAGCCAATTTTTCTCTCGCGTGGCGGACAGGCCGGGTTGTTCTTGAAGGAGCCGGAACCGGAGAGCGCTTTTTTCGCGAAGATTCCCGTTTCGCCGAGCCTTATCGCGACGTCGACCCGGCGACGGACGGTCATCGCCATGACTCCGGCGATTATCGAATCTCGACAGCCGTACGACTCACCCCCGATAATTTTCCGGTGACCGGCGTGGTGCGATTCGGAACACGCCTTCCAACAACCGACAATACAACGGGACTGGATCGCGATGCGACCGATTTTTTTGCGACGGTGGCCGCCGCTTCAACCCGCAGGAGTCTGTCGTTATCGGCAGAGGGAGGAATCGGGATCTCCGGTACCCGAGAGCCGAGATTCGAGCAGGAGGATCTCCTTCTCTACGCAGTGCACGGCGAGTATCGCCACGGTCTGTGGACGCCGACCGCAACCCTGCTCGGTCAGGTTCACGGCACTGCGCACAGCCAGATTCGGGGCGTCGAGAATCTCGGGGAGGCGCGGGTCGGGATTCGTATCGGCGTACGGCAATGGGTTCGCGTTGAAGCGATCAGGGGATACTGTAATTTTTCCCCGTCTGCCGGAATGATTCTCGCCGCGGGGTTCATATGGTGAATCTGTCGCCAGCCGACTACCGTCGCGTAATTTTGTCCGTGTAAGCAGCGCGCGCTCCGGGGACAATTGATTCTCGAGGAGATTCGATGCTGCAACAGACTCCCAATGTACCACTCCCGTGAGTTGCCTCCGGCAACCATTGACGGCTCACTCTCACGAGCCCTCAGGCCAGCTACCAGGGGTTCAAGGCGCAACGGCGAAAGCTCGGCCGCCAGCTGGACTTGGTCGAGAGCAGCAGGCAGCAGATTTCGTCGCAGCTCCAGGAACCGACGGTAACCCGGCGCCGATAGAAAGGGCCTCGAGACGCGAATCGGGGACGTGGATTCGCGCATCGCATCGCTTGAGAAGCAGATGGCCGACCCTGATGCGCAGGTTGCGAAGAGTGCCGGTGTACCGGGCGCGGCCGTCGATTCGCCGGAGCCGCCGCGCGTTGCCTGTCCGCACACTGAATCGTTGGATAGGCATGATGAAGTTTTATGGTTTTCTCGGCGCCACGATTGGCAGCTATGCCGGGTGGTATCTCGGAGCTCCGATCGGGTTCATGACAGCGTTTGCACTGTCGATCGTGGGAACGGGCGCAGGTATCTACGCGGGGCGGCGAGTCGCCCTGCACTATGGAGCATAGCGCCGGCTAGTCGATCATGATCTCCGCATCATGCTCGGCGGCGTGACCCCGGTTGAGAAAGAACACGAGCGACACCGACACAAATACTCGATTGTGTGACAACACCGCTGCCTGGCGGGTGATAATCGCACCGAGAAGTATGAGTGCCTGCTCGCGGGCGATAGCGATCTCCTGAACGATCAATGTGCTGGTTTCCGTCCGGGCGCTACAATCTTTCCTGCGGTCCTCGCTTCACCGAAAGGGCCGAAGTGGTACATATTGTGAGGGTGTTTTTTCCAGGGGCGCAGGACTGCGCCCCGGCCAGTTGGGAAAGTCGGATCAAATTTGACACTATGCCGCCGCGCGCTTAGTCATGCGCGTCGTGGGCCTATCGTGGAGTATGAATGAGCTCGTCAATCGACCAGGTTGTCTCGAGATTTCACAAGCGTTACGATGAATTTTTTGGCCCGAAAGGCGGGCCGACGTTCGCCGTTTGCGGCCCGGACGGACGCCAGCATGTACTTGGTAAGGGCGAGCCTGTTTTCACGATCGTCGCCCGCGACCAGCGGTGCATCAATTCGCTGGAGACGCTCGACCGGCTGGTAATCGCCGAGTCCTACATGTCGGGCGGCCTCGACGTTGAAGGCGATTTCGAAGCCGTGATGACATACCGTAATTTCTTCGAAGATCGCCACCCGCTCATGACCGCGTGGCACATGTACTGGCCGAAGGTACGCGGTCAGGTCGAGACTGACACTCGGCATATCTCGCATCACTACGACATCGAGCCGGAATTCTTCCTCTCATTTCTCGACAAGCGCCACCGCTGCTACTCGCAGGGCGTTTACGAATGCGACGACGAGCCGCTCGAAGACGCAATCACGCGGAAGATGGACTTCGCTCTCACTTCTGTCGGCGCGAAGCCGGGAGATCGGGTGCTGGACGTCGGCGGCGGTTGGGGAGCGTTCACCGAGTTTGGCGGCAAGAAAGGTGTTCGCGTGACGTCGCTCACGATCTCTCGCGAATCGGAGAAGTTCATCAACGAGATGATCGCCCGCGAGCACCTTCCGTGCGAAGTGAAATTCCAGCACCTCCACGAGCACAAGCCGGCTGAGCTGTACGATGCGATTGTCATCCTCGGCGTGACGGAACACTTGCCGGATTACGACGCATCACTGGCGATCTACAAGTCGCTCCTCAAGCCGGGTGGAAAGGTCTACCTCGACGCGTGCGCCAAGCGAAAGAAGTACGACATCTCCACGTTCCTTAGAAAACACATCTATCCTGGCAACGGGTCGCCGATGTGCCTGCATGATTATCTTCGCGCCGTTGCAGAGTCGCCGTTCCAGGTCGAGGTCGTTCACGACGACCGTCACAGCTACGCACTGACGGCACGCGCGTGGGCGGAGCGTTTCGATGCCGCAAAAGAGGAGATCGTGCGTCGCTGGGGACAGTCGCACTTCAGGAAGTTCCGCGTCTATCTCTGGGGCACGTACAACAGTCTCCGGCGCGATGATGTCCAGGCCTATCGCGTCGTCCTTCAGCTTCCGCCGGCGGATGCCGGCGATGGTGCGCAGCCCGCCTACACCTAGGCTCGATCCAGATGGCGAAGTTGATCGCCACGGACGTCACTCACTTCGAATCGGCCGAGGCCTTCAGTCGCTGGCTCGAGAAAAACGCCAGCAGTGCGATCGAGCTCTGGGTTGGATCGACGGCATTCGCAAGTCCGTTGACCACGTCACCTATCCAATCCGGTTCACACCGCGAAGGCGGGGAAGCATCTGGAGCGAAGTGAACATCGAGAGGGTTCGAAAGCTCACCGCATCCGGCAGGAAACCGCAGGGTTCGACATTGTTCGACGAGCGCGGCCCGGCAAAGTCGGGAGTCTATTCGTTTTGAGCGCGAATCAGCGTCGTTCGTTCGTCTCTCGAAACGGTGGGTGGCGAAGCGACGCACCGGAATCCAACTTCTTTCGCATGCCCTTAACGATGCTCGACAAAACCCACACGGCGCTGACCCGCGCGACGGTGGCGACGCTGTTCGTGTTCGCGACGTCCCCGGTTCACGCGCAGTTTGTCGCCCGGTTATCCCCTCCCCCTGCGACGTCCCTCGACTCGTCTTCCCTTCGCGCAATGCGATACCGGATGATCGGCCCGTCGCGCGGCGGGCGAGTGACAACTGTCACCGGAGTTCCGCAGCAGCCAGGGACGTTCTATATGGGCTCGACCGGCGGGGGCGTGTGGAAAACGACCGACGCCGGCAAGTCGTGGAACAACATCTCTGACGGTTTCTTCGCATCGGCATCCATGGGCTCGATCGATGTCGCCGATTCAAATCCCGACATCATTTACGCCGGCACCGGCTCCGATGCGATTCGCAGCAACGTGTCGATCGGAAAGGGTGTCTACAAGTCGGCCGATGCCGGAAAGACCTGGACGTACATCGGACTTCATGACGTCGGCCAGATCGGTTCGATCAACATTCATCCGACGAATCCGGACATCGTGTTCGCCGCCGCGATCGGCAATCCATTCAAGCCTTCAGCTGAGCGCGGTGTCTATCGGACGCGCGATGGAGGCCGCAGCTGGCAGAAAGTGTTGTTCATCTCCGACTCGACAGGAGCGGTTGATATCGAGCTTCAGCCGGGTCATCCGAGCGTCGTTTATGCCGCGATGTGGCGGGCCGAGAGAAAGCCGTGGACGATTATCAGCGGCGCGCATGAGGGTGGGGTTTACCGCAGCACCGACGGTGGCGACACATGGACAAAAATGACGCATGGCCTGCCTTCCGGGCTGGTCGGCAAAGCGGACTTTGCCGTGTCCGCCGCAAAGCCGAATCGGCTGTATGTCCTGATTGAAGCAAGCCCCGGTGGAGGTCTCTACCGCTCCGACGACGCCGGCCAATCGTACGTCCCGGTCGATACAACCACCAAAGGAATCATCACCAGGCCGTTCTATTACACGAACCTCGATGCCGATCCCACCAACGCCGAGATCCTCTACGCCGGCACCGAGAGCTTCTACAAGAGTTCCAACGGCGGCAAAACCTGGGCGACACTCAATACGCCACACGGAGACAATCACGACCTGTGGATCAACCCGCAGAATTCACAGATCATGATCCAGTCGAACGACGGCGGCGCGAATATCACCATGGACGGCGGCAAGACCTGGTCAACGCAATACAATCAGCCGACAGCAGAGATCTATCAGATTTACACGGACAATCAGTTCCCGTACCGCGTGTATGGAGCGCAACAGGACAACACGACGCTCATTGTCCCGAGTTTGCCTGTAACGGCTGGGTCTCCGGATGATCCGATCCAGACATGGCGGACAGGGCCGGGCTGTGAGACCGGCCCCATCATTCCCCACCTCACCAACCCCGACACCGTATACGGCGGCTGCAAGGGCCAGTTCTCGCGCATGTCGCTCACCACCGGGCAGGAGAAGCAATACTGGATCGGTGATCAATCTCTCTATGGGAATCCCGGCAAGGACCTGATCTTCAGATTTCAGCGGGTGTCGCCGATGGAAGTTTCACCGCGCGATCCGCGCGTCGTCTACTACGGATCACAGTACCTCCACCGCACGCGCGACGAAGGCGTAACGTGGGAGAGAATCTCTCCCGATCTCACCGCGAATGCGCCGCAATATCAACAGCGGTCATCGGGTGAGCCGATCACGATCGATGTGACTGGTGAAGAGACATACAGCACTCTGTATTCAATTCGGGAATCGCCGATCCGCGCTGGCTTGATCTGGACCGGATCGAACGACGGGCCGTTCCATGTGTCGCGCGACAACGGAGCAACGTGGAAGAACGTCACTCCCGCAGCCCAGCCGCGCGGATGCCGGGTGCAGAACATTGAGCCGTCGCCCCATCGCGCGGCATCAGCGTACTATGCAGTTCTCTGTTACCAGCTCGGCGATTTCAGGCCCTACATCTGGCGGACCGATGACTTCGGCAGCTCGTGGAAGCTGCTTACGCCAGGCACAAACGGCATTCCATCAGATTTCCCGACGCGAGTCGTGAGAGAGGATCCGGAGCGGGAAGGACTTCTCTTCGCCGGTACCGAATTCGGCGTCTTCATCTCGTTCGACAACGGCATCACATGGCGAACATTCCAGCTCAACCTGCCCGTCACGCCGATTACCGACATGAAGATTCATCGCGGCGATCTTGCCCTCTCGACGCAGGGGCGCGCCTTCTGGATTCTCGATGACATCGCGTCGCTCCGCCAGCTGTCGAGCGAGACGACATCCGGTGCCGCCCATATTTTCGTCCCGCGAGACGCATTCCGCATCAGATACAACACCGGATTCGGCGGAGCTGAATCAAGCCAGGACTCTTCGTCCGACCCGCAATACCCGACGCCGGGTGCGATGATCGATTACTGGGTAAGGGCAGCGTCGGGCGCAGTGCGGATCGATATCATCGCGCCCAATGGGACGCTCGTGCGGACCATGTCGAGCGACACCCTGCCGACGCGCTCACTCCCCGCCGGCACCGCTCCCTCCGCTGTCGACGTCGGCACTCCTCGGCTCACGCACAACACGGGACTAAATCGGCTCATCTGGAATTTCGAGTACGCCGGGCCGTGGTCGCCCAACCCACGTCAAAGCGGCAGAAACGGACCGGTTGCGGCTCCGGGCCGCTACACCGTGCGATTCGTCGCTGACGAAAAAATAGAGACCACAAGCCTGAATGTTCTCGCGGATCCTCGCGTGATACGTGATGGAGTTACCGCTGACGTAATGCGCGAGCAGCTCGCTCACAATCTCAAGGTGCGCGACCTGGTGACCGACGCGAATATCGCAGTGGCCGAGCTCGCCGAGGCAAAATCACGTGTTGCGGCCGGAAGCGATGCGGCCCGGAGACTCGGCATCATTGAGGGATCGCTGCTCACACCGGCGATTCGCTACAGCAAACCCGGACTTCAGTCACACATCCAGTACCTTTACTCGGCCACGATGGGTGCGGACCAGAAGATCGGGAGCGACGCGATCGCTCGATATCGGGTTCTGCGCGCGGAGCTTGATAAAGTGAGACTGGAAATCGCGAGGCTGAGGACGTCATGATCGCAGATTTTGCCGGACGGCCGCCGCGGTTTTCGGAAAGCTCCAATGCGTTCATTGCCGTGGCCGCGAAGGCACGGAGCTCGCCCGATGCGCTGCTGATCGGAGCCGAAGTTGCGGGTCTCGCCGCGGCGATTGGGGTGATGGCGTGGCAGCCAAAGCGGATCGATGTCGCGCTTGGGCTCGTGGCGATCGGCGCATTGGGATTGTGGGGAATCACCGAGCACGCGTTGGCCGCGCAGGGCCGACGCGCGAATTTTCTGCTTCAGTATTTGCTCGTTGCGTTCAGCCGGATCGTCGCGACGGCGTCAATTGTCGCTGCAGTCGCGGCTGGTTATGTGGTGATTGGTGAGATGATGGGAGTATTCATTCTCTAGCAAGCACCTCGCTTGTGAGCGGCGAGTTTTAGAGTTAGGGTTGTGAGTTCACAGTTCGTGAGGCTTGAGTTATTGAGTGTAAACTCATCAACTCGCAACTGTACGGACGGGAGGATGGGTGAGCTTTAGACCGGGAGGATGGGTGAGCCCTGAGCGGCGGTAGTTTGCCTTTGTCGGCTACTTCTCATGCATCCTCCTGGGTTTGATCTTCTCTCCATCGAACTTCTT
>JBBSFT010000133.1:0-7869 GCA_038254845.1 Gemmatimonadales bacterium | reverse complement strand
GCCAACGTACGCGACAATGTGCAGAAGCGAAGCGGGGACGATGTCGTTCTCGCCAAAACCCCACACATCGCGTTGAAGGTCGACGCAGTCATCGCAATCCTTGAGCGACTCGAGTGCGCGGATGTGCACAGCCCGAGACGCGTCGCGCGGAACGGCGCTGTCACTTGAACGCCCCGACGTCTGCGACACCCGCGGCAATGTGTCCCGGCTGGGCAACACTGTCACTTTGCGGAGGTCGCCACGTTCTTGTTCCAGAGGTTGCGCTTCAGAAAATCCTGTATGCGGGCAAATGTGTAAAGCCAACGGCGATGCAGAAGCGTTTCGTGCGTATCGTCAGGAATCACGATGAGCTCATAGGGCACGTTATGCGAACGCAGCAAATCGACGAGACCGATAGTTTGAGAGAACTGCACATTGCGATCGTCGTCGCCCTGCCAGATGAGCACTGGTGATCGCCACGAATTGATTGCGGCAATCGCCGAGGACTGATACGAAATGTTGCTGGAGTCGAGTGAGCTTCCCCATAGATGAACACCGGCCATATCGACGCCCGCGGCGAAGATATCCGAGTTGCGCGCCAGCGCCTGCGCAGTGAGAACGCCGCCGTAAGACAGGCCCCAGATTCCGATACGAGCGGGATCGACATCCGCGCGGCCTTGCAGATACTTGCCTGCCGCGAGCACATCGCGGTACTCCGCGTTGCCGCCGCCTCCAGTATTTGCGGAAGTGCGGAACGCTTTTCCGTATCCGATACCGGACCGGTAGTTCACCGAGATCACGATGTAGCCTTCGCTCGCCAGCCACTCGTTCACCGCATAGGCGATGTGATAGAAATCCATGTAGTGGTACCCGAGCAGCATTTGCCGAATCGGACCACCGTGGACGAACACGATCGCCGGACGCTTCTCGCCGGGGCGAAGATCCTTCGGCACAAATAGCTGGTTGTGAAACTCGACACCGTCCGCAGCTTTGAGCAACACGTTTACCGGGGTGACGTGAGCCCTAACCGGGAAGTCCGCGGTCAGCGTTGGATAGACGAGTTTCTTCGCGCCTCCGGCGATCGTCACGACACCAACCGACATCGGCCGCGTGGCCGAGGACGTCAGTACTGCGACGCTCTTACCTGACGCGAGCGGCGCGGGGTACATCTCGATTTCATTGCCGGTAGTGACCTGCACAGCGGCCCCGCCCGACGTGGGCACTTTCCAGACGTGGCGCCGGTCGATGTCGCCCGCGTTCGTGGCGTAGAAGATGGTCTTTCCATCGGCGGAAAGATTGAACACCTCGACCTGTCCGCTTCCGGGAGTAAGCTCGACCGGGTCAACAGTTGCACCGGCGACGCCCAAGCTATAGATGCGCGTCCATTCATCCGGCTCCTGCGCGAACACCACGTTTTGATCTGCCCAGTCGATCCCGCGAATGTTCGTGAAGCCCTTGTCGCCCGCCTTGTTGTGCCAGATCTCCCGCGCTTCGCCGCTCGAAGCATCTGCGACGAAAAGCGAGATGGTTGCGCCATTCTGAAACGCAGCGCGGAAGAGCCCGTCCGGGCGGAGCGTCGCCGTATCGCCGGGCTTTTGCGCAGCGCGAGCGCTTGCAGAAGCGGTGGCCGCGCCGCCCGGGTTGCCGATGCTTCCATCGCCGCGCTGCGCCTGAAGTCCAAACGGCGTACCCGGCGTACGCACGAATGCGATCCGCTTGCCATCCGCCGACCAGGCAGGACTTGCATCGAAGTCAACGCTGGGAGCGAGGTACGTGATGCTCCGCATACTCGCGTCATACACTCCAATCAGTGCATGATTTTCGCGCGTACTCACGAACGCGAGCTTGTCGCCCACCGGCGACCAATGCGGCTCGCCGTTTTTTCCCCACGCCTTGATCATCAGATTCGCGTCGTGATCACTCGGCTTGGGACCGCTGTGATGAATGGTGCGGACGCTGTAGATCTGGTTGTCCTTCGCGAAGGCCACGGTGCGGCCATCGGGCGAAAGCGCCGGCTCCCCTCCTTCGGCGAGCCGCCACGCTCCGGTGCCGTCAGTTCGCGCAGTCCATATGGCCCGCTCGGCACCAAGTGCAAGGTTGTTCGGATTCGCAATCCATCCGTCGCGATTTGGCTCACTCCCGCGAACGAAGACGACTGTCGATCCGTCGTCGGAAATACTCAGGTCAGTGAGCACCGTGCCGTCGGCGTCCAAAAATTTTGTGAGACGTACAGGCCGAAAATTCGGGGCTGCAGCTGTATAGATATTCCGGAGGCCTCGCTCGTAAACGATCCACGCAATGCGATCAGATTTTTTTGCCGAAACCAGCTCCGCAGGGAATCCAGGACTCAGGAATTGCGCGATGGTTGGTTTGGTTTGCGCCGCCGCGGGTATTGAGGCAACGAGCGCGAACATCGCGACAACGGATGTGCGAGTAATTGAGCGATTCACTATATGCTCCCCAGCGGTGCTGTGGCGCTTCTCCTGCGGGCGCGCCACAGATAAAAGGCGGGCGTTCCAATCAGCACCGCTGCAAGACCAACCGCGCCGCGAACCGGCTGGGCGACAAGCGTGCTCAGCACCAGTGCCGCCGCGGACGCAACGAAGAGCAACGGCGTGACGGGATATCCTGGTGTGCGAAATGGACGGATGGCGTCGGGTTGACGGCGGCGATAAACGAACACAGCCATCGCTCCGAGCCCGTAGAAGATCCACCCGGCAAAAACGACATAAGTCAGGAGCTGCTCGAACGTTCCACTCATCGCGAGAACCGCTGACCACACGGCGAGCGCAATGACCGCGAACGCCGGCGTGCCGAATCGAGGATGGACGCTGGCAAGCCGCTCGAAAAAGACACCGTCCCTCGCCATCGCGAAGTACATGCGTGGCGTAGTGAGCAACAGTCCGTTCGCCGCACTGAAGATCGATATCAGGACGAGCGCGCTGAGCAAATTGCCGGACGTCGGTCCCAACACCGCGCGAATCGCGTCGGCTGCAATGTGGTCGCTGTGCGATGCCGCAACCGGGCCGAGTGCGGCGAGGTATCCGACGTTCGCGAGCACGTAGAGGACAATCAACGCGAAAGTCGCAACGACAATCGCACGCGGAAAAACGCGTTGCGGATCGCGAGTCTCGCCGGCGGAGAAGGTAACGTACTGCCAGCCTTCATAGGCCCACAAAACGCCGATCATCGCGATGCCAATGCCTGGCAGGAGCGAGAATGTCGAAACTGGCTGCAGTACTGCGGTCGCAGTTTGCGAACCGTGACCAAGCGCGATCATTGCCACGCTCAGTACAAGCAATCCCAGCACCTTTGCGCCGGTCGTCCAGTTCTGCATCGTCGCGCTGCGACGCGTTCCCGCAACGTTCACCACCGCTATGATGACAATCACAAGCAGCGAAACTGCTTTCGCGCCCGTCGGGCTGAGCGGCGTGATCTGACCGAAGTAGCTCGAAAAAGCGACGGCGAGCGCGGCGACCGAGCCGCTCGATATAACGAAGAAGCTCGCCCAACCATATAGGAAGGCAGGCAGCGGACCGAATGCGTCGCGAATGTAGGTGTAGAGACCGCCCGCGTCCGGATTCATCGCGCCGAGCTCGGCGTAGGTGAATGCCCCGAGCAGTGATAACACCCCGGCGATGAACCACACAGAGAGTGCGAGTCCTACCCTGCCCTGGGTTTCGCGGAGCACGACACCGGGCACGAGGAAAATCCCCGAACCGATCACCGCTCCAAGCGTGATCATCACGAGATCCGTGAATCCGAGTGTGCGGCGAAGATCCCCTGGTGCCTCCGTCATCGTCGGGCCTCGAGCAAAGCGGCAGAGGCCACACGCGCCGACTCCGCGAGCACTTCGGCTCCGACTGCGATCGCCTCTTCGGCAACATCAAACTCCGGCGAGTGCGCGGGAATGAAGTCTTGCCCTTCCAGCCGCGCACCAATGCGGAGAAAACACCCGCGGATGGTTTCCAGATACGAGGCGAAATCTTCCGCTGCCATGTTCGTAATGCCGAGGGGTACGACCGCGTCCTGTCCCAGCACAGTGGCTGCCGCTTCGGCAGCCCAGCTCGCTGCGTCAGTACTATTGATGACGGGCGACACCCCGTCATCGATATCAATGCGGGCATGAAGGCCGTACGCATCCGCGGTATGCTGCGCTATCGTGCGAAGACTATTCTGCATTGTCCGTCGCGTTTCGACGTCGGCAGCGCGCAGAGTGCCTCGCAGCACTGCACGATCGGGAATGACATTCGGCGCAGTGCCGGCAGCAATGGCACCGATCGTCAACACCGCGGGCGACGCAGGATTCACGCGGCGTGACACCACGGTCTGCAGAGCCATTATGAGTGCAGCGGCGCCGACAATCGGATCAGCAGCTTCGTGCGGTCGCGCGGCATGCGCACCGCGCCCAATCAACTCGATCTCGAATGTGTCCGCAGATGCCGCAAGCGGACCCGCTTGCGCGACGACCTGTCCGACGGTGAATCGACGGTCGACGTGCGCGCCGAATATCGCATGCACGCCGGCCAGCGCTCCAGCATCCAGCAGGGCCCGCGCTCCCTTCCCTGTTTCCTCCGCCGGTTGCAGCACGATCAGCACGTCACCTTCTGCCGGCGCTGCCTGCAGCAGCGCCGCGGCGCCGACCGTCCAGGTCGCGTGCACGTCGTGTCCGCACGCATGCATGACGCCCTTGTTGATCGATGCGAAAGGAAGCCCGGTCGCCTCCTGGATTGGAAGCGCATCAATGTCGCCGCGAATAGCAACGAGAGGCGCGTCGGGATTGCGCCCGGCAACGCGCGCCACGATTCCAGTGCCCGCCACGCTCATGATATCGGTGATACCGAGCGCGGTGAGGAAATCCTTGAGGACGGCCGCTGATCTCGTTTCCGCGAACGACAGCTCGGGATGCTGGTGCAGATCACGACGGAGCGCGATAAGGCGGGTTCCGAGCTCGCCCGACACGCGCAATCCAGCCCGAGTATACGACGGTCTCGATTGAAAAGCGGGCACTTTGTTCATCCTCCAGCGGCCTTCACCGTCGCGGAAGTCAGAACTTCCTTGCGACGCGTAATCGATTCTATTCGGTCGAAGTCAACGCTCACGCCGAGGCCGCTCTTCGTCCGCGGCACTACGACCATCCCTTCCTCGTCCATCGTCCACTCGGGCGTGACTATGTCCTGCGCCCAGTAGCGCGCGCTCGGGCTCAGGTCCCCAGGCAGCGAGAAATTGGGCAGCGACGCGAGAGCCACGTTGTACGCGCGACCGATTCCGCTCTCGAGCATGCCGCCGCACCAGACCGGAATTCCCGCGTCGCGGCAGACGTCATGAATGGCGATCGAGGCAGAGAATCCACCAATTCGTCCCGGCTTGATGTTGATGATCTGGCCGCTCTTCATCGCGATCATGTCGCGCGCGCGATCAATGGTCGTGATCGACTCATCGAGACAGAGAGGCGTCGTCATCAGCCGCTGCAGCTCGGCGAGCTGAATCAGGTCGTCTGCGCCGAGCGGCTGCTCGAGCATGATCATCGAGAATTCGTCAAGCAGGCGGAGGTGGTCCGAGTCGGCAGCCGTGTACGCAGCATTGGCGTCGGCCATTATTTCAATTTCAGATCCGAGGGCTTCGCGGACGGCGCGGACGAATTCGACGTCTTGTCCTGGCTGAATCTTCAGCTTGATCTTCCGGTAACCCGCCGCGACTGCGGCTTCAGCGCGCTCCACCAGCAGCGGCGGCGCCGGCTGGATTCCCAGGGATATGCCGGTGGGCACGCGCTCTCTGGTACCGCCTAATAGCACCGAGAGGGGCAGCTCTCTAATAGTTGCCTCGAGGCCCCAGCAGCCCATTTCGAGTGCTGCTTTAGCCATGTTGTGGCCGCGGACGTTTTTGGCGAGGACTGCGTGAACTTCGGCAGCGCTATCGAATTGGCGGCCAAGGATGCGGGGAGCGAGCCATTCGCGAATGGCGAGCCACGCGGTGTCGACCGTTTCGGGTGTATAGTTGGGCAGGTCCTGTGCGACACACTCCGACCACGTTGAGGCGCCGCCCTTGTCAACCAGCTCGAGCAGAAGGATGCGACGTTCGAGCTCGATGCCCGAGGAAATGCGGAACGGTTCTTTGAGGGCCAACCGGATTTCGCGAAGAGTGAGACGGTCGAGACAGAACATTGCCCTGGGGATTGAGTAATCACGACGCGCAGCATGCTTGCGGCGCCGGCTCACCGGCGTGCGAACCAGTGTAATACCAATCCGCCTGAAAGGATAGACCAATTCGGTATACCACATTGTGGCCGCCAGCCTATCCTCACAGGCCATTGTGCACTTACATTTATAGCATGTGTCCTACCCAATCGTCGACGAGAGCAAGGAAAAAATCGAGCTCCCGGCCGTTGTCGGGCTCCCCCGCACCGGCGGCGGCCGACCCCCTCGACAACGTCACACGGGTCTACCGCGAGCTTCGAGCACTGATCGTTTCGGACCAATTGCCGGCCGGCGCACGGATCGCCGAACGCGCAGTGGTGAAGCGAATGGGGCTGAGCCGAACGCCGGTCAGAAGCGCTCTTCACCGGCTCCAGCAAGAAGGTTTCGTCGATTCTGTAGGACGGGCCGGCGACCAGCGTCTCATTGTTACCCCGCTCACCCAGAACGACGGCCGCGAGATTTTTCTTATTATCGGGCATCTCGAAGGACTGGCTGCGCGCGAAGCAGCATCGCTCAAACGGGAGCAACGTGCTGAACTGGCACGCAAGCTCCGCGATATCAACCGGACACTGTCGAAGGAGGCCCGTAGCAGAGGTCCGGCGTCACGGCTATTCGATCTGGACGACGAGTTTCATCGAACGTTTGTCGAGGGGGTAGTTGGGCCACGTCTCCTCGCGCTGCACCGTGCGATCAAGCCGCAGACAGAGCGGTATGCGCGGCTTTATGCCAACGTGCTTCTCGCCGAGCTGCCTACTTCAGTAAAGCAGCACGCATTGATTGCAACCGCCATCGCCTCCGGTAATCCCGATGCGGCCCAGAAAGCCATTGAGACCAACTGGCAGACTGCTGCTGACCGGCTCGCCCACCTGATCGCGGAGTACGGCGAACGTGGCATCTGGCTGCTTTCACGGCCGGAGCTTCCTGTGCCAAAGGGGCGCTCGTCAAAGCGGCGGCTGGCTCCCGTGTAGCTCGCGTGGAATCCACAGTCGGCAATCGAGACGTGGGCGTGGCGCAATCGAGCGAAAGTGCGCAATCGGTTGGGTTACCGGCTGACGGCATTACCATCCGGCGCGTGGTCACGACTGCCGAGTACGCGGCATGTGTTCGGATGCAGCTCTCCATCTGGGGCGATGCCTTCACCGAAACCGTGCCGGCCACGATACTCAAAGTGTCACAGCAAATCGGTGGTGTTACGGCAGGCGCGTTCGGACCCGACGAAACGCTGCTTGGCTTCGTGTTCGGCATGACCGGAGTACAGGAAGGACGCCTGGTACACTGGTCGGACCTCCTCGCCGTCGATCCAGCCGCTCGAAACATGGGTCTTGGCCATCGCCTCAAGATGTATCAGCGCGAGCTGCTCATACCACTGGGCGTCGAGACGATGTTCTGGACATACGATCCTCTGGTGGCAAGGAACGCGTATCTGAACATCGTGAAGCTCGGCGCACGTCCTGCTGAGTACATAGTTGACATGTACGGCTCCGAAACGCAGAGCGCTCTTCATGGAGCGCTCGGAACCGACCGGCTCATTGTTGCCTGGGATCTCGGTGCGGACGCCGACAAACGGCGTGCGGCAACAGGTGCCGGCAGATCTGGCGATGAGCATTCGAGCGCGCCAGTCGTCAGCACGGTTCCGCGTGACGGTATCGCGGCCGATACCTGCGCGACGCGGCTGGTCGACGCGCCTGTGGTT
>JBBSFT010000132.1:0-8039 GCA_038254845.1 Gemmatimonadales bacterium | reverse complement strand
TTCGCCGTGCACGCCGCAATTGCGAGCAGTGCTGACAAAGGCATTAGAAAGAGTGGCTTGTGCATTTGGAGACGGTCCTCGTTAAGTCATTGGAGTGGCTGGTTCCCAATTTGTGAAGTGGACCAAAAAACAAAAAGCCGGCCGTTGAGGCCGGCTTTTGTTTTCGTGCATTCTTGTCAGGCGAGAAACGGCGTAACGATTACGAGAACCTGTGCCTTCGTCAGCGGCTCATCGAACGCTTCGGTAACGGCAGCGATGCCGCCGTTTCCAGTACCGAGGCCGGTGATATCGAGACCTGCCTGGGTGGCATTCTGTTCGCCATCATAGATTCCCTGCGTGAACGCAGGCAGATCGTCTCTGCTGTTGTTCGTGATCCAACCCTTCAATCCGCGAAGCCTGCGGACCTCTGATGCATGGCGGGCTTCCACAGAATGAATCGTGAGAGCTGCGGTGAGCGCCGCCTTGTCGTTGATGAGTTTGCCGGCCTGGCCCTTGTAAGCCCGAACACCGGTATCCTCGAATGCCTGCGCCAGCGCCTTGAATGTCTCGTACTGGGTAGCGCCAAAGTTGAAGCCGGGGAGTGCGCCCTTCGCCGTGAAGTCGAATGCCGGCTCCGGGACGGGCGTAGTGCCCTTGGCGGTGATCAGGGCCTTCAGCGCCATCACGTGAGTGTTCTCGTGATCACGGATATTCGTAAAGATCGTGACATCCGCAGCTTGGATAAGTCCTGTCGCAGCGACACCGCGAGTATAGAATTTCGCCTCAAGGTATTCGAGTGTAAGTGCGAACTGCAGCACGTCAATAACGTCGCCAGGCAGCTGTCCGTAAACGTCCTTTGCCAATGCGCCCAGTGCGATTGGAATTGATCCGAGCGCGAGTGCAGCCATGACTTTCGAGCTGGCCGAGGCGCCCTTTGTGATCGCGTCTCTCCGGGAGAGAATCGGCTGCATCATCTCCGGGTCGAGCGCCTGAATGATCGGTTGATTTTCCATTGTTCTTTCCTTATCCGTTTTTGTTGGGGCCTTGAACGAAGGCCGGCGGTGACCCGGCGAACGCGAGCTTCTGGACGATGAATGCCTGCGCTTTTGGCGCGACAGTCTGCGGCGAGAAGGCGTCGTCGAACGGCGTCGGTGCGAAGTCTGCTGATTTTGGCCGGATGAGATCCGCAATCGCTGACGCGTGGCGTGCCTCGACCGACACAATCTTTCCGGCGACCAGCAGGTTGTTGAAGTCAGTGAGGTACTGAGCGGCACCATTGTATGCAGCGACGCCGAGATCCTCGAATGCCTTGGCCGTCGCGAGAATCGACGTGCGGCTGTTGAAGTCAACGCCGGTGTAGACCGGCGTGAGCGAAAACCCGTTCGTGCCGAGAATGGTCTTGAGAGCTTCGCGATGAATGACTTCGTGATTCTTGATGTCGGTAAAGATTGTCTGCTCGGCCGAGCTCAGGCCCGACTTCGAGAAATTCGCGGCGACCCTCGTGTAAAAGTCCGCCTCGAGCTGCTCGAGGGCGTATGCAAACTGGAGAACGGCAACGTCACCCTTCGAGAAATCGATGGTGACAGTTGATCCGCTGCCAGGAGTCGTCGGGCCTGTCGTATCGGTACCGTTGTCGCAACTTGCCAAGATGCTCGGCAGCAGGACAACTGCTCCGCCTATCCCCATGAGTCTCATGAAGTCACGTCGCGAACTCTTCTCCCAGAGCTGTGCCGTGCTCGAGACAGTGATTGATTTTGTCGTCTTCGCCATTGTTCTCTCCGTACAGCCAATGCTTGTAACGTCTCCGATACGCGGCTGATGGCGAAGGGAGGGTGAGCTGCTGTGGCAGCTAATCACCGGGTCGGCGACCTGCGGGCCCGGGTGCAACGACCTATCTTTGCATACAACGGGCCACACGAACTGACTGTCTCACTCCCTCGAAAGACCGTGTTGACACGGGAGTCCGCTCGATATTGTCCATGCGCGTGAAAGACAGCATGCGAACTATACGTCCCGCTTTGCAAAACGGATTTAGGGACTCTATCGAAAACTCTTCGATAGGCGATATTGCATACAACGTTTGCGGTCACCACTTAAATCGCCGCGGAACATATTTTCCGTTTTTAGCCCGGATTAGGTCATCCCCAAAATGCGAAACCTTGCAGTCAAAGAGGACATTCAAAAAACGGAAACAGCCCACGGGGCCCTTCCCGAGCGCACATATCTTCAGCTGCGCGATTTGATCGTCCGCGGACGTATCGGCGCCGGCGCCAGAGTGGTCGAAGAGGATGTGGCGGTGAAATTCGGTGTGAGCAGGACACCTGTTCGCGAGGCACTCGCCCGGCTTATTCAGGAAGGCTATCTCACGCCAGTCACCGGCGGCCGCCGCACCGAAGTCGTCGTCGCGCCACTCAGCACGGAGAGTGTGCGCGAGCTGTGGGGAATGATCGGCGCACTCGAAGGCCTGGCGGTGAGCTCAGTCTCGAATCTGGCGGAACAACGCCGGGAGGCGTTGACGGGGGATCTCGAGCGCCTCAACCGGGAACTGCGCGCGGCGGGCACAGCACGTTCTCGTGATGCCGACAAGCTCTTCGAGCTTCAAGCCGCGTTTCATCAACGGTTCGTCAATGAAACCGCAGGGAGTCACCTGCTCAGCGTGTACGCGAGCCTCCGGCCCCAGGTGCAGCGGTACGAGTGGGTCTACGGCACGCGCCTCGATGCGGAATACGAGCCATCGACAATGGAGCATCTCCAGATCATTGCTGCGGTCCGGGCTGGCGACGGCATCAAGGCGCGGGAAGCTGTCGAAATCCACTGGGACAAGGCAGCCTTCCGAACGATCCAGATCATTCGAAGCATCGATTCGCAGCCGGGGCCACGCCGGCGAGACCCATCCGTCGCCGCGCACTAACCGTCCCTCCAGTCGTCATCAGGGGTCGATGGCGACCTTCTGATTTAGTAGTCCACGACCCTGTCGCGCGCGCCGCGTCATGTCGGCGACAACCGCCATGAATCGCAAAACCTCCGGCTTAGCGACCGCCGCACAACAGCTTTCAGTTCTCGATCTCAATCGGGCGCTTCTCGCCCGCCAGATGCTGTTGCACCGGGAGCGCATATCGGCGTTTGCAGCCATCGAACGACTTGTCGGTATGCAGGCGCAACTGCCGAATTCGCCGTACGTCGGACTATGGTCGCGACTCGCAAACTTCAGTCATTCCGAGCTTGCAGATCTCTATCGGGAGAGACGCGTCGTGAGGCTGGCGATGATGCGTTCGACGATTCATCCCATGACCGACGAGGATTGTTTCGGCTTGCGTCCGGTGATTCAACCGGCGATCGAGCGCGGGTTCAAGGGCTTTTTTGCGCGATACCTGACGGAGTTTGACCCTGACGAGATAAACCGCGCCGGACGCCTCATGGTTGACGAGAAACCGGCGACATTCAGCGATCTCGCGCGCCGGCTCACCGAGAGATTTCCCGATCGCCATGGCGAAGCGATGGCGCACGCGATTAGAACACACGTGCCTCTCGTGCAGGTCACGCCTCGCGGAATCTGGGGGATGTCGAGCCAGCCGGCACACACATCCGTCGAGCACTGGCTGGGCCGCAAGTTCGAGTTGGGCTCGACTGTTCAGGCGCTCATCATCCGGTATCTCGCCGCGTTTGGCCCGGCGACGGTGATGGATGCGCAGTCATGGTCCGGGCTGACGAAACTTCGAGAAGTATTCAACGAGATGCGCTCATCGCTCGTGACATTTCGCGACGACGGTGGCCGCGAGTTGTTCGACTTGCCAACTGCGCCGCGTCCGCACGCGGACGTCGCGGTTCCCGTCCGCTTTCTTCCCGAGTTCGACAATGTCCTCCTGGCGTACACTGACAGGCGGCGGATCATTGCCGACAAACACCGCTCACGCGAGTATCCACCAAACGGCATGATCCAGCCGACAGTACTCGTCAACGGGTTTGTCGAAGGCAAATGGAAGGTGGAAACCGACGGAACGAAAGCAACGCTGCACGTGGAGGTGTTCAGGAGACTGTCGAAAATCGAAAGGCTGCAGATCAAGGAAGAGGGCTCCGCTCTCCTTTCGTTCGCGGCCGAAAATGCAACGGCCCGAAACGTTCGCGTCTCGGGCCCTTGACTGTCAGTGCGCTCACCGCGCCACTTTTTTTCTCTAACGATCGGCCAGCACGAAGGTTCTGAGCGGCGTTCCGCCGGTTGCCGCGTCAGCCACGACGACGGTCCGCACCGTTGCACCGGCGAACGCGGTGGCGGCCTGCGTTGCGACGACTGCGGCGTTCCGGCTGGCGGCGGCCGTTCCCGCCGGCACCGCCCTCACCACATAGGTGCCGGGCACGACGATGAAGTACGCCGACGACGCCTTGTACGCGACGCCCGTCGCGACCGGAGTTGCTGTCGATAGATCAGCGCCCGCCGCCGTGACAAAGAAATCGAGTGCGCCTCCTGCGCTCGGACTCATGTTGACGGCGCGCATCCGCGTCTGAGCCGACGTGCCGAGCGTGTTGTCATCGACAATCGAGACGCCGGAGATCGCACTCCCGGCTGCCCCGCCGATCGCAAATACCGACATGTCCTGCCCGTCAGAGATTGAAAATGGGAGAGTCGCAACAGTCACCGTTGTGTCGGCAGTCCGCTTGAGGACGAACGACCGGTTGCCCGTATACACCGGCGAATAGGGCGCCGTCGCCGGCGAGGGAAGATTCGCCGGAGCGGATTGCGAGTACTGAAGGTCAACGGTGAAGACGAGTCCTTCGAGGCTCGCGTTCACCCTTCCACGGGTAGCGTCGTTGATGACGTTCACGAGGCGCACGCGTCCAATAGTGCCGGTTGGCTCGAGTGGGCCAGGTGCTTCGGTTGTCGAGCACGCGACGGCGAGTGCTGCCGCCGCACACAGGACTCCGATCTTCATGCTGAATTTCACGCGTTCTCTCCCGACTCGGGTCGACTGATCGATCATCGTTCGCGGCCTCATGTGAGCGGACAGCCGGAGGGAAATGAAGCCGGCTCGACTGGATCTGCCGGCACATTTGGATTGGCGTTGCGATCCCCGATCGCGTATGGAAGCCAGCACCGCTGACCATCGGCCGGAAGCGATGGGTTCGAAACGGGTCCGCGGATCAAATTGCGACGACGCGAATCTTCCCAGCGCGAACCGGTTCCAAACAATTCGAATCGGCGTTGAACATAGATCTCCGTCAGCAGATCGGCCTTACTTAGCTGAGAGCCGAGCGCGGGGAGACAGGCCTTCGGATCGTCGATACCGCGTCCACCTGTGCAATCGGTTCTCACTGAATCGAGAACTGCCTGCGCCGACGTAAGATTGTTCTGGTTGGCAAGCGCTTCTGCCTTGATGAGCAGCGCTTCATCAGGATAGTAGACCGGCAACGGTGCCTGTGGATTCGCGAACCGGTTCCAGTTGTCGATCGGCGTTTGCAGACGCCCGAGAAGCGTCGTCTGCGCCGATACGAAGTACGCGGCGCGCTGATCCTGCGGGGCCATCGACAGCCGGAACAGGCGCCTGGGCGCAATGCCATTCGTACCGCCTGTCACGTTCGCGAAGAAATTCACAGCCGGCGACGGAAACGTAAGCTGTGAAAGCGCCGTTGGACCGGTGCGACCCACGAGGTTCGACGCAGCCAGCGCCGTTGCATCGTCGTTCGCGATTCGCGCGTACCTCGCCCGAAAGAGCTGAACCGTGTTCGGCAGGTTTACACCCGGCGTCAGAATATTGTTGTTGAAGAAAGTACTCGGCGGTGTTGCAGCGAGCTGGTTCGCGGCGGAATCGAGGAGTGCGCGCACGACCGTGAGCGCTTCCGCCCGTCCGACATAAACTGGCTGCGTGACGTCGAGCGTGTTGATCGGCAATTTCTGATAGCTCTGAAGCGTCTCGCCGAGCGCCTCGGCCTTCAGCGCATAGGCGAGAGCCTTGAGTCCGCTGGCGGTGCCCGCTTCAATGTTATTCGAGAGTGCCGCCGCGCCAGTCAACAGATCATTCGCGGTGCGGACGGTTCGATACTCGGAGTTGAAAACGTTGTCGGCAACGCCGGTGCCAGGTGCGACCTGGCCCTGCTCCGAATCGCTGATTGAAATGAGCGCGGCGCTCGTCGCCGAAAATTCATCGGTGACGAGGCCTGCCATATAAGCGAAATTGCCATAGGACTGGGCAAATCGGCCCTGAAGTCCGGTTGCCAGCGCGATGACGCCGTCGGCTGAGGTCGTCACCTGACCTGTCGTCGGGGCGTTCGGGTTCTGCAAGTCGAGTGTGCATGCCGCGAGCGAAAGAGCGGCAGCCCCCGACACGCCGTATCTGATCATCTTCATGTTGTTGTCTCC
The DNA here is from genome assembly GCA_038254845.1 of Gemmatimonadales bacterium. Classification (GTDB taxonomy): domain Bacteria; phylum Gemmatimonadota; class Gemmatimonadetes; order Gemmatimonadales; family Gemmatimonadaceae; genus UBA4720. Next base: position 1,708 of record JBBSFT010000132.1, on the reverse strand, counting down.
GATGGTCAGAAAGTGACCTTCGCGCTGAGTGACCAGACGCGAGGGATGGGATAACCGCCAAAGTCGAATCCGCGATCGGCCGCGGTGGTTTGAACCGATTCACGCCCGCCGGCGTTGGTACCGAAGAGATTGATTTCGGGATCGTACCCGCTGTAGTTCGTCCACACGTAGAGATTGCGTCCGGAAAGAGTGAGATCGACTCCGTCGCCGAAAACCCGGCGGATGGGCAGCTGGTCGAACTTGTAGCTGGCCGAAACTTCGCGGAGCTTCACGAACGAACCGTCCTCGATCCAGTGCTCGAAGATTCCCTGCGTGCGTGAATTGAACGTTGGCGGCAGCTTGCGTGGATCGCCGTACGGCAACAGCTCGCGCTCGTACGACTTCGAGTTGCTTGCAATACCGGCGTTCTGCGCTCGCGTGGACAGGTTCATGATGTCGTTGCCGAAGACACCATCGAGCAGTGCGCGAAGCCTGACCTTGCGGGCGATTGTGAACTCATTGAGGAATGAGCCGAGCCATTTCGGATTCGGATCGCCGATGACTTTGCTCAGCGAGTCGTTGCACGTCCCGTTGCTGATGGTGTGACGCTGAGCGAGAGTCGCACCCATGTCAGCGGCGTTGTTGCTGCGGCGGTAGCGTCCGAGCGAGTCGAGAAGCAGTGCGCCGGAGACGCAGTCACGCGCTGCATACGACCCATAGAACACACCTGCCGGCTGGCCGGCGCGGATGCGATTGGGATATCCGCCCGCGGACTGGAAGTCCTGAATTGCAAGGCTCTCGACAAGGTTCTGGTTATGGGTATAGGTGACGGTCGATCCCCACTCGAAGTTCTTCGTGTTCACGTTGTTCGTGTGAAGCAGCAACTCCAGGCCCTTGTTCGACATCGTCCCGATCGGAAAGAACTGTCTCGAGAAGCCGGTGCTTGTGGCGAGTGGCCGGAAGAAGAGAAGATCGGAGACAAGGCGGTTGTAGTACGTCGCCTCGGCGCTCGCGCGTCCGCTCAGAAACCCGACTTCGGTGCCCACTTCCCACTCGCGTGCACGCTCGTTCTTGAGATTCGGATTTCCGAAAACGACGTCGTTGACGAATCCGGGGCGTCCGGCGAATGGGCTCTGTGCGTATGTCACGTACTGCGAGTATGCGTTGACGAGCCCGGGCTGGCTTCCCGCCCACCCGAGCGCGGAACGCAAGCGCAGGTTGTTGAGCATGCCGGGTCGATCGCCGATCACAACGTATGATGCCGAGAATTTCGGAAAGGCCTGCCACCGCTCCGAAGGTGCGAACGTCGATGACGCGTCATAGCGAACCGCAGCGGTGAGAAAGAGCCTGTCATTCAACGCCAGCTCCTGTTGTCCGTAGAATCCGAGCGTTTTCAGCTCGATCTCCGTCTGCGCGGCCGATGGAGCCGAGCCGGCGGAGACGAGCTCGCCGACGGGTGCGAGTCCCGTTGCCTGCGCAGTCGTCGTCCTCACCTTCTGATCGGTGAAGTTGAAACCGCCGGTGCTCTTCAGCTCGATCGACCCGATCCGGTTCCAGTTATACGAGGCGATCGCGTCCTGATTGATGACCCGGTTGGCGGAGAATACCGAGAGAGCGCGCCCGGTTACGAGCGGAGCCGTTCCGAGCACCGCGTTGCGGGGAATGAACTGGCGCTGCTCGAACCCGGTGTTGTCGATTCCAATCGTGTAGTCGAGCGTCGTGTTGGTGT
>JBBSFT010000131.1:0-8066 GCA_038254845.1 Gemmatimonadales bacterium | reverse complement strand
GACGAAGACCGGCTCGATCACGTCGGTGCAGGCGATTTACGTTCCGGCTGACGACATCACCGATCCGGCTCCGGCAACGGCGTTCGCTCACCTCGACGCGACCGTCGTCCTGTCGCGCGCAATTACGGAGCTTGGCATCTATCCCGCCGTGGATCCGCTCGCATCGTCGTCGCGAATTCTGGATGCGCAGTACCTCGGCGACCGCCACTATAATGTGGCGACGTCGGTGCAGCGCATTCTGCAGCGCTACAAGGAGCTGCAGGACATCATCGCGATTCTGGGTATGGACGAGCTCTCGGAAGAGGACAAGCTCGTTGTCGGTCGCGCACGTCGTCTTCAGCGCTTCATGTCGCAACCGTTCGCGGTGGCCGAGCAGTTCACGAATATCCCGGGCAAGTATGTGAAGCTCGAGGATACGATCTCGTCGTTCGAGCGGCTTGTTGCGGGCGAGTTCGACAATCTGCCTGAGCAGGCGTTCTTCATGGCTGGTGGAATCGACGATGTTGTCGAGAACGCGGCCAAGATGGCGCAGGGCTGATAAGGTGCTCAAGGTTTCGGTGATCTCTCCCGAGAACGTGTTGTTCGAGGGAGAGGTGTCGTCGGTGGTGGCGCCGGCGTTTGACGGAGAGGTTGGTATTCTCGAGAACCATGCGCCGATGATGACGCTGCTGGGGAAGGGGTCGCTGCGGCTTGGTGGTGGCGGCGACAAGCGGTTCGAGATTGAGGGCGGGTTTCTTCAGGTCGTGGACAACACTGTTAGGATCGTGACGGAGAAGGCGACAGCCGCTCAAAGCCGGAGTTGATTTCGTCTAATAGCTGTTCCCGCCGGTAGGCTCCAGCGCCTGACCCGCCGGAGGCTTTTTTGTTCCCCCGACAATACAGATTTCTCACTTTTTCTTGACATTGTTGCAAACAGTTGACACTCTAGGAATGGGGTCGGCGAAGCGCCTGTCGTAAAACAGGCGACCCAGCCGACGATTTTCGCGGTGGGCTTCCATAAAGGGGGGTACGGCATGCAGACAATTGGTCGGATTCGACTGACCGCTGCTGCGTTATTGATCGGGCTTGCTCCGGCGATAGCGACAGCACAGCAGAGCGTCACCGTCAGTGGGCGGGTGACGCAGGGCACAGGGGAAACGCCGTTGGTGGCGGCGTCGGTGAGCATTCCCGAAATGCGCCTTGGTGCGCAAACCGATGCGCAGGGGCGATACAGCTTCGTGGTACCGGCAGCCAGTGTTCGTGGTCAGGCCGTCGTTGTGACCGCACGGAGACTGGGCTTCACGCCGAGCACCGTGCGTGTCAACCTCGCAGGAACCGGCGTCGTCGCTGACTTTCATCTTACTGCCACGGCCACAGAGCTCCAGGCGACGGTGGTTACGGCACTCGGCATCGAACGCCAGAAAAGCACTCTCGGAACTGCGCAGCAGCAGATCTCCACGACTGATCTGAATCAGACAAAGTCGATGAATGTGATCAACAACCTCCAGGGCAAAGTGTCCGGAGTGAACATCACAGGCTCCGGGACCCAAGGTGGTTCGAACCGCATCGTGCTTCGCGGCGCAAATTCGATCAACGGAAACAACTCACCGATCTTTATAGTCGACGGTGTTGCGATCTCGAATCGCGCGCGCGTCGGGAATCCTGCCGGCGGATACGATTTCGGAAGTGCAATCTCCGACATCAATCCCGAGGATATCGAAACAGTTTCGATTCTCAAAGGCCCAAACGCTGCGGCTCTTTATGGGTCGAGAGCAGCTAACGGCGTCATTGTGATGACGACCAAAAAAGGTGGTAACACGGGCAACAAGATGCGCACCGAGCTCAGCACCAGTTACTCGTTTGAATCTCCGTCGATACTTCCTGATTATCAGAACCTTTATGGCCAGGGCGCGGGCGGTTCATTCCAGTACGTGGATGGGCAGGGCAGTGGCGATTGCGACGGATGTGACCAGAGCTATGGGCCGCGACTCGATGGTCGTCTCATCGACCAGTTTACCGGCAAGCAGCAGCCATGGGTCGCTCATCCTGACAACGTGAAAAGTTTTTTCCAGACTGGTCACACGAAATCGACGACGGTCGCAGTCAGCGGCGGAAATGATCGTGCGAGCGCACGCCTTTCACTCGGTGCAGACAACATCGATGGGTATATCCCGAACAACACATTTCACAAGACCAATGGGCTGCTGAACGCTTCACTTCGGGTTAACCGTCGTTTGAGCACCGACGCGAACCTTCAGTACATTCGGAACACCGGTGCCAACCGCCCGGGCGTTGGATACAACAACGGGATCATGGAGCAGTTCGTCTGGTTCGGGCGGCAGGTCGACATGGCCGCTCTCAGGAATTACAACCTTGGTGGCAAGACGAACGGAGGCCCAAGCAGCCGCGAATACAACTGGAACTACAACTATCACAACAATCCTTTCTGGCTTCAGTACCAGAATCCGGTGAGCGATGTGAGAGACCGCTTTGTTGGAAGTGTCGCTGCTCACTACAATCTTGCCCAGGGCATCAACGCGACCGTCTCCAGCGGCTCCGACATCTACCGCCTGAACATCGATCAGCGCTGGGCTCAGGGTCAGATCACCGGGAGCGGGATCGATCAGAAGTACTTTGGCGGATTTGCGTTGACAAACGATTACAGCAGCGAGAACAACACCAATCTGCTCGTCACTGCGCAGCGGCAGCTCTTTTCCCGTCTGTCGCTGAACGCCACGGCCGGCAGTGGAATACGTCGTGAAACATTCAATACGACTGGCACGGCGACGACTGGAATCACTGTTCCCTTCATTTACAACGTGTCGAACGCCGCCGTCACGCCGACCTTGTCTCAGAACCTGCAGCGCCGCCAGGTTAACAGCGTATATGGCTCTGCGGCCTTGACGATGTTTGACTGGTGGACCGTCGAAGGCACGGCTCGCAACGACTGGTCATCAACGTTACCGAAGGGTGGAAATTCATACTTCTATCCTTCGGCGAACACTTCCCTGGTGGTTTCGGACGCCATTCCGAGTCTGAAAGGGCGCCTCTTGTCGTATGCAAAGCTGCGCGCATCGACGGCACAGGTTGGAAACGATGCAGATCCTTACCAGCTCCGTACGACCTACGCAGGGTTGTCAAGCAAGTACAATGGACTTGCGCAGTTTACCCTGGGCGATGTTCTGGCCAACGGTGAGTTGAAGCCTGAAATCACGCACTCGAATGAAGTCGGCGCGGAGCTCGGATTCTTCGACGGCAGGATTACGTTCGACGCAAGCGCGTACCAGAAGTACACGAGGAATCAGATTTTCAACGCACCGGTTTCGACGGCCTCAGGGTTTACTGCCAAGTCGATTAACGCCGGAAAAATCACGAACAACGGGTTCGAGATGTTGTTGAATGTGACACCGATCCAAACGTCGAATGGTTTTGCGTGGAACAGCACATTCAACTACTCGAAGAACAAGAGCAGAGTCACCGAGCTCGCGCCGGGAGTGACGACGCTGCTTCTTGGCAGCCTGTGGAACGGTCGCATCGAAGCCCGACTGGACAAGCCGTACGGAGCCATTTATGGCAAGGGCTTCAAGCACGATTCCGCAACCGGCCAGCTGCTTCTGGCGGACGGGCTGCCACAAGCGACGTCCAAACCCACCGTCTATTTCGGTACAATCCAGCCTGATTGGACCGGTGGCTGGGGCAACACGGTGAGCTTTAAAAGCATCACGCTATACGGGCTCCTGGACGTTCGGCGGGGCGGCAAAATTTACAGTGTCACGAACATGTTCGGAGACAACACCGGCGTACTCAAGAGAACGCTGTCGGGTCGAGAACAGGATTGGGACAAGCCAGGACGTGTCATCTCCGGAATCGATGTTGCGACCGGAAAGCCGAACACGATCAATGTCACGGCCGAGGAATACTATCAGTCGATCTATCCGTCGATCGAGCCGTACATCTACGACGCCGGATATGTAAAGCTCCGCGAGCTCCGAGCCGGAATCGATTTGCCGCATTCCTTCTCTAACCGTCTTAACGTCAGATCCATCAGCCTGGCAGTAACGGGTCGGAACCTCCTCACCTGGACAAAGGTTCCGAACATTGACCCGGAGTTTTCGTACACGACGGGCAACTATCAGGGAATCGAATTCGCGGCGCTGCCCAATGCGCGTAGCTGGGGTCTCAGCTTCCGTATTACACCGTAACCCAAGGGGAACATGACAATGAAAAATTCAAGACTCCTGCGGGTCGGTGCCGGTTTCGCGTTCGCAGCGAGTATCGCGGCCTGCAACTCGGATAAGCTCACCAACCTGAACGCAAATCCAAACAGCCCGGAAGACGTGCCGGCCGGTCCGCTCTTTACCAATGCGGCGCGCGTCGCTTCATCACGGTGGCTCGGGAGCGGGTATAGCCTGAGAGGTACTGAGTGGCTGGTCCAGCACCTCTCGGAAGTTCAATACAACGACGAGGATCGTTACATCCGGCTGCACGCGGGTGACACCGAAGGAACGTTTAACGGCGCGTATGCCGGAGAGCTCAAGGATTTCACCCAGATCATCAACAAGGGCATCGCTACTTCGCAAGCCGGCATCTACGGTCCGGCTTCCGTAATGCGTACGTGGGAATTTTCGTATCTCACGAACACGTGGGGTGATATTCCCTATTTCACCGCTCTGCTCGGTGACTCGATTGGCGGAAGCCTGTCACCTAAGTACGATGCGCAGAAGGACATATACGCCGACATGTTTGCTCAGCTCGACAAGGCAACGAAGGCGATGGCTGCAACCGGCGTTACGAACTCCCTGGCGGCAGCAGATCCCATCTATGCGGGCAACCTGCTTCGCTGGCAGCGTTTCGCGAACTCACTGCGTGCGCGTCTCGCATTGCTCCTCATCAACGTCGATCCCACGACGGCGAACACCCAGCTGGCGGCAGCTTTTTCCGCGCCCGGTGGAGTATTCCAGTCCAACGCGGATAACGCGACTTTCAAATATCCGGGTGACGGAGTGTATGACAATCCGTGGGCGGTCAGTTTCAAGACACGTGACGACCATCGAGTGTCGAATACGCTGGTGACGATTCTTCAGGCAAACTCGGATCCCCGCCTGCCGATCTTCGCGCAGCCAGTTCCCTCGAACCCGTCGATATATGCGGGAAGCCCGAACGGAATTTCTCCCGCTCGTGCGGCCGCGGCCAACTATGTCTCGAACGCATCGCGGCCGGGCGCGATCTTTTACCCGGGGAAGACGGCCTACGGAACATTCGGGGGCGCTGGCTCGAGCACACCTTCGTATCTGATGACTTACGCCGAAGTGGCGTTCATTCAGGCAGAGGCGGCACAGCGGGGCATTGGTGGCCTGAGCGCCGGCCAGGCCGCAGGGTACTACAACGCGGCGATCGCGGCATCGCTCGCTCAGTGGGGCGTGAGCTCGGCGAATTCTGCTGCGTTCCTCGCCCAGCCTGGAGTTGTTTTCGGCGGCGGCACAGCCGGGCTGGTTCAAATCGGACAGCAGAAGTGGGTTGCGCTATTTACTGATGGCGGAACGGCGTGGGCGGAATGGCGGCGCACATGCCAGCCCGCCAGCATTAAACCCGGAGTCGACGCCTCAGTCCCCAACGTGCCGCGTCGCTTCGAATATCCGGTACTCGAGTACACGGTGAATCAGGCCAACGTGACAGCGGCCGCTACGGTCCTCGGCGGCGATACATATGCCGGCCGGATGTACATCGACAAGAGTCCGACTGCCGCTCCAACGTACGTGGCCGGATGCGGCAGCAGATAGACAAGTGACCAAAAAAAGCCCCCCGAAATTTCGGGGGGCTTTTTTTCGCTCTACAGGACGCGCTTACCGGTTCTTGGTCCAGACCAGAATACTTCCACATGCGCGTGTCGTCCTGTCCATGTACTGAGCGGGAATCCCCGCCATCGACGTATAAAACTCAAGTCCCGCTATGTCACTCGCCGAAACAACGTCGTCAACTTCCGAGTTCGGAACGCGCTGTCCGTCAATCCAGAGCATCGGCTGGCAGCCGCGAATTTTCACGGTTGCGCCAGTGTATGAAGAGGCCGCCAGCGTGATCCCGGGAACGTTCCTGAACATGTCAGTAGGGTATGTCGCTCCGCGCTTTCTGATGTCTTCGGCAGTGTAGAACTTGGCGAAGCTGCCGCGGGTCGACTTGTGGTCGTAAAACTCTCGCAGAGCACTCTGTTCCTCGGCCCTTATCAGCATCGAGTCAAGTTCCGCGGGTATTGGCTTCAGCATCACATCGACCGATGTTCGTTTGTCATGCGTCATGTTGATCTCAACATCGCGTGCCTCGTAGCCAAGCCTCCGGAAACGAAGAACAATCTGGCCTTCCGGAATGCCGGCGATCGCAAACCGGCCATCCTTCGCTGTGATGGCGTTGCGCCCCGCGCCTGCGGGTCTGACGACCGATACCTCCACCTCCGGAATCGGTGTGCTGGAAACGTCGGTGACAATCCCAGCAAGCTCGTGATCCCCCCCGGTCGAGTCAGCGCCCGCCGATGACTGAGGAGTGGCGGCGGCCATCGCTAAAATGGGAAGACATTTGACAGCGCGTCGCAGATTCACTTTTAGCCTCGGGTGACCACTGAGTGATGATTGTCAGCGGTAGCAGTGAATGTCAAGACGCCGCGCGCGCACTTGCCATACTCTGGCGGGCAGGTCAACGTATGACAATGAATGCCCCGACGCTTCCCGCCGTTCTCGTCGTCGATGACAACGAAGACAACGCCCATATCATCAGGGACTACCTCGAGTCGAAGGGTTACCCCATCTCCGTCGCCTACAACGGCGATGACGCGATGGACCTCTTCAACACGGTCAAACCGTCGCTCGTCCTCCTCGACGTCATGATGCCAGGACGCGACGGCTGGCAGGTCTGCCGTGAAATGAAAACCAGTCCGGCCGGCAACAAGATCCGGGTTGTCATGGTCACCGCCCTCCAGGACTGGATGGACAAGCGCCAGGCGCTCGAAACCGGTGCCGACGACTTCGTCGAAAAACCGTTCGAGCTCGCGAAGCTCGCCGAAGTCGTCGAGCGAAACATCGCCAAGCTTCCCCAACCCGGCTGAACTTGCCCAACTATCGGCGCCTGTTTCGCGGCGGACAAGCACGAGTTCAGACCGTACCGTCAGCGATTGACTCCCTCCGCCAGTCGATCATCGACCGCCAGGAACTTCTCGTTCTCTATTTCAACTTCGATCGGTATACCAAGATCGAAGAGATTTATGGATGGGAAAAACTCGACCAGGTTCTCGAGACAACGGTCGGCGCCATTCGCGAGTTCCTGCACGACGGCCCACTCGCGTCAGCCGAGGTCCTGGTCAACTTCAACAACGACGATGACTTTGTCGTGATGTACGTGCCGGAAGAGATGTCGGCGGTCCCGACACCGGACGCGATCACCGAGATGACCGCCCGCCTCCATCAGTACATCGCGCGCCGCATCGAAGAAGAGCACGGCGAAGACATCTCCTCGCTTTTCGACACATTCGTCGGCAGCTCACACGTTCATTACGATCCGAAAATCCGTCTCGAGCGACAGCTCTACCGGGCGATTCGCGACGCCGCCAACTCGTCCAACTCGGTGGAACAACGGGAGTTCGCGCTAAAGGCGGCAGACCTCCGCGAGACGCTTCGCACCGGCGGCCTGTACGTTGACTATCATCCGATCGTCGTCACCGAATCACTCGAGACGTTCGGTTACGAAGCGCTCGCCCGCGGCACGATGAAAAGCATGCGGCGCCCGGAAGTCATGTTCGAGGTCGCCGCACAAACCGACATGATCTGGGAGCTGAGCCGCCTGTGCCGAAACACGGCAATCTCGCTCATGCCGGAGCGGCTCAAGAACGAAGAGCTGCTCTTTCTCAACGTCGATCCGCATGATTTCACCGATCCGATGTTCACCGATCAGGACATGGACGTCGCGGATCCAAGCCGAGTCGTGCTCGAGATCACCGAGCGCACGGCTATTCGCGACTACCCGAAGTTTCGCGGACGACTCAAGGACTTTCGGGACCGCGGTTACCGATTCGCCGTCGATGACGCCGGCAGTGGCTATGCCGG
>JBBSFT010000130.1:0-8086 GCA_038254845.1 Gemmatimonadales bacterium | reverse complement strand
TTACGTTTCGATTCCGCAACAACCGCGGCGTAAGTGGGACGGCAAAGCCGAGCAACAAGCGGCGGTGTACGCTAACAAGCGGCGCGTGGAAGGCGAGCGAGGAAAGAGTTTGTTGCGGCGGCGCGGAGAATTCCTGGAGCGGCCCTTCGCGCATCAGTATGAGACCGGCGCGCTGCGACGGTTGCATGTACGCGGCCGAGGCAACGTCGCCAAGCGGGTGTTGTTGCAGGTGGCAGCGTTCAATCTCGCTCTGATTCTGCGATCGATCACGAAGGCCGGAACGCCCAAAGGCTTGGCCGGCCTGAAAATCAAGCTGTTTTGCACTCTCTTGCGGGTTCTGGCCGCTCTCTCGCCGCTTTACGAGCCCAATACGAGCTCACAGGAAATTTCCTTGGCAACGCCTTACCCACTCGCGAAACGCGACGCCGTTCGCCTAAATTCAGCCAATGCCGAAACTGGGGATTCTGACACGGGCTGTTAGACTACAGACGAGGATATTATGACTACTCCAACGGTCTCCGTCGTGATGAGTGTTTTCAACGGCGAGCGCTTTTTGCGCGAAGCTGTCGAGAGCATTCTCAACCAAAGCTTTCGTGAGCTCGAATTCATCATCATCGATGACGGTTCGACCGACTCCTCCGCCTCGATGATCGAGTCTTACTGCAGTCAGGACGCACGTGTGAGGCCCTACCATCAGGAGAACAGGGGCTTAGTCGAGTCTCTGAACCGCGGTTGCGGGCTCGCGCGAGGTAAGTACATCGCCCGGATGGATGCCGACGACGTGTGTGCGCCGACTAGATTCGTACGGCAAGTCGCGTTTCTCGACGCGAATCCCTTGGTGGGTTTGGTCGGATGTGGGATCTATGAAAATATCGACGCGAACGGGGCGGTGCTCCACACGTCGTACCTGCCGGAGGATAACGAGACGATCCAGCGAACCCTGTTGCAGCGGTGGTGTTTCCTCCATCCGTCAATCATGTTTAGAAGATCACTTTGCGAACGTGTCGGCGGGTACCGCAAGGAGTTCGAGGGTACTGAGGATCACGATTTCACCTTGCGCATGTTGGAGCACTGCCAGGCGCATAACCTGTACGAACGTCTTATCAGCTACCGGCTAAATCCCAAGGGTCTCTCAGTTACCGGTCATCAGTACATGTACGAACTGGCCGATGTCGCGATGCGGTTGGCGCAGCGGCGACGCAGCGGGCAACCCGAAGATCTCGACGCCGAAATGGCTCGCTTGCTCGAGCTGAAGCGAAGACGGAAGGCCCCTCGCGGTCTCGGTGGCACCGTGCAAACGTGGCGCGATTCCTTATACGCCGCCAACCGCTATTACGGATTCGGCTGCCGGGAGCTCTGCATGGGTCATCTCGAGACGGCCCGCCGGTGCTTTGTGCAATCGCTGCGCACAAACGGTCTCTTTGTGAAATCCTGGATCGGTGTCGTGCTTTCGCTGATGCCCTTCGCCGCGAGTCGGCTGAAGTTCGTATTCCGGTCTTCGATGCAGCAGCACAATGACCTGGGCCGGCTGCGTCCATCAGTCAACGTGTACGGCCATCACGTAGCCGCAATCGTTGACAGCACTCCTGATCACTAGCGCCATCCTACCACCACAAGGCCACCCCCTGAAACTCCTCGACCTGTACTACTTCGTCAAGCCGGCGATCCCGCACGAGGTGCGCTTGAAGCTCAGAGCGAACCTCGCATCTCGACAACGCCGGCGCAGTGCGAACGTGTGGCCAATTAAGGAGACGGCGGCGCAGCGGCCGGAGTGGTGGTCCGGATGGCCAGGAGGAAAGGGGTTTGCTTTCGTTCTAACTCACGATGTCGAGGGTAGGAAAGGAATGAAAAGCTGCAGGGCCTTGGCCGAACTGGAGATGGAGCTGGGTTTCAGATCGTCCTTCAACTTCGTTCCGGAAGGCGCGTACGATACGCCCACCGCACTCCGATCGTTCCTCACCGATCACGGCTTCGAAGTCGGCATTCACGATCTGCACCATGATGGCACACTGTATCGATCCAGGGCTGAATTCAGCGCCGCTGCGCGCCGCATCAACGAGCATCTGGAGCGCTGGCAGGCGGTGGGATTTAGGTCCGCGTTCATGTTCCACAACCTCGAATGGTTGAAAGATCTCAACATCCTGTACGATGCTTCGACATTCGACACGGATCCCTTCGAGCCTCAGCCGGATAGTGCCAACACGATTTTTCCGTTCTGGGTCAGACGATCTGATGGCAGCGGCTACGTAGAACTCCCATACTCGCTGCCGCAGGATTCGACGCTCTTCCTGGTCCTCGGCGAGAAAACAAACGATATCTGGAAGCGGAAGCTCGATTGGGTGGCGCGTCACGGCGGTCTGGCGCTCGTCAACGTGCATCCCGATTACATTGCCTTTGGAGAGCGGGTCGGTCGCACGGAGTTTCCGGTACGACTATACGAAGAGTTTCTCACTTACGTTTCTGAACAGTTTGGAGTCGGTGCCTGGTGTGCGCTGCCACGCGATGTCGCGCAATTTGTCAGGGAGTCGGTGTTGTCGACAGCGGCACGTACTCCGGAGACGACGAACGCGTTGGCGCAGAAAGGGCTGTGATGGTTTATACCGTTGACCCGCTTCGCGACCCCCGATGGCCTGAATTCATCAGCCGCCACAATTCCGCATCTGTCTTTCACAGCCAGCCGTGGCTTGAAGCGTTGCGACGGACATACGGGTACACGCCCGTCGCCTACACGACCTCTCCTCCATCTTTGGCACTGTCGAACGGCATCTTGCTATGCAAAGTCAACAGCTGGCTGACTGGCCGCCGCATGGTGTCCGTTCCATTCTCGGATCATTGTGAACCGCTACTGGACAGCTCGAGTGCTGCTGCCGCGATCATGGAGGAACTTAAGAACGCCGTAGATGCCGGGAAGTGGAAATACGTCGAGTTGAGGCCCATTAGCAAACTGCCTGCTCTCGACGGCGAGGTCAAGTCTCCTCACTGTTACCTGCACATGCTCGATCTGCGGCCCGCGGCGGATGAACTCCTGCGGCGGACGCACAAAACAGCCGTGCAGCAGCCAATCCGACGCGCGGAGCGTGAGGGTCTGATGTACGAGTGCGGTAACTCGGAACGCCTTTTGAATGCGTTTTATCGGCTCATGGTTCAAACGCGCCGCCGGCACCAATTGCCACCGCAGCCCATCCAGTGGTTCAGGAATGTGGCCGCCTGCATGGGTGACCAGATGCAGATTCGGGTAGCGTTCAAAGACAGGGACGAGATTGCCAGTATTTTGACCGTGCAGCATAAGGACACTGTTGTCTATAAATACGGCTGTTCCGACACGGCGGTTCAAAATCTCGGGGGTACTCCGTTTCTCTTGTGGAAAGCGATCATTGAGGCAAAAGCGGCGGGGTTGACTTGCATGGATTTTGGCCGTTCAGACGCCGACAATGCCGGGCTGATTGCGTTCAAAGACCGCTGGGGGGCGAAATCCTCAGAGCTCACGTATCTGCGCTGGTCTCGCAAGCAGATTCCCGACTTGGCAAAGCGGGGGGTGTCCAGTGTCGTCAAGCAGTTGTTTGCTATGATGCCAGGCTCTGTTCTGCAGGCGACGGGCCGTGTTCTGTATCGTCACATCGGCTGATGCACCGATCCGCGTCCAGGTACCTACCGAATTTTATTCCGGCAATCCGCGAATCGCAAGCTATGTTGCGGCCGAATGCCGGCTAAGTCTCATAGGAGTGAACGAATGAATATTTGCATGTTGGCGTACGCACACTACATGAACGACGCCCGAATCAAGTCTTATGTGTGGACGCTCGAAAATCAGGGACATCGGGTCGACGTCATTGCCCTTAAGGCGGACGGCGAGTCGGCAGTCGAAGCGCGGCCGAGCGGCACCATTTTCCGTGTGATGAGCAAGTATCAGGGGCGGAGCACGCTCATGTATGTCTGGTCCTATCTGAAGTTTTCCCTGAAGGCCGCTGTCCTCCTTACCCGCCGCTCCTTCGGCCACCAATACGACGTCGTTCACGTGCACAACATGCCCAATGGGTTGGTGTTTGCCGCCATCACTCCGAAGATGCTCGGCGCGAGGTTGATGCTGGATGTGCACGATCTCATGACCGCCAATTACATGGCGAAGTTCAACGCCGGAGAAAAAGACCTGCCGGTGAAGGTTCTAAAGATCGAGCAGTGGCTGTCGGCGATGTTCGCCGATCGCGTGTTCTGCGCGGACCACAACCAGCAGGACTACCTTGTCGAACACTGTGGCATTGCGCCGGAGAAAATCACCGTTCTAATGAACCTCCCCAACGTGGCGCTGTTCGGGCCCAGGACGACAGAGAAAACGAGCGAGGTGTTCCGAATCGTCTATCACGGTACGATTGCGCACCGTCTGGGTATCGACCTGATTGTGAAAGCGATGGCCAGGGTCGCCGACCTCATTCCGGCGGAGCTATGGGTATACGGCGCCGGCGACTACCTGCCCGAAGCGCTAGCGTTATCCTCACAGTTGGGCATCGAAGAAAATGTCCACTTCAGCCGAATGTTTTTTCCGGTGGAGCAAATACCGAAGATCGTCTCCGGTATGGACCTGGGCATCATTGGCAACCGGCGCAACCTGGCCTGCGACAGATATATGCTCCCGGTGAAGTTACTGGAGTATGTGTACCTGGGCGTACCGGTCATTGCACCGCGTCTTGACGTGATCACGCGTTACTTCGACGATACGATGGTTCGGTACTATGAGCCTGAGAACGTGGGGCAAATGGCCGACTCAATCGTGGAATTGTTCCACGACAGGCAGGAACGCGAACGCCTCGCGCGTTCAGCCTCCACGTTCTACCAGAAATACAATATCAAAGCGCAGGCCGACCGCTACCTCGATCTATTAACCACGTCCGGTGTCGATCTGCGAGTCAGTCCCGCCGATGGCCACTTGTGATCCAGTTAAGGCCAGTTCCTTTGCTCGCCGCGCCGCTGGCTGAGACGCCGGAGCCCGTCGTCAAGCAGGGGAAACCCTCCCCGTGGATCTGGATACCGTACATCTGGCTGTTCATCATCAGCACCCGAAGCCCGTCCAGCTGGCTCAGCGGGCAAATCGGGACGGTGGTCGATCCAGATCTGTCCGGCAGCCCTTTGGACCGTGCGCTGCTGATTTTGTTGATTGTGCTTGGGTTGTTTGTCCTTGGCTCGCGGGTGAAACGGACCAAAGCAATTCTCGGTCGCAACAAATGGCTGGTTGTGCTGTTCATCTACATGACGTTGAGCATCATATGGTCAAATTTTCCGGACATTTCATTTCGGAGATGCTTCCGGTCGATGGGCACGCTCGTAATGGTGCTCGTCGCGCTTACGGAGCACGATCACCTCGGGGCGGTGCGGGCGCTGCTCCGACGTTTGTATCTGGTGCACATCCCGCTCTCGATTGCCGCAATCAAGTATTTCAGGAACATCGGCGTCGCGTATACCTGGGACGGCGTCGAAGAGATGTGGGTGGGGCTGGCCGTGCACAAAAACAATCTTGGCCAGGTCGCGATGTGCAGCGGTCTGGTTTCTATCTGGCAGATTCTTCAGAACTGGACCAGGAAAAAGCTGACGCTGGATCTGCTACTCCTCGTCCTGACGTTGTGGGTGTTGCACGGGTCGAAGAACTCCCACAGCAGCACAGCAATCGTTGGATTCAGCGTCGGTGCAGCCGTCCTGTTCGGGTTGCAGCACATTAAGAGAAGAGCCGCCCAAGCCAAGCGCATCATTCTGTCGGGAACGATCACGCTTATGCTGTTGGCGCCGTTCGCGCACTTTGTATTCGAAACGTTCGATACGACGCCGGTCGGGCTGGTGCTTGACGCCACAGGCCGCGATACGACGCTCACGGGACGCACTGGCCTGTGGACAGACCTTCTCAATAACGCCGCGAAGAACCCTGTGCTCGGTGTCGGATTCGGTGCCTTCTGGGTGGGGCACATTGGATACGCCATGTACCCCCTCGACAACTGGTCGCGCGTCACGCCCGGATGGCGGCCAGGGCAGGGCCATAATGGTTTCGTTGACGTCTATGTCGACCTCGGCGTGATTGGCGTGGCGCTCGTGCTTCTTGTCATCGGCTTTGCATTCGCCGGCGCTCTCGACGACCTTCGGAATGAATTTGAACTCGGGAGCTTACGCCTAACGCTCTTGGTGAGCATCGTCATGAACAACCTGACCGAGTCGAGCCTTCTGAAGGGCACACACAGCCTGTGGTTCCTTTTTCTTCTGGTCGCCGTCAACTGCGGCCCCATACGGCGCTCGGTTCGAATCCCATCTCGAAGCGCTGTCCAGACTTTGAAGCCCTGGTCTGCTCAAAGCGACGTGATTTAGCGGCAGCCGCGGCTGTGTGACGACGTGTTTCACAGTTCGCGCCACTTTCTAACGACGGAGAGATTCATTGACCCACACCAAATTGCCTGCTGTGAGCGACATCGACACTGGTATGACAGTTAAGACCGAAGAGATCACCGTCTGCGTCTGCTCATATCGACGCCCGGAATTGCTCGAACGTCTTCTTGCTGCGCTCGCCGTGCAGCAGACGCATGGTTCGTTCAGGTTCTCCTGCGCAGTCGTGGACAATGACGCGTCGGCGAGTGCGCGGACCGTAGTTGAGCGCTTGCAACCGACGTTCCCCGTTGCGATCCGATACGCTGTGGAGCCCACACGGAATCTCGCGCTGGTGAGGAACCATGCATTTAGTCTGGTAAACGGGAAGTTTCTCGCGTTCATCGACGATGACGAGGTGCCACGCGAAGACTGGCTGATGCAGCTGTGGCGAACGCTCCACCAGTATCAAGCGGACGCCGTACTTGGTCCCGTGCGGCCATATTTCGAAACCCGGCCGCCGTCCTGGGTTGTGCGAAGCCGCATCTGTGAGCGGCCATCGCACGCGACGGGTAGTATGCTCCATTGGAGACAGACGCGGACTGGCAACGTGCTATTGCGCACTGCGATCGTCGTCGAAGCTGGTGTTTGGTTTGATCCGGAGTACGCGACCGGTGGCGAGGACGTGGATTTTTTTAGGCGTGCGGCGCGCGCGGGAAAAACGTTCGTCTGGTGCGAGGAAGCGCCTGCCTACGAGTTGGTGCCGGAAGCGCGTCTGCGTCGCCGCTATCACCTGAAGCGGGCGTTTCTACAGGGGCGTGTGTCGTTGAAATATGCGACGGGACGACCATCCGCCCTCGGGACGCTAGGTGTTGCCGCGAAGGCGTTTGCGGCCATAGTCATCTACACGTGTACCTTGCCCTTCTTGTTCCTCCTTGGAGACCACGTTGGGATGAAGTACCTAATCAAAGATTGTCACCACATCGCGAGGTTGCTTGCCATCTTGGGTTTGTCGCATTCAGTTAGCCGAGATTTCTGATTCCCACGTTTGCCGCAGCGATCGTGACGTCTGGTCCGCTGTCGCGATAAAGAGCGCGGAGTTATGAACTTTCGTTCTTTGGCCTTCGCTACGTCGGGTCCGTTCCGGGGCATGTCTTGTCCAACTCGGTCATGACGTCATCGGTGTTTACGCGAATGCCTTCAAGGTTGCCATGATCAAACCAGGGGCTGCCGACTGTGATTGAGGAAGGGGTGCCGGAACTTCTCGCCGCGATCATCAAACGCGGGGCCTTCAGTGCGAGCGAGGTCTGGCGGGATGCAATTGCTGCCAGCGACATCGTCACGGTCTGCGTCGGCAACTCCGAGCAGCCCGGACCGGGAGCCTGTCTACGGACGTCGTGTGGCAAGTCAGCGAGCAGATCGGCACCGCGCTCGCGGCCAGGTGCGGTACTTTGCTGTTGCAGTCCGCAGCACGGTCTGCCAGGCACCGTCGTTGCCCATCCGGCTGAGTAGTCCAAGAACTGATTGTGAATCCAACGGGCGGATGGCCGCAAAACAATGGGTAGCTTGCTAGCTCTAATCAATTGGGTCCGCCACGTTACTGTCGGGCGTAGTTATGAGCGTTACTTCTCAGCCAATACATGGAATGACGATTGGTCCCAAGGTTATGATCTGAATAACGCGAAAGAGGCTGCCCGTTACGGTGCGTTGATAGCCTTGATGCGTCGACATGAGCGGGATGGACCGCTTC
>JBBSFT010000129.1:0-8087 GCA_038254845.1 Gemmatimonadales bacterium | reverse complement strand
TGAAATCAGTGCCGAGGCAAGCCTGTCGCTGGATCGTTCGAGTT
Organism: Gemmatimonadales bacterium; assembly: GCA_038254845.1. GTDB lineage: Bacteria > Gemmatimonadota > Gemmatimonadetes > Gemmatimonadales > Gemmatimonadaceae > UBA4720. The sequence goes on along the minus strand of JBBSFT010000129.1, from coordinate 8,043 downwards.
GCGCATACGACATCGTCCGGCCCTTGAACAGAAGGGCGGGCCGGGACGGCCATTGGGATGCATTCTCGTGGAGATAGTCGAGAAGGGTTCGCTCAGGGTAGGGGCGCAGGCTGTGAGCAACACCCTCGTCGTAGTTTCGCCGGTCAGTCACTCCCGTCATGGCGGGAATGTAGCACCCGATGTCACCGCCAGCAGGTTTATCTGAGTCCTGCAAACTCCGGCAGACACGCGCCTGCACCACCATCGTAACCGGCTCGGAAGTTGGCGAGACGCTGCTCTCTCGATCCATGGCCGATGAGCGATGCACACGCAGAATGCGATTGTCGACGCGCGTCACATCCGTGAGCTCCGCCACCGCGATACCGACCCGGACCTGGACTCGCGAACCGCTCGCCAAGTAGTTCGAAGTCGGCCGACCGGCCGATCAAGAACAAAACCATAAGTTTTATTTGTTCGTTTCTCATCCGCCCGATCGGCCCGGATCCGCGGCTTTTTACGCCTTGATTTTCCGCGGCTCTCCGAGTATTGCGCGGCGAGTTTTTTCGGCGCGGTCAACAGGTAGCCGTCTCTGAGCAGATCAGCGACGACGGTCCACGGCGGTCGCTTATCGAGGAAGACGCCGACCCAGCCGGAGGGACCGACGTAGGGTGGCTTGAAGTATCGGCCGGGATCGGCGTGAACAAGCAGATCCTGATTGACGTGCGTTGACTTGATCCACACACCCGGACGGCCGCCGCCGTGATGACTCGCGCTATCCGCGTACATCGCGAACAGCTTGTTCTTGACCCGGAAAGTCGGCTCGCCCCACGCTTCGACTTCGTGCGACTCGGGGAGTGCCAGGCAGATCTTCCGGAGTTGTTGAAGCGGCGATTGGGGCATGCTTCGACGTTATTCACTTGCCGGCCGAATCTCCAGTCCGGTTCGCCAGGTCACGCTCAGGGTAGAACGTGCCCACGCGCGACGTTAGCTTTTCGCCCCTATGACAATGAGGGACAAACTCGAGCTGCTCGAGCGCCGCCGAGAGGAATCGGAGCAGGGCGGTGGCGAGAAGCGCGTCAAGGCGCAGCACGCAAAAGGAAAGCTGTCGGCCCGCGAGCGGCTCGACCTTCTCCTCGACGACGGATCGTTCACCGAGCTCGATCGTTTCGTCATTCATCGCTCGCACGATTTCGGTCTCGAGGACGAGACCTACTTCGGTGACGGCGTGATCACCGGCCACGGGCGAATCGATGGCCGGCTCGTCTACGTTTTCTCTCAGGATTTCACGGTATTCGGCGGGTCGCTCTCGGAATCCTTTGCCGAAAAGATCTGCAAGGTCATGGATCTCGCTGTGCGGAACGGCGCGCCCGTGATCGGGCTCAACGATTCCGGCGGAGCGAGAATCCAGGAGGGTGTCGTCTCACTCGGCGGGTATGCGGAGATCTTTCTGCGCAATACGCTCGCGTCCGGCGTCGTGCCGCAGATATCTGCCATTCTTGGTCCGTGTGCAGGCGGCGCGGTGTATTCGCCGGCGATTACCGACTTCACGTACATGGTGCGCGGCACGTCGTACATGTTCGTGACGGGGCCGAACGTCGTGAAGACGGTAACTCACGAAGACGTGACGATGGAAAAGCTGGGAGGTGCCGGCACGCACTCGGAGATTTCCGGCGTCGCGCATTTCGCGCACGATTCAGAGCCTGCCTGCATCCAGGCGATCAGGGATCTCTTTCATTACATCCCGTCGAACAACATCGACGATCCGCCGCGGGGGAGCTCGACCGATCCGCGCGACCGCCGCGACGAGGCGTTGCTCGAGGTCGTGCCCGACAATCCGAACAAGCCCTACGACATGCATGACGTCATTCGCCGCGTCATCGACGACGGCACGTTCTACGAAGTTCAGCCGGATTACGCGAACAACATCATCTGCGGCTTTGCCCACCTTGGCGGGACAAGCGTCGGCATCGTTGCGAATCAACCAGCGGTTCTCGCCGGTGTGCTTGACATCAATGCATCTGTCAAAGCGGCGCGGTTTATCCGCTTCTGCGATGCATTCAACATTCCCCTTGTCACGTTCGAGGATGTTCCCGGGTTTCTTCCCGGCGTCGCTCAGGAACACGGCGGGATCATCAAGCATGGCGCGAAACTGCTCTACGCCTACTGCGAAGCGACGGTACCCAAGCTCACCGTCATCACGCGGAAAGCCTACGGCGGAGCGTACGACGTCATGAGCTCCAAACACATCCGCGGCGACTTCAACGTCGCCTGGCCATCGGCGGAGATCGCGGTGATGGGGCCCAAGGGCGCGGTCGAGATTCTCTTCAAGAAAGACATCGCGGAGAGCGACGATCCGGCGGCGGCGACAGATGAGAAGATCGAGGAGTACCGGTCGAAATTCGCGCATCCGTACATCGCCGCCGGGCGAGGATATCTCGACGACATCATCGATCCGCGCGACACGCGGCCGCGCTTGATCGAGGCGCTCGCCACGCTCAAGGGAAAGCGCGACCGAAATCCGCCGAAGAAACACGGCAACATTCCACTCTGAAAACGAGAATGGCGCTTCGGATCGAAGCGCCATTCAATAGGTCACTTCTTCTTCGTTGGCGCCACCGTCGCCATTCGCGAGCGATAACGGGCGTTGACGGCAGGGAAGTCGTTCAGCGCGAGAACGTAGTCGCTCATGATTTCACGTTGAAGCCTGGTTGCGTCCGCCGTGCGGCCGGCGGCGGCGTACGCTTGAGCGAGGCGACCCTTGACCAGCGGATCGGTCTGATCACCTGCCTCGAGAAGTGGAATCGCCTCGGCAAATTTTCCTTGTGCGGTCAGAAGCGAAGCCTCCGCCGCTGCCAGTCGACCCCCCAGACTGGCAAGATCGGGCGCTGCCTTGCCGGCTGCGATAGCAGCATTCGCCGGCTCCCAGTGCTTCAGAGTGGCGTGGGTCATCGCAGCGTAATAATCCAGGCGCGCGGCAGGCTGCGGGTTCGTCGTCCGAGCCATCGCGAGATATGAGTGCGCTGATTTTGCGTCGCCACTTAGCGCATAACCGGTTGCAATCTGTGAGTAGAGAGTCGCCAGCTGCGCATTGTTACCCTGCGATTTCGCTTCGTTTGCAGCTGTGAGAAGGTGGGCGCGAGCGCCAATGACATCTCCGGCCAGAAGATCGATGCCTGCGAGGTCCCGCATGTAGACCAGCTTCTGTGCGGGGATCGTGGTGCGAGTCAGAGCCTGCCGAACGTCGGCGCTGGCCTTGTCGTAGTGACCCTGCAACGCCTCGACCTCCGCCATGCCGACGTACCCTTCAGTGAATGACGGACTCATGGTAACTGCTTCCTGATAGTGCATCAGCGCGTCGGGAAGCTTGCCGCTCCACTGAAGGATCTCGGCATAGGTGTCATGCGAATTCGGATTCTTCGGCAGCAGCTGCACCTGCTTCAGCGCCGCTGCGAGAGCAGCATCATGGTCGCCTGCAGCCCAGGCGCGGTAGGCGAGGACGTTATAACCCGGCGCGTAGTCGGGGAATCTCCCTGCGAAGGCCTTCGCCCGGTCATATGCAGCCCGGTTATCGAGCCGAGCGGCGGGCGTCAATGCGAAGCCGGCGACCGTCGGGTCGGAAGGTGCCAGCTGACTGGCTGCATTGAACAGCGTTGCGGCTGCCTCGGCATGATTCATCGTGGCTTCGCGCATTGCCACGGCGAGAATGAGCTCAGCGGCACCGCCTTTCGATGCATCAGCGATCGCCCGCGCAAAGTCAGACGTCTGCATTGCGGGATTTCCGCCGCCCTGCCACAGGTACATGGCACGCGCGAGGCCAAAATTCGGATCCTGCTCTACTGCAAGCGACAGGTGATGAAGGGCCGTTTCCTGGTCATTTGCATCGGCGGCGCTCCAGCCTTCGCGGAAGTGCACCACCGCCTGAGGCGAGCCTGAAAGCGTTATGTCGTTAGACTGTGCGCCAGCGGTTGATGCGTTGAGCATGGCGATAGCTGTTACCACAACTATTGCGGCGATTCTGTGGGGGCGATGCATTGAATCCTCCGGTTGGTGGATAGCACGAACGCGGTCGAGGATGGATATATGGCAGTTAACAAACGAGTGCAACCGGAGGCAACGGCTTTCACAACACTGTTCGACAAGGTCCGCATCCGCTTTAGAACGGGCCTGGCCGCCGGTAGATTTCCCGCGTGATCTCAAAAGTTCTGATCGCCAATCGCGGCGAGATTGCGGTACGCATTATCCGTGCATGCCGGGAGCTCCGCATCGCAAGCGTGGCTGTGTTCAGCGATGCCGACGCGCATGCGCCGCATGTGCGAGAGGCAGACGAAGCCGCCAACATCGGGCCGTCCCCCTCGTCCCAGTCCTATCTCCTCGGCGATGTCATCATTGCGGCCGCCAGGAAATACGGCGCCGACGCCATCCATCCGGGATATGGGTTTCTCTCGGAGCGTGAGTGGTTCGCGCGAGCGGTCCGCGACGCAGGGCTCATCTGGATCGGGCCACCGGCCGAGGCGATTGCGGCGATGGGAAGCAAGACCGCGGCGCGGACGCTCGCTGTCGCGCATGGTCTGCCGGTCGTGCCCGGTACGACTGAAGCGCTCGAGAGTGCGGATGCCGCGCGGGCCGTCGCAGCGGGGTTTGGCTACCCCGTTCTGCTGAAGGCAGCGGCCGGTGGAGGCGGGAAGGGAATGCGTGTTGTGCGTGAGGAATCGGAGCTCGAGTCGGCTCTCGAATCAGCGAAGCGCGAAGCGAAGAGCTCGTTCGGCGATGATGCTGTCTATGTCGAGAAGTACATCGAGCGGCCGCGCCACGTGGAAATCCAGATCATCGCTGATACGCGTGGCAATATTGTTTCGCTTGGCGAGCGCGAGTGCTCGGTGCAGCGGCGTCACCAGAAGATGATCGAGGAAGCACCGAGTGTCGCGGTCTCGCCGGAGCTCAGGCGGAGGATGGGTGAGACAGCGGTTCGCGCGGCGCGTGCGGCGGGCTACGTGAACGCGGGCACGTGCGAGTTTCTGCTCGATCGCGACGGCCAGTTCTACTTCCTCGAGATGAACACCCGGCTTCAGGTCGAGCATCCGGTGACGGAGCTCGTCACCGGCATCGATCTGGTCCAGTGGCAGATTCGCATTGCGTCGGGCGAGAAGCTCGGCTTCACACAAGAGGAAATTGTGCCTCGCGGCTGGGCGATCGAATGCCGGATCACGAGCGAGGATACCGTGAACGGATTTCTTCCGTCTACGGGACACATCGATTACCTCCATGTGCCAGCGGGTCCGGGCGTTCGATGGGACAGCGGCATCGAAGTCGGAAGCGATGTCGGGCTTCACTACGATCCGATGCTCGCCAAGTTGATCGTGTGGGCGCAGACGCGTGAGCTGGCAATCGAGAGGATGCACCGGGCGCTGCTCGAGTTGACAATCGATGGAGTGGAGACCTCGCGCGACTTCCACCTGCGACTGATGGAAGACAGCGAGTTTCGGGCGGGTGCAATCGACATCCAGTGGCTCGAGCGGCGGCTTCCGTCGCTCGTTGGTGTGCGCCCCCCCGGATCGGCAGAGCGCACGGCCGTCATCGCCGCCGCGTTGTTTGCTGACAGGGACCGGCGTCGTGGCGCGACTTCGTTGGCCGGGACGAGCGCGGCAAAACCGCGGGCATCGTCACCGGCGGGCAATGATGGTTGGAAACAAGCTTCGCGGCTCGAGAGTCTTCGCTGATGTCACAGATGGTGTCGCTCGAGATCGAGTCGATTGCGGCGGGAGGCGACGGCGTCGGGCGCAACAACGGTCTTGTCGTCTTCGTTCCACGAACCGCGCCGGGAGAGCTGGTGACCGCGCGAATCAGTGGGCGCGGCACGTTCGCGCGCGGCACTCTTCGCACTATCACGAGGCCCTCCGATGAGCGAATCGAGCCGGTCTGCATTCATTACACGCTCGATCGCTGCGGCGGTTGCCAGCTGCAACACATGTCCTATCTCGCTCAACTTCGGTCGAAGCAGCGGATAATTCGCGACTCCGTCGAGCGCATTGGAAAACGACGAACCGAGATCTGCGAGGTGCGACCGAGCCCGAAGGAATGGCGTTACCGCGTGAAGTTGACGATGGCCATTCGGCGGCAATCGAGCGGCGAATGGTTCGCGGGCCTTCATTCGTTCGACAATCCGGCACATGTGTTTCACCTCGTGGATTGCCCGATCACTGACGAGCGGGTGGTGGCGACGTGGAAAATCGTCATGAAGCAGGCGCGCTTCCTTCCGAATGTGCAGGGCCTTCGCGGAAGCGTGAAGCTCACGAGCGATGGCCCCGTGTTCGTGTTGATGGGCGGCACGCGTTGGCCGAACGCGATCGATTTTTTCGAGGCCCTGCCCGAGCTCGCGGCGATGTGGTGGGAAAATGACGAGGGGGCGCGTCGTGTTGTCGGAGACAGGCGTCCGCCGCGCTCGCTTCAACCGCCCGCTGCGTCGTTCGGCCAGGTGAATCCGACGATGGCCCGCGATCTTCGGGCGCATGTTGTTGACGTCGTGTCGGGTTTCTCTCCGGCGAGCGTGGTCGACGGCTACTCGGGAATGGGCGACACCGCGATCGCGTTCGCCAGGAAGGGCGCGCGGGTGACGGCGATCGAGCTCGACAGCGACGCGGCCCGCTGGTGCGCGCTGCGATTGCCGGAAGGATCGATCTCGGTTCGGGCGAGAGTCGAGGAGGCGCTCCTGAATGCGCTTCCGGCCGACGCGGTTGTGCTCAATCCACCGAGAGCCGGGGCTGATAACCGCGTGACCGAAATTCTCGAAGAGGCAGCCGTAAAGCCGAAGGTCGTCGTGTACGTGAGCTGCAACCCGGCAACTCTCGCCCGCGATATTGCGCGAATGCCGGGCTACCGCATCGTATCAATGGTTCCATTTGACATGTTTCCGCAAACCGCGCATGTCGAAACGGTTTGCGCGCTCGTTCCGAATGCAGCATGAAATACGTCGTCGATCTGAATGGCGCGCGACACACGGTCGAGCTCGTCGGCGACCTGGTCGAATTTGACGGAGAAAGTCTGGTCGCGCGCGTCGACGACATCGACGGAACGCCGGTGAGCATCGTGACGATTGGCCGCGAGGTGCACCGAGTCGTGGGGAAGCGTGGGCCGTCTCGAGGGATATACAAACTCTGGGTGGATGGCTATCGCTTCGAGGGCGAAGCACTCGACGAGAGAATGCGGGCAATCCGCGACATCGCGGCGGCATCGGCCAAGTCCACAGGTCCGGCGCCTGTGGTCGCGCCGATGCCCGGACTCGTCGTGAGAGTCAATGTTGCTGTTGGCGACCGCGTGGAGTCTGGTCAGGCAGTGGTGGTGATGGAAGCCATGAAAATGGAGAACGAGTTGCGCGCATCGTCTACTGGAATCGTGAAGGCGATCGGTGCCGAAGTCGGCAAGGCGGTTGAAAAGGGCACAGTCCTCGTCGAGCTCGAGCCGGCGAGTGACTGACGCGGACCTGATTGAGATTGCCGCGAACCTTGTCGGAGCGTTCGAGCCAAGTCGCGATTGTTCCGCTGGCGGTGTTGCCGCTGCGCTGGAGACTGTTGCTGGAAATATCTATACGGGTATCTGCATCGACACTCACTGTGGCATGGGCTTCTGCGCCGAGCATTCGGGGTGGCCGAGATGCTGAAGGCACGGGAGTCGGAGATCCGCATCATCGTTGCCGTGACGACTCCCGAGGGAATCATCGCGCCGTGTGGCCGCTGCCGCGAGATGCTCTGGCAGGTGAACGACCGGAACTGCAATACACGGGTCATTATCGCGGCCGATCGAGCGATGTCCCTCTCGGAATTGCTGCCGCAACCGAGGTGGAGGGGGTGTTAGGCATTTCGGGGCCCGGTTGTTGCCGCCCAGGGCCGTCAGTCAGCACTCCACAGCCGCCGCTTTGCGAGACGATCCGGGCGCTACGGGGTCGGCGCCCCTCCCAGTCGGCGCCCCTCCCGTGTTGTGCACCAGTGATAATGTCCCCTCGTGCCACCATTAGAAATGTCCCCTGCTAACGTGCCATTCTCTCTTTGGAGCGAGTGGCGTGACGGAGCG
>JBBSFT010000128.1:0-8131 GCA_038254845.1 Gemmatimonadales bacterium | reverse complement strand
TATCCGCCAAGCCGAAGCTTCTTCTTCAGTATTAGCGCAGACTTTTAATCCTTAAACCAGCAACTATTTAAATGAAGAAATACATAGTAGCCACTCTGGTGGCGGGAGTCGCGCTCGTTGGAGCGTGCAAGGACAATCCCTTTGTTCCGGACTTGAATAACCCGTCCGTCGCGGGGCTGACGGGCTCGCCGCTGTCGAAACTTTCGCTTCAGAACCTCATCACCGGGTACCACGACGCGCAGCGTGCGTCGCTGGGCACTGCGCCCGCCAGCTATATCGTATTCGGCGAGGAGCTGGCGCGCGACGCGTATCGCACCGACGCATCCGAGCCTCGTTACATCAATGAGTTCCTGAACGGATCGCCTGACCCCAGCGCGTTCTCCGGGGGCGGAAACTTCACTGCGTTCACGCGGGATATTCGCGCTGCGAACACCATCCTTCAGGTGCTGCCTTCCGCTCCGCCGTCAGAGCTGACAGACGTCCAGAAGAGCGCCACTCGCGGAATGGTGAAGACGCTCAAGGCGATCGACTACTACAAGGGGCTCGAGTATCGCGACACGCTTGGGTTTCCCATCGAGCTCGACCGCGCGGTGACCGAACCCCTCGCGCCGATCGTATGCAAGCCGAAGGTGCTTGCTTTCATTTCGGCGCTGCTCGATACGGCCTACACCGACCTGCTTGCTGGCGGCACGTCGTTTCCGGCAGTGCTGCCGCCCGGTTTTGCCGGGTTCAACACACCTGCGACGTTCGCCAAGTTCAACCGCGGGTGGAAAGGTAAAGTTGAGCTATACAGGGCTCTTGATCATCAGAGTCCGACCGGTTCATCCGGTTTCCAGAACGCCATCACCGCGATCAACTCGTCATTCATCAACACGACTGATCCGAGCCAGATCGGCACCGGCGTCTACTTCACGTTCAGTGTCGCAACCGGTGACACACCGAACCAGCTCATCGACGGAAATCTCCACCTGAATCCGCAGGTGAGCGACAGCCTTCAACCCGGGGACCTTCGTGGCTCGAAGATTTTGCCCGTCGCCTCGAAGACCATCCAGGGTGTGACATACAAGTCCAACTTCAACACATCGCTTACCACGCCAATCGCATACCTGAAGAACGAGGAGCTGATTCTTCTTCGCGCCCAGGCAAAAGTCGGCCTCAGTGATCTTGGCGGTGCACTGGCAGACGTGAACTTCGTCCGTTCGGCTGCTGGGGGGCTCGCCCCTCTTGCACCGTTCGCCAATGCAACCGCCGCGATCGATGCGATCCTTCGGGAGAAGCGCTATTCATTGCTGTTCGAGGGGCCGCAGCGTCTAGTTGACCTGCGAGCATACGGACGTTTAAACGGCACTTACTTCAAGATGGAGCTTAAGGGCGACGTTTTCATAAAGGCTCTGCCGATTCCGCAGAACGAGGCGGATCAGCGTGGCGGTAACATTGCCCCAGTGTGCAACTAGGCAATTAAGTAGAGTTTTGAGCGGCCCCGGCATTGTGCCGGGGCCGTTTTTACGTTTGAACCGAAGGGTTTCTTCATCTCGCGCGAATCGTCATGCCAGTCGGCGCCTTGCGGTGTCCGGCCACACACCACAATGTTCGGATGACCCCGTGGGTCCCAGGATCAATCAGCGCCGAAACGGTGTCATCGTCTCGTGGGAGGAGTGCTCATGCGTCCGGTAATGCGCTGGTCCTGCCCGATTGTGCTTGCGTTTCTTGTTGGGTCAGTAACTGCATGCACCCACCATCCCCAGAGCGCGCCGACGGCTGACCGAAACGTCATCACGTTCGAACAGATCGAGTCCGCCCACGAACGGACCGCTTACGATCTGGTTGCCAAGTTCCGGTCGAATTTCCTTAATTCGAGAGGAAGGAGTTCAATTGTTCTCAAGGCGCCGTCCGGCGCCACGGTATACCTGGACGAGGTAGAGTATGGGGCTGTCAACTCACTGCGCTCGATACCCGCGTCACACGTCGCCGAGATCCGCTTCATCGAGGGATGGGATGCGATGACCAAATACGGCAGCGATCATACCGGAGGGATTATCCAGGTCATCACCAGACTGCAGTAGGGGGGTTTCCGAACCAGGCCATTTGGTTCGGGCGACCCGGCTCAGTCAGACTGGGGTCGCCAATCTTCATTTGATGACCCTGCGAACACCACTGCGGTACCCCGCGGTCTTGCCAGCCAGCAACAAAAGCCAGCAACAAAAGAATTGACACCATTGTGACCCTACCCTACCTTGAACGAAACCCGGGCGGACTCGCCGACCCGGGCCACTTCGCATTCGCTGGAGGGCGATGGGACAAATTATGTGCGCATTTCGCCAGGCTCGTACGCCTGGGGTGAGGGGATTGTCTGCCTCTGGGAGAGCTCGGGCAATCGACCTTACGGCCCTTACACAAGGAAGTTGCAATCGTTTTTATCCAAAAGCTCACAGGAAAGCCACGCTAGGCTCCAGCACCCTCTAATTCAGAGGGCGCGTCTACTTACGAGGAAAAGGAAGCTATGAAAACTTTGAAAGCCTTTTTTATTGTCGCGCTCTCATTGGTTCTGCTGCCCATCACAGCCAGGGCCCAGCAGGCCACGACGATATCAGGACGGGTCGCAACCGAGTCAGGAGCGCCACTCGCCAACGCCAGCGTATTCCTGCAGGGCATGGGCGTCGGTACGATTACCGACGCCAACGGTCGGTACAGCTTCACGGTACCCGCGGCCCGTGTGCAGGGCCAAACAGTCAACCTCACAGCCAGATTTCTTGGCCGCACAGCAACCTCGGTCCCGATAACTCTAACAGCCAGCTCGGTCACACACGACTTCGCGCTCACCGTGAATCCGTTTCAGATCGGCGAGGTTGTCGTCACGGGCGCAGGCACCACAAGCCAGGTGGAGAAGCTGGGCAACGTACGCAACAACGTTGACTCTTCGCAGATTGCGCGAAGCAACGAGACGAACATTGTCAACGCCATCGCCGGCAAGGCGCCCAACGTTGAAGTCGTGTCGACGTCGGGTGAGCCCGGCGCTTCGTCTTTCATTCGCATCCGTGGCGCGAAGACGATCCGCGGCACCGGCCAGCCTCTCTTCGTTGTTGACGGCCAGCCGATTGACAACAGCACCATCGTCACAACCGCCTCGACAGCGGGAACGGTTGCATCAAACCGCGCGTCCGACATCAACCCCGACGACATCGCCAGCCTCGAGATCCTCAAGGGAGCTGCCGCTGCAGCCATTTATGGGGCGCGCGCCGGTCAGGGCGTAATTCTCATCACCACCAAGAGCGGCCGTCCCGGCCCCACGAAGTACTCGCTCAAGTCGCAGTACAGCAACGACCAGGTCAGCCACGCCATCCCGCTCCAGACAACGTACGGACAGGGATCAGGCGGTAAGTTGGCCGCTTGCACGGCTGAGGGCTGCCGTCGTTCTTCGGGCAGTTACGGTCCGAAGCTCGAGGCTGGAACCCCGACCTTCGATCACTTCGGCGAGCTGTTTCACAGCGGAACCACGCTTGAGAACACGCTGACCGCATCGGGTGGAAACGACCGGACGCTGTTCTACCTCTCCGGCTCGCACCTCAAGCAGAACGGGACGATCATCGGTCCGAACAACAAGTACGACCGCACCACCGTTCGCCTCAAGGGGTCGCATCGCATCACCGACGCGTTCAACGTCGGCGGAAACGTTTCCTACATCGACGATCGCGGCGAGTTCATCCAGAAGGGCTCAAACCTCAGCGGTCTGCTCCTCGGCGGGCTTCGCACGCCGCCGGAGTTCGACAACAAGAATTACCTGGACACGCTCTACGGACTTCACCGTTCGTACCGCTATCCACGCCCGAAATCCAACTCGCAGTCAAGCCCGGTTACACGCGGCTATGACAACCCGTTTTTCGTTGTTAATCGCGACGTCAACAATGGGCAAGTTGGCCGTACGGTGGGTAACGTGAGCCTGGATTACACCGCCGCTGACTGGCTTACGCTCAAGGAGCAGGTCGGTGCGGACTACTACACCGACGAGCGCCTGGAAGCTCTGCCGCTTACGAGCAGCACCTTCGCGGCCGGCCAGGTGACGCGAGGCGATTACGTCAACCTGCAGCTCGATCACAGTTTCCTTGCCATCGCCCAGCATACGTTCAACAAGAACTTTGCTTCGACGCTGACGCTCGGCCAGAGTCTCAACAGCCGCCATTACAAGCAGATCCAGGCGCAGGGCCAGGTGCTGATCGCGCCAGAGCCCTATGTGCTTGACAACACGATTCCGACCAACCTTGTGACTTCGCCTTTCGAGTCACTCATTCATACCGAGTCGTATTTTGGGCAGGCGACTTTCGACCTGTTCGAGCAATTATTTCTTACCGCGGCGCTACGCAACGATGGCTCGTCGACGTTTGGACAGAGCAAGAAGCGGCACTTCTTCCCCAAGGCCAGCATGGCGTGGGATTTCACAAAGAAGACAGGTGACTTTGGCGGAGCCATTCCCTACGGCAAGCTTCGCGTAGCGTATGGAGAGACAGGGCAGGAGCCGTCGGTTTACTCGACGCTCAGCGGTCTGACCACCGGCGTGTTCAACGATGGCTTTACCAACAATGGACTGAGCACCAGCCAGTCAGGAATCGGCGGGCTCACCACCCAGTCGCGCAGACCGCAGGACGTGCTTGGTCCTGAGCGCTCCAAGGAAACAGAAGCCGGAGTTGACCTCGGCCTGTTCCGCAATTACGCGAACCTTGGTTTCACTTATTACAACTCACGCACAACTGACGTCATCCTTCTGACACCGGCGCCGGCGTCCACAGGGTACACTCAGCAGGCTTCGAACGCTGCAATTCTTACCAATCGTGGACTCGAAATGACCCTGGACCTACACCCGTTAACATTGGAGAAGGCCGCTTGGGACATCGGCCTCCAGTACGGCAAGAACAACAACAAGGTCGTTGACCTGAAGGGCTCGGAGCTGATCCAGATCGGCGCCGGTACGTTCAACAGCGCAGTCGGTGCAGCGGTTAAGGGCCAGCGGGTTGGCGTGCTGCGTGGAAATGATTTTGCCCGCTGCGGTCTTGGGCTGGTAATAGACGGCGTTGACATCGACAAAAGCTGCGGCACCGGCGCGGCAAAAGGCGCCCTCTATATCGGAGCCGATGGCTATCCGATCGCGGATCCAACCGATCGGACGATCGCCGATCCACAGCCGAAGTGGACGGGGAGCATTACAAGCTCTCTTACGTTCTTCAAGAATCTCCGCTTCTCCGGCCTTCTTGACATCAAGAAGGGCGGTCAGGGCTGGAACGGAACCAAGGGCGCTCTTTACAACTTCGGAACGCACAAGGATACCGAGGTGAGAGATGTCCTGCGCACATTTGGTAAGGACTATCTCGGCGGTCATCCGGGTGGCACCGGCGCAGTTGCCGGTCCGGGCGCGGGAACGCCCGTTCTCATCGACCAGGACTGGTACCAGGGTCTGGGGAGCGGCTTCGGACCGGTAGCCAGCCAGTTCATTGAAGAGACGGGTTACGTCAAGCTTCGGGAACTTTCGGTGAGCTATAACCTCGCCGCACCCTGGCTGTCAAAAGCGGCAGGATTCACGAGTGTTGATCTTCGTCTCGCCGGCAGAAACCTGAAAACCTGGACCAAGTACACGGGCATCGACCCGGAGACAAACCTTGGCGGCGCTGCCGTCTCAACTCGTGGCATTGATTATTTCAACAATCCGCAGACCCGCTCGGTGGTGTTCACCGTCGGTCTAAACCGCTAAAGGATCCGGAGATAACATTTAATGCATAAATCACTTAGAATCGCCATCGGCGCGATCCTGCCGGTAATCGCTGCATCAGGTTGCGGTGATTTCCTGTCAGGGCCGAAGCTGACGACCGATCCGAATACGCAGACCGACGTTCGCAGCCCCGATCAGTTTATGGTGGCTATTTCGGCGAACGAATGGTTCCTGCAGGAATCGGGTCTGGCGAGAACAGTTGCCATCTGGCACCAGCAGCTTGCCGGCGTTGACCGCCAGTATTCATCGCTCGACGTGTACAACGTTTCGGAAGATGATTATTCGGTGTTCTTCGACGGCATCTACACTGGCGGCGGACTGATCGACATCCGGAAGCTACAGGCGAAGGTTGTTGAGCTCAAGGATCGCAGGTACCTCGGCATTTCCAAGGTAATAGAGGCATTCAATGTCGGTACTGCGGCTGACGTCTGGGGAGACATTCCTTACTCGGAAGCAGTTACCGCTGTTGCCACACCGAAGCTGGACAAACAGCTTGACGTCTACAATGCCATCGAGAAGGTTCTCGACGATGCCATTGTCGAGCTGAATTCCGGTGCCGGTATCGGACCTGGCTCAGCTGACCTCGTTTACGGAGGCTCGGCGGCCAAGTGGGTAGCTCTCGCCCATACTCTGAAGGCGCGCTACTACATGCATATGGCGGAAGTCGATCCTTCCAACTATGCGAAGGCGCTCGCTGAGGCGAAGCAGGGCATCTCGTCCAAGGCGAATGATTACACCACCTACCACAGCACCACTCCTACGGAGTGGAACCTCTGGTACCAATTCCAGTTCGACCGTGACAGCTACATGCGGGCGGGCAAGTTCATGGTGGATCTCCTGACAGCGAGAAAGGATCCGCGCCTCACCGAATACTTCGAAGGTCCGGGCTCCGTCGGATCGGCGCCCGGCCAGTCGCTTGGCTCCGCTTCAAATCTTCGCCCGTTCAACCAGACCAATTCGGCAAGCTGCCCCGCCCTCAGCGTCACCCCTGGCGGTGCATGCGCATTCCGGCAGCCGATCTTCACCTACGCCGAGACTCAGCTCATTATCGCTGAGGCATCCTACCGCACCGGTGACATCACCGGCGCGTTGGCTGCACTCAACGCGGAGCGTGCTTCAGTTTCCACGCCGTTACCTGCTCTTACGGGCCTCACAGGAACGGCGTTGCTGACAGAGATCATGACGGAGAAGTACATCGCTCTATTCCAGAACATCGAAGTCTGGAGCGACTACCGTCGTACCTGCTTGCCGAAGCTGACACCGGCTCCCGGCAAGTCGGCAATCCCTGGCCGCCTGATTTATCCCTTCAGCGAGCGGAACACGAATCCGAACATTCCGCTTCCGTCGGCTCAGCCGGCGCGGAATCAGAACGATCCGAACGCCTGCTGATACTGAGGCATCGTAGTTCCTGACGGCGGAGTACTGCCGGCAGGCGATTGAGTGAATGGCAGCCCGGTTCCTGTTTAAGGGGCCGGGCTGTTATTTTTCGCTACATACACCTGAGCGGGAGCAGTCGCATGCGGCGCGCACTGATTGGATTGGTAGGTTTCGGAACGATGGCATGTTACACCTCTGTGCCGTTGGTGTCTGCGCCGAGACAGGGCCAGGAGATGGTGGTGGAGCTCACCGATGCCGGCGCGGTGTCTTTGGCCCAGTACCTCGGCCCCGGCGTCGCAACTCTGGTGGGACGATTCGCCAGCGAGTCTCCGGATTCGCTCCGACTTTCCGTTACCTCGAGCGAGACAAGAGCAGGAGACCTTCATCTCTGGCAAGGGGAGTCTGTCGCTGTTCAAAAATCGTTAATTGCGCGCACAAGCGAGAGGAAGATCTCCGTGCTTAAGTCGGCTGGAGTGATCGGCGCCGTGATCGCGCTGGCAATGACAATCAGCGGCGGTTTCAACAACAGCACCACCGGGGGCGGCAAGACTCCGCCTCCTTCAGGTCAGTAGCGCTGGTTTCGTAGCGCTGGTTTCGTTTCTGTTTGCCTCAAAAATGCGGAGCCGTCTTTGGCGAGACGGCCGACTGGACAGAATCCGCAATCATTTTCTCCAGTGTTCCGAAGGATGAGCAGGAGACGGTAGAACCTCCATTTCTCGCCGCGCTCGCGCTGACCATGGTTCGGAGCTGAGTTCGGCCGTCCGCGGTCGTATCAACGTTGCTGCTTAGCCGTACCTGCACGTTGTACGTGTCAGCGTTGGCTCCCATCACGGATACGCCGCAATTCACGAATCTCGAAAGCGCTTTTCCGTGAAACCGTCCATGAACTTCAAGAGACCCTTCGACGAGATGCGCCGACGGGTTTAGACGGTGGATGGGGATCGGCATCTGCCGGTACACCTGCGGAAGCACTTCCCAAACGCGATCTGCCGTGAAGGG
>JBBSFT010000127.1:0-8174 GCA_038254845.1 Gemmatimonadales bacterium | reverse complement strand
TCCCATGCTCACGGCGCTAGCTGCCGAACGTGGCGTGAATTTCACCGCGATCCAGTCGCCCTCGGCAGTGGCAGCCAGCGACATGACGCGAATGCATCTCCCACGGATTGCGCTATGGGATGTTTACGGCGGCGCGATCTCGTCCGGCTGGATGCGTTTCGTGTTTGATCAGTTCGAGTTTCCGTATGACGTCGTTTTCGCAAACGACATCGACAACGGCGACCTCTCGTCGAAGTACGACGTTCTCATTCTCCCGGATGGGGCGACGCTTCAGGCTGACACTATCGGTCGCGGATTCGAATCGCGCCTCCAGCCAGACAAGGTTCCTGTTGAATGGCGCTCCCACCTCGGCCGCATCACCGCGGCAAAGTCGCTGCCCAGAATCCGCAGGTTCGTGGAAAACGGCGGGACGCTCCTTGCGCTTGGCGATGCCGCAGAGATCGCATACAAGCTCGATCTGCCGTTATCGGATGCGATTACCGACAGCACCGGAAAGGCGCTGCCTCGCGCGAAGTACTACGTACCGGGCTCGGTTCTTTCGGTTGCTGTCGATTCGACCAGCGCCATCGCGTGGGGTATGCATTCGCGGGTTGATGTTTTCTTTGACAACAGTCCGGCATTCCACATGCAGCCAAACGCAAGAGCGAAAGGCGTGCGGTCGGTTGCCTGGTTTGACAGTCCGACCCCGCTCCGAAGCGGATGGGCGTGGGGTCAAAAAGCGCTGGACGGTGCGTCAGAAATAGTAACCGCGCCGATTGGGAAAGGCACCGTTGTTCTCTATGGACCCGAAGTGCATTTCAGGGGTCAGACTCATGGTACGTTCCGTTTTCTATTCAACGGCATTTACTACGGTCAGGCCGAGAACCATTGAGAAGGATTGACTGATGAACGGATCAATATTTGCGCGCGGCATTGCTGCAAGGAACGTTCGGAGGCGGCTCGCGCCTTTTCTCATCATTGTTGCCGCAGCATGCTCGCATGCCCCGGCCCCGTCCGAAAAGCCGGCGCCGGTTGAAGCTCCTCAGCCAAAGATCGCTTCGTCCTCGGAGCTCATTGGCGCGATGCATGACCGCTACGCCGACAATTGGTACCGCACACTTCAATTTTCGCAGTCGAATACTTTCTACACACAATCCGGCGGCGAACAGAAATCCCGGTGGGTGGAGCACCTCGTCGTTCCCGGCCGTCTTCGCATTGACTTCGAGCCGCTCAGCGCGAAGAGCGGCTTGTTGATTGTCAACAACCGCGTCACGACCTTCGATAACGGCAAGCGCGTCGATACTCGCCGGTCCATTCAGGCGATCCTCACGCTGACCGCCGACGTGTACGCAATTCCCGCCAGGACCACGCAGCGTCGCCTCGACTCGCTTGGAATGGATTTGACAAAATTTCGGGAAGATCGTTTTGAGAAGAAGCGGGTTTATGTCATTGGCGCCGCCAGGGATGATCTGGAATCGAGCCAGGTGTGGATCGATGCCGACCGGCTTGTGCTGGTGCGACTCATTCAGCGCGAGAAGCGTGGCGGCCGCGCAATCGTGACGGATACGCGCGTCGGACAGTACAAGGACATCGATGGATTTCCCGTGGCCCACGAGTTTGTGTCGATGCGGGACGGCAAACCTTATTTCAAGGAAGTGTACGAGGACGTGAGGGTGAATGCGACGATCCCGCCCTCACTTTTTGATCCGAGTAAGTGGGTGTCGTCGCAGCCCGGTGGTTGACTTAACGGCGCACCAAGGCTGTTTCTGTCGAATCGACTTAGCTCGTCCGAACCGATAGAAGCTCACCGATAGCCAGCAGCCTGCATTCGAAACAGCTCGGCATACAGCCCATCAGCAGCGACAAGATCCGAATGCGATCCACTCTCCTGCACACGACCATTCTCTATCACAATGATCCGGTCCGCCATCCGCACCGTCGAGAACCGGTGCGATATCAGTATTGCCATCCTGCCCGCAACGAGCTCCGAGAATCGAGTGAACACTTCAAACTCTGCGCGAGCATCGAGCGCCGCAGTTGGCTCATCGAGAATCAAGACTTGAGCATCACGAAGATACGCGCGAGCCAGCGCGACCTTCTGCCACTCTCCGCCCGATAGGTCCACTCCTTCCTCGAATCGTCGCCCCAGCATCTGCTGATATCCGTTCGGGAACCGCGGCAGCAGCGACGCTGCAAGCGAATTAACGGCCGCAGTCTCAATACTCGGCGGAGTGCCATTTGCGAGCTCGAGGTCATGGCGCACCGACTCGATCTCACCAACGCCGATGTTCTCGTCGAACCGCATGTCATAGCGGACGAAATCCTGAAAGATCACGCCGATCGTGTGCCGCAGTGATGTGAGATCGTAGTCGCGCAGATCTACGCCATCGAGGAGGATTCTGCCTTCGGTCGGCTCATAGAGACGCGCGATAAGTTTCGTGATGGTCGTCTTGCCCGCGCCGTTTTCTCCCACCAGGGCGACACGCTCGCCGGGGTTGAGCGTCATCTCGACGTTTCGAATCGCCCACCGCTCGCTTCCAGGGTAGCGGAACCCGACATCCTCGAAGACGAACCCTTTCGTGATCGGCTTCGGTACCGGCTTGGCATCTGGCTTCGACGCGATCGTCGGCTCCATGTCGAAGAACACGAACAGGTCTCTCAGGTACAGTGCCTGTTCGTAAACGCCGGACGCTCCAAGAAGAATGCTCTGGATTGTATCGCGGCCCCGCGCAAAGGACGCGGACAGGAAAATCAGCGTCCCCGGTGTGATCTCCCCTCGCGCGGCACGCAGGATTATCAGCACGTACGCGACGTAGTATCCGATCGTTCCGAAAATCGACAGCGCTGCGCTCACCGCGCCGCGGCGGATCGACAGCTTCTTGTTTTCTTCGTAGAACTTCCACGCCAGCACCTTGTAGCGCTCCGTCAGCCACGGTGCGAGACCGAACATCTGCACTTCCTTCGCCGTCTTGTCGCTTGCGCCAACGAGTCTCAGGTAATCGAGCTGTCTTCGCTCGGGCGTCCATCGAAAGAGCAGGGAATAGCCCAGCGCCGCGTAGTGCGTCTCTCCAAGAAAGCTTGGCAGCACTGCGCCGAGGAGGAGGAGCACCATCCACGGACTGTAGGCGATGAGCGCGCCGCCCAGAGTCAGCAGTGTTATCCCGTCCTGCGTCATCGATACGACCTGGGTGAGCAGCGCGATTCGGCCAACCGTCTGCCGACGCGCACGCTCGAGATGATCGTAGAAAGTCGGATCCTCGAATTGCGCGAGATCGAGCTTCGCTGCGTGCTCCATGAGCTTGACGCTCATTTCGTTCGAGAACAAATCGCTGAGGAGACTCTCGATGAGAGACGACGCGCGTGCGAGAACTTCGCCAACCGTCACGATCGCGAGCTCGAGGGCAACGTACTTCCATAACTGCGGCAGCGCGGCGTGACCGTCGCGAACTGCGATCACGGTGTCGAGTATGAGTTTGCCGACCCAGAACGTCGCAATTGGAACGAATGCGCGCACGAACCGAAGCAGCATCATCGAGAGCGTGTAGCCGGCGTGCGTTTTCCAGATGAGGCGGCCGAGCGGGACGATGTGGCGAAGCGCGGCGATGCGTTCGCGCCACGTTGCAGGTTTCTCTGCGTCCGGAATTCGTCCGCGTCGTCCCGCGGCCATCATCGTCTGCGGGTGGCTCATCTCAAACTCCTGTCTTCTGCGTTCCTCGCTCGACAGGATGCCCGCTGCGCTCCCACTCGGCGAAACCGCCCGGGAGATTCATCACTCCCGACCGACCATCTCTCTGCAGGATGCTCGCCGCGATTACGGATCGTGATCCGCCCTGGCAATGGACGACGATGTCGCCGTCCGGAACTTCGTCCAGTCTGGATTGAAGCTCGGGCAGAGGGATGTTCAACGCATTCGGTACGTGACCATCTGCAAACTCGGCGCGCGTCCTGACGTCGAGTGTCGTGGCGCTTCGTTTTGCGGCCGCCGTTTCCTTCGATGCGTCGTCGATCCGGGCGGCACCGGTGAGTGCGATGAGCTCGTCGAGATCCTCAACCGGAAACACTCCGGCGACGGAATCGATTCCAATCAGCGACAGGTCGAGCGCGAGGCGCCTGCGCGAGGCGTCGTCTGTCGCACCAATGAAGAACACCGGCTTGTCGTACGGCAGCAGTGCTCCTGCCCATGTCAAAAACGATTTGTTGCGCGGAATGCTGGTCGTCGCCCTGGCGTGATTGGCGGTGAACGCCGAGATCAGCCGAGTATCCACGACTATCGCGCCATCATCGAGCGCCTTTGCGACTTCTACAGCGGATGCTATGCGAGGGACGGCGCTGGTGGGCGGCGGCGGTCCATCGCGATTCATGCGCTTCATCGTCGCGAAATACGCCGGCGGCTCGGGTTGCCCGGCGAGAACCGCCTGGACAAACGCCGCCTCGTCAATTTCCGCGAGTGCCCAGTTGAAAATCTTCTCGTAGCCGAGGGTGGACTGGGGCATCGCGCCAAGGGACTTGCCGCAGGCCGAGCCCGCGCCGTGACCGGGCCAGAGCTGGAGATAATCAGGGTGAGTCTTGAATGCCTGTAACGACCGAAAGAGCTGGCGGGCGCTCGCGTCCATGGTTCCCGATTGTCCTGCAGCCCGCTCGAGCAGATCGGGTCGCCCGACGTCGCCGACGAAGATGAAATCGCCGGTGATAGCGCCCATTGGAAGCTGCGCCTTCGCTGTGTCGGTCAAAAGAAAAGTCAGATGCTCTGGCGTATGCCCGGGAGTGTGAACTGCCTCCACGCGAACGTCACCAACGAGGAATGTCGATCCATCGGTAAGGAGCTCGGCGTTCGCGTCGTGAGCGAAAGCGTATTTCCAATCGGCCGGGCCTGCATCCGACAGGAGCAGTTGTGCGCCGGTGGCTTTCGCGAGATCCCGCGAGCCCGAAATGAAGTCGGCGTGAATGTGCGTTTCGGTGACGACGATAATCCGCATCTTTGCGTCGGCCGCGGCGTCGATATACTGCTGGATATTACGGTTTGCATCGACGATCATCGCGAGCCGGGAGTGGTCGCAGGCGACAATGTAGCTCGCCTGTGCGAGCTGCTCGTCGAAGAAACGGCAGAGAATCATGCAGGCGTGGTTTGTAAATGAGTGCTGCCGCTACATCACCCGAAACACCAACGAAAGGAAGATCTGCCTGGGAAGCGCAGAGTGCTCGCTACTCTACAATCGTCGGGCGTTTCAATGGGTAGAACTGCACGCCGCCGCCGTAACCGGTAAAGGTTACCTGAGCGCCTGACAATAGTTCTACGTCGTAAGCTATGAGAGCCCCGTTGAAGGTAAAAGTGCTGTTGCTCTGAAATGACGCCATTCCCGTGGGAAAGTACACAGTTCCATCGAGTATCGTAGTGGAGTTAGCCTTGAACACATTCACCATGTAAGGAGCCGCGGGATCAGACATGAAAAGGATGCCTGCAAGAGGATTGCTCGGGTCAGTGTTGGCGTGCAGATCCATCGATGACCCACCAGACTGGAGATAAAAGGGACCCCACGTATAATCCTTTGTTTTTGTGGCTGCCGGGGGAGCCGTGTTGTAAAACGTAACGCCCAAACCCGTCGCCGTAGGATTACTTCCGCTGAGGTCCATTCCTCCTCCCCTTAAATAATAAATTCCAGGCCTGAAAGTGATATTAGCACCGCCCTTCGATATAATGCCGCCGCAATAAGTCCCCGGTTTCAGTGTGATCGTTCCAGAAATGGGAAGGCCCCCGGTTTCCGACCCGTAATCGCATGTGTTGGGGACGGTCGGGGGCGTTATCGAGAGCAAGGGATCGCGCATTTTCGGCGTGTTGGTTATCAGCTTCGTGGAAGGTGTGACCGTTCCGGAATTAGCGATGGTGGCGCCGCTGACGCCCAGAAATGGCGCGCTAACCGTGGCACTGTTGGTAATTGTGGCAGCGGGAGAATTGGTTGAATTGACTTGAATGCCACAGCCCGACCCGGTGAGCGTGGCCGAGCTCCCCACCCATAGCGGCGGCTTGCTGCCACTACCTCCCTCATTCAACACGATAAAGCAAAATTCTGCTCTCACGACACCAGCGGTGGCTCGGGTTTTCACAGTAACGAATTGCTTACCGAGCACCTGCGCAAACGTCGTCGGTACCGATCGCTCAATGGTAACAGTTACGAACGCATTTCCGTTGTAGGTTGCACCCGTTGCCGGGTAAACTATTGAATCGGAGGGTATGATGGTTCCACTTACTCCGTCTTCGAAACCGTTGCGCTTCGCCTCTCTCCTTACGGAGCCCTCAACCAGGGCTTTGGTGGGCGACAGCGCCTGATCCCTCGAAATCTCGAATGCACCCGCAAGGGCGCCGGCATCTACAGCAGTTTGCATCCGCCGTCTTTCCCTTTGCATATGTCCCACGTCGATGACGAGTGCGACAAGTGCCAGAAAGCCGACTGTTGAAACGGCAACGAGAGCCAGAATGGCACCGCGACGTTCGTTCCGCCGCCGCCAGAACGTTAAGCCAGCCTCTCCTCGATTGAACTCAGAGCCGGTTGTGAGCATAGGCCTCCCAAAAAACGTGATGACGGCGGTATCTACTGAACGCGGAAAACAGCAACGCTCTGAAGCGTAATGGCCGAGCGCAGTCCAGGATATTTGATAATGAATGGAAAATTCAACCTTACGGTGTCTGTGACGAAGATCGGGGCCTGCCCGTAGCCGGCGCAAGTACCCGAGCAGCCTCCCGTCGGTGCGGATCCATCGTTGCAAGCGCAAAAACTGCCTGCTGTTGTTGTTATCGAACCAATATTCGCCGCCTCATCGCGCGCGGCCTGATTCATCCCTGCGATATCTGAACTTGTGACAGTGCTCTGGGCGCCATACTGCGCTCCCGCCCGCGCAGCGTTCGCGACCGTTATCGAAGCAAAATGGATGCGGCCAAATTCGGCAACCCCTATCAGTAGCAACAACAGAACTGGTATGGCCACCGCAAGCTCGACCGCCGCCGCACCGGTTTTGCGACAGTGATTTCCAAAAACGCGCCTTGGACACTTTGGCATTGGTACTTCCTCATTCGGTCCAGTTTGCCTTTCCACCATCATTCAGTAGTAAATGATGAGTTTTGACGTCACGCTGTCGGTGTGAGCGGGCAGGAATGGACCTCGCCGCGGCACATCGCGAGCGACACTCACGGACACGATCGATCCTGGTTTCTTGTCTGTAGGATTCCACGTTGTGTAGACTCGCAGCCCGCTGGGGTTGAGTTGCGTGCGGCCCTTCACATAATTAGCGACCATCGTGGGACTCGCCGTTTGAAGACTATTAGCGCCGCGAACAACTGCATAACGCGACCCTTCACGAGCCGCATAGGTCAAATTGTTCCGTTCCCACACGGTCAGGCCGATGTTGAGTATGCCCAGGAAGATCAACAGAAATACCGCGCCAGCAACTGCAAATTCAACCATGGCTGCCCCTTCTTCGGAACTGTAAAACGTTCGTATCGGCGGTGTCACACGGTTGTGGAGGGGCGTCACGTCACGGACCCCTTAAGGTGGAAACGATTTGAATAACTGCGGGACCCATAATCACGACGAACAGAGCGGGAAAGATGAAAAGCGCCATCGGAACGATCATCTTTACCGGTGCCATCGCCGCTTTCCGCTGTGCGTACTGGCGCCGTTTTGTTCGAAGTGTTTCCGCTGACACTCGAAGCACCCGCGCTGAGCTCGACCCCCACCTCTCGCTTTGCAGCAAGCTGGCAACCAGGGCGCGAACTTCATCCACCCCAGTTCGATCCCATAAACCGCGCAACGCATCCTCTCGCGTCATGCCAGCGTTCGTCTTCCGACTTACGACGAGCAATTCTCCCGCGAGCGCGGGGTGCACCAACAGCAGATCCTTTGCGACCCGGAGGATTGCAGCGTCAAGACTAATGCCAGCTTCAACGCATACGACAAGGAGGTCGAGGGCGTCGGGGAGAGCGCGCCGGATGCGATACTGTCTGTTAGCCTCGAGCCTGAAAAGGACCAATGGAGGCAGCAACAATCCAAGGAATATCGCTGCGCCTAATCCTACCACGACCTGCGAAAAGGTGGCATTTCTGAGGAGCAAAAACGCCAGAAGCGGGAATAGAACCAGCGCTGCTACACGAATGAGGGAATAGACTAATGGAGCTATTTGACCATCGTAGCCCGCCTTGATGA
>JBBSFT010000126.1:0-8298 GCA_038254845.1 Gemmatimonadales bacterium | reverse complement strand
TGGCGGCATCGGCTTCACCTTCGATGTTCTCGAGAAATCGGTGCTCCCTCGATAGCAGCTTTCCACCTCGCACCCGCATCAGCACGACGCACGCATCGTCGGCGTCGCGCGCATAGCCGACGACGTCACGATCGCCACCTTCGACCTCGAGGACGACGGTCGGCTCTTCCATTCTCGACACGTGATTCAACGCATCGCGCAGCTCGGCGGCCCGCTCGAAGTCGAGCGACTCTGCCGCATTCGCCATCCTGTCACGGATGCGGCGTGCAACCTCCTGCGGCTTGCCGTCGAGAAAGAGGATGACCTCGTCGATCATCGATCGATAATCCTGCTGGCTTTGCGCAAGGATGCACGGGGCCTTGCAGCGCTTGATGAAGTAGTCGAGGCAGGGCCGCTCGGGCATCTCCGCCGGCATGTCGTAGTTGCACGACCGCACGGTGAAGATTCGTTTCACCACGTTGAGCGCGCGGCGCATCGATCCGACGTCGGTGTACGGGCCGAAATAGCGCGCTCCATCATTCTGAAGCTGGCGGGTCACATAGACGCGTGGAAACGCCTCGTGGATGGTGACCTTGATGTACGGATACGATTTGTCGTCGCGCAGCGCGATGTTGAATCGCGGACGATATTCCTTGATGAGATTCGCTTCGAGAATCAGCGCGTGCGCTTCAGACGGCACGACGATGGTCTCGAGGTCGGCGATCTGATTAACGAGATGGCGGGTCTTCGGGCTCGCGTAATGATCCTGGGCGAAATAGCTGCGCACGCGTGACCGAAGGCGCTTCGCTTTTCCTACATATAGGATCCGACCGTCAGCGGCCTTCCACAGATACACACCCGGGCCGTCAGGGAGATGTGGCAGCTTGGAAGAAACGGCGTTCGGTACGACGAGAATCATTCCCTAATAATACCAACTTACGGAAGGGTCGATCCTAGCTTGCTCGCCTGAGGAGTCGGGACGTCATCGCACGCGCTTCCGGGATGCCGATCAGCGTGGTGATTCCAAGGAAAGCGATTCCATAACCCGCGAGAATGGTGACCGACACGATGACGGTGTGATTGCCGCTGAGGGCGAACTTCAGACCCCACGCCACCGCTGCTGCCGCTGCCGCCGAGAGCCAGAGTTTCAGCGTGTAGACCGCAGATACCGACGTCGGCCCGATGCGCTTCGCCATCGCCCGCCGCAACAGAAAGTATTCGACCCAACCGGCGATCCCCGCAGTCGCGGTCAGGCCGGCCACTCCCAGTCGCGCATCGAGCCCAAGCGCACGGGGAAGATAGAGCGCGGCAGCGTAGCCAAGAATGCTCGTCAGAACTACTCGCACGACGGCAAAGTTGAGCGGGGTCCGCGTATCGCGGAGCGCGTAAAATGTCGACGAATAGAGGCGGCCCCAGGTTGACGCGAGAAGGCCAACTGTCGAGCCGGCGAGGACCTGCCACACCCACACGCTGTCGCGTCGTGTAAACCGTCCCGACTCGAACAGGATTGCGGCGAGAACGTCGCCAAGCGCGACGAATGCAACCGCCGATGGGATGATGAAAAATGCAATTCTCTCGAGTCCGCCATCGAGCCTTCCGCGGAGATAATTCGCAACCTCTTCAGTCGTCCCGACGGCGCTCGACATCACCGGAAGCTCGGCGGCGGAAACAGCCATGCCAAACAGACTTACAGGCAGTGTATAAAGGGTCTGCGAGTTCGCCAGCGCGGCAACCGAGCCGTTCGGCAGCCAGCTGGCGATGAAGGCATCGATAAACGCGCTGATCTGCACGACACCCCGCCCAACAAACGCCGGGATGAAATTACGGAAGACCGACCTCGAGCTCGGAGATTTGAAGTCGAGACGTGGCCGCACTCCGGGTACCAGTCGGAAGACCGCCGGCAGTTGAACGGCGAATTGAAGCGCGCTCCCGATCACTGACGCCCACGCGAGGATCGCAACGAGATGCGGCAATGGCGTGCCCGACCCGAATCCGACAAGCGCGCCGATCATCGCGATGTTCCAGATCACCGGCGCAGTGTAGCTGATGAAGAATTTGCGATGACTATTGAGGATCCCGAGACACCAGGCGGAGAAAACGAGCAGGCCGGCGCCGGGAAAGAGAATCTGCGTGAGCTGCACGGTGAGCGCGCGCTTTTCGCCGGTGAATCCCGGAGCGATCACCGCCACCAGCGAAGGCGCGAGCAGCACGCCCGCAAGAACGATGACTGCTGCGGCGACCGCCAGCGCGCCGATTACCGCGCCAGCAAGTCGTGTCGCATCCTCATCGTTCTTGCGAGACAAAAGCCCGGCGTACTCGGGAATGAACGACGCCGACAGAACTCCTTCACCAAACAGATTTTGGAGGAGGTTCGGGATCCGGAACGCCGCGTTGAATGCATCAGCGGCCAGGGAAAGCCCGAAGTAATGCGCAAACACCTTCTGCCGAAGCAGACCAGCGATGCGACTGAGAAAAATTCCGGCACCGACAAAGAACGCTGCGCTCCTGCTCTTCTCGGTGTCCACTAAATCGAGTCGGCGTGCGTTCGGATTTCGGGCATCACCGCCGCCATCAGGTCGTCGCCATACCGCGCGAACAGAGGAATTCCGTTGAGCGATCGTTCCTGCGGCGATCCGCCGGGGAACAGGGCTCCTCGTGCGATCGCTATCTCACGCAACGCCTCGTTTCCGTCTCGCTTGACCGCCGCAATGTAGCGACGCTCGAGCCGATCGAGCCGGTGACCGATGTTTCCGGTAACACCATCGAGAACCGCAGGCGGCACAAGGCCTGCACCGTCGGCTTCCGACAACGCGGACATCGAGTCAGCAACGGATTTGCGAAAGTCCGCGATGTGATCCACGAGCCCGGATGGAAGCGATTCCCGCGCCAGCCTTGTTTCGACAGCGTGCGGATCACGCAGATCGGCGACGTCAACGGCGTAGCGTGAAAGAATCCGCTCAATTCGCGGCTCGACAACCATTCCCGACCAGCGCCGAACGACGATGGGCGCAGGAGTATTCAACGCGTCAGCGACGGCCGTAACCTGAGCGAAATACGCAATCTCGGCAGGGCCGCCGACGTATGCCACCGTCGGCAGAATTGCCCGCTCGACAATCGGCCGGAGCAGCACGTTCGGCCCGAGGTCACTGGTGTCCGCTGATGCCGCATCGGCCATATCAGCGGCATCGACTGAGCGGATCCGGTCGCGCTGTCCGTTTCCTTCTGAAAATACGAGCGTGCGTCCTCTAACCAGCTTGACCTGAGGTGACAGTTTCATCGCCTTGAGTTCATCAGAACGTGACATCAGCGATGCTTCAATGCCGGCTTCCTTCGCGAGTGCATCATGCAAAACCGGAAGCGACGCCGCGCGCACAGCCGGGTGCGATGCATCGATCACCGCGATACCGAGCGGCCCGAGAACTTCACGAAGCAGCGCTACATAAGCGGATCCCAGAGTGGTGTGACTTCCGGAATAGGTTTGACGCAGAATCTCCAGAATTCCCCGGTTCGGAGCCGACCCGGTTGCGGCGGCCAACCGCTCGAATTGACTCGACACGTCGCCGAGTGAAACGCGGGCGAGAGAAATACTGGAGTCAGCGTGGGGAGGTAGTGTGAGCTCTTCGAAACCCGTCGCCGTCGCAATCACCGTTGACGCGGCTTCAGCGTAATCCGAGTCGTCCGTGGCGGCCCAAAAGATCGGAACAACGGGCAAGCCCGTCTCTCTCTCGAGTCGGTCGGCGAGCGCCAATGCCGTCAACGCTTTCCACCAGGTGTAGAGTGGACCGCCAAAGAGCCCCGGCTGTTGTCCTGTCGTGACAGCAAACCCCGATGACGATGCCCGTTCCAACCGTCCCGCAGCGGGCCCCGAAGCATCGAACCCCGAGTCCAGAACGGCCAGCCAGTCCTCGTGAACAAGGGCATCGCGAATCCGACCGGCGCGCGCTCGCCACTCGCCGGGTGAAGCCGGCACCGGCGCGAACCATCGTGACGACGAGGACTCCTGCACTCCAATTCGCGTGAGTCCCGACCCAGCGATCGGCGTGCTGATGACACGCACGGTCAGTTTCTCGTCCCGAACAAAATCGTCCGGGGTGATTCGTCAGAGAGCGGGGTCGCATCGTAGTTGCCGAATGCGTGTGACACAGTAAACCCTGCAGTCGTGAGCATGTACGTCAGATCTCCCGCCTCGAATAGCCGCACACGCTCAACGTACTCCTTGTCAGGTACTCCTCGAATGCAGATTCGCTTTATAACGTAGCGACCATCATCGGAGATCGATCGTCGCTGTTCGACGACACGATCTCCGATTTCCCGCTCATCATACGGCACGAGCGTTTCTCGCAAATGCGCCGTGTTGAGAAAGTCCAGTACAAATGTGCCGCCGGATGAAGTGACTCGCGCAACTTCTCTCACGACATGGAGATGACTCTCATCATCGGAGAAATAGCCGAAGCTCGTGAACAGGTTCGCGACAAGCTGGAACGCGCCGTTCCGGAATGGCAACACGCGCATGTCACCACGGACGAGCGCCGCATCGATCTGTTCACGCTTTGCGAGCTTGAGCAAGACTTCCGAGAGATCCAGTCCGGCCGTCCACCATCGCTCAGCGAGTACCTTTGAGTGGCGGCCGGCGCCGCACGCGAGATCGAGTGCGCGTTTGCCCTTCGGCACGCCAGCGACGCGTTCGATCAGCTCCACGGCTCGTCCGGCATCGGTGGCGTTGCGATGCGGATAAAGCGCAACGTAATCCTCACCGAACCACGACTCGAACCACTCAGACATTACGCGAGCTCACTTGTGGTACGGCTCGCCGCGCACGATCGACCCGGCACGGTACAGTTGCTCAGCCAGAACGAGTCGGGCGAGCTCGTGAGGAAGGGTCCACGGGGCGAGTGATATCCGCATCGAGGCTTTCTCGAGAACGTCGCTCGACAGCCCATACGCTCCGCCGATCACGAAGGCCGTATCCCTGTCCTTCTCTCGCTCGGCTTGAAGCCAGGCGGAGAATTCCTCTGACGAATAGTTTTCCCCGCCGGGGTCGCAGGCAACGATCCGCGCGGTACCGGCCTTGTCGAGCAGGCGGAACCCTTCCCGAGCGCGCGAAGTATCGCCGTCGCCACCGGTTGCTCGCTCTTCGCGAATTTCATGAACGTCGAGCGGCCAATACCGCGCCGCCCGAGACTCATAGTCGTGAATCGCCGCCGCCAGCGCCGCATTCCGCGGCTTCCCGACGGCAGCGACCGTCACCCGCATCAGGCGTAAATGCCACGCAGCCGATGAACGGTCGCCACCCGGCTGATCGCCAGCATGTACGCGGCGGTTCGCATGTTCACCTTGTGCTTCGTGGACAGTGCCAGCACATCCTGGAAGCTGTTCACCATGATGTCCCGAAGCCGTTCGTTCACAACCTGCTCGGTCCAGAAATATCCGCCTCTGTCCTGCACCCACTCGAAGTACGAGACAGTGACGCCGCCGGCATTCGCGAGGATATCGGGGATGACAAATACGCCGTTCTCGTCGAGGATCGAATCAGCCGCCGCCGTTGTCGGTCCGTTCGCACCCTCGCAGATAATCCGCGCGCGAACCGATCCAGCGTTTCGCGTGGTGATGACATTCTCGAGCGCCGCGGGCAGGAGCACGTCAACATCAAGCGTCAGCAGATCGGCGCCGCTGATGACGTCGCCCTTCGTGTATCCGTCCAGTGATCGATGTTTCGCCGCGTGAGCGATCGCATCGTCAACGTCGATGCCTTCCTTGTTGTAGATCGATATGTGCCGGTCACCGATCGCCACAATCCGGCAACCTTCATGATGCAGCAGCCGGGCGGCGACAGATCCGACGTTGCCAAAGCCCTGCACGGCCACCGTCGTACCCTCGACCGGCATCCCGAGATGGGCAAGCGCTTCCTTCGTGACGAGCATGCAGCCCCTGCCCGTCGCCTCACGCCGCCCGAGCGAGCCACCCATTTCGACGGGCTTGCCGGTGACAACTGCAGTGGTCGTGTGACCGACATGCATCGAGTACGTGTCCATGATCCACGCCATCACCCGCTCATTCGTGTTGACATCCGGCGCGGGAACGTCCGAGTCAGGCCCAAGAATCTGGATGATTCCGGCGGTGTACCGGCGCGTCAACCGTTCGAGCTCGTGCACGCTCATCAAATCGGGATCGCACACGACACCACCTTTCGCACCGCCAAACGGAATATTCACGACGGCGCATTTCCATGTCATCCACGCGGCAAGCGCCTTCACTTCCTCGAGCGTGACCTGCATGTCGAAGCGGATTCCACCCTTGGCTGGCCCGCGCGACGTGTTGTAGAGAACGCGGTAGCCGGTGTAGACCTCGACCTCGCCGTTATCCCGCGTAACAGGAATGGAAACGATGATCTGTTTTTCAGGATGCCGAAGAACCTTGTAGAGGCCGGGTTCGAGATCGAGCAGCTCAGCGGCGCGATCGAAGCGAAGCATCATCGCCTCGAACGGGTTGTCCTCGTTCAGGAATGTGTCCTTGTCAGGCCGAACTATTGTGCTGGTTGGAGGGCGAAGTTCAGTAGCCATTGGTGAAATTGAGCGAAATCCGGCGAACTGCGCGCCGGACTCAGTTTGGTCAGGATGATTTGATCGATTCAATATTCGCGAGCAGCATGTCGACGGCGGCAGCGCCGGCTTCGACCGTTATCGACTGGGAAACATACCATAACGCAGGTGCCTCGGCAGGCCACAGTGAACCGAGTTTTACCGCATCCTTGAGAGTGCAGACGGTCATCCCGAAGCGTGCCGACTCTCCGGCCAGTCGAGCCGCATCCCCGGGCGAAAATGCATGATGGTCGGCGAAAACACGCTCGGTCACGCTGGCGCCGAGCCCTCGAAGCTGCGCCGCAAAGGCGGCCGGATTTCCGATTGCACTGATAGCCAGCACCCGTGCGCCTGATGCCGCAGCGAGGGGGCGGACTTCAGACCTGTCGTCGACCCGATTGAAACCAGCTGGCGATATCTTCGCAACCGACCGCGGCACATCCGGTGCAAGTCGCGTGAGCTCGGCAAGCACGTCGTCAATGACGCGTTGTTCTACGGCTTTCCGCGTCACGATCACGAGGGATGCACGCCCCACCGCCGACAATGGCTCGCGCCATGGTCCCGCTGGCAAGAGCCGGACGCGACCGGTCCAGTCGTCAGCGCTGACCAGCACGATATCAGCGTCTCTCTTCGCGCGCCTGTGCTGAAACGCGTCGTCGAGAACGGCGACCGTCGCCCCGTTGGCGGCGGCAATCTCGATTGCCCCGGCTCGATCCGCATTGGCAATCACGCGCAATGCCGGGTTCAGCTCGCGATGCACGAGCACCTCGTCACCGCCATAGCCGCGAAGCACGATCGCCGGTGTCATCCCGTCGTTGGCGAGCCGGCGCGCAATCCAGCTCGCCACTGGCGTCTTCCCGGTTCCGCCGACCGTGAGGTTCCCGACGCTAACGACCGGAATGGATGATGGGAGAACGGCAAGAATCGACCTGTCGTACAATTCTGATCGCACCGCGACAACTCCGCGATACACAACCTCGAACGGAGCAAGAACCGCGCGTCCCAGCCGGTCGCGAGGCTTGCTTCCGGTCCAGATTTCTTCCGCTACACGCACGCCGCGGCGAATGCCTCGCCCATCATCTGCTCGAGATGCGGAGCGTACGCTGCTGCGTCCCGCGTCGTTGGTGCGTTGATGCGCAACGGCGGTCCGTACGACACCGTTATCCGCGCAAATGGTTTCGGAATGATGAATCCATCCCAGCTCGAAAGCTTCCACGCCCTGTCAACGTACGCCAGCGCCGGGATAATCGGCGCGCCTGCGCGATTCGCTGCAACGACAGCCCCTGGCGCAAATTTGCCCGCCGGTCCGCGTGGTCCGTCGGGGGTGATCGCGACATCCTCGCCACGCTTCAGTGTCTTTACGATTCCGAGCAGCGCGCGGTCAGCCCCTCGCGACGTCGATCCACGAATGAGTCGATATCCCATCCACTCAAGAATTCGCGCGATGATTTCACCATCGCTGTGCTCGCTGACGACAACTGCGACTCCTTCGTGGCGATGATGCCAGAGAAGGGGAAGCATCTGCCCGTGCCAGAGCGCGAACAGAATCGGAGTGCCATCCGTTCTCAGCTGCCGCACCGGCGAATCATTGAGCACGCGGTACCGCCATGTGGCCGAGAGTGCCCTCAATGCGCTTCCGCCAGCGAGAATGGAAATTTTGAGCTTCAGCGGAAGCTCCGATCTGCTCCTGATTTCAGTGCGCAAGCGACGCCGCCATCTCGGCCACGCGCCGCGCGGCCCC